>DATAAF010000057.1:0-81640 GCA_036260255.1 Acidimicrobiales bacterium | reverse complement strand
CGGAGCACGTCACCGTCGAGGAGGTGGAGCAGCTCCACGTCGACGCCTGGCGCATGGGGCTCAAGGCGGTCGCCATCTACCGCGACAACTGCAAGGTCGCGCAGCCGCTGTCGACCACCAAGAAGGACGCCGCCACCGTCGTGGCGGCGGCGGCGTCGGCGGCGGCTACCGCGGCGGCCGCCGCGCTGGCCGAGCCGGCCGAGCGGCTGGTGGAGACGGTCGTGGTTCGCGAGCCGGTGCGGGAGAAGCTGCCCCGCATGCGCACGTCCAAGACGCTCTCGTTCCGGGTGGCCGACTGCCACGGCTACGTCACCGTGGGCGAGTACGACGACGGGCGCCCGGGCGAGATCTTCCTCAAGGTGGCCAAGCAGGGATCGACCCTCGCCGGGATCATGGACGCCTTCGCCATCTCGGTGAGCCACGGGCTGCAGTACGGCGTGCCCCTCAAGGCGTTCGTCGACATGTACACGAACATGCGCTTCGAGCCGGCGGGCATGACCGACGACCCCGACATCCGCTTCGCCAGCTCGCTGGTCGACTACATCTTCCGGCGCCTGGCGGTCGAGTACCTGCCGTACGAGGAGCGGGCGGAGCTCGGCATCCTCACCGTCGACGAGCGCATGCAGCCCACCCTCCCGGGGGTGGAGGAGTACGCCATCCCCACCTCGACCGGCAGCGAGATCGTCCCCGACCCGGCATCGCCGCCGGCAACCACCGCCGCGCCGCCGCCGGCGGCGGTCGAGGCCACCGTCACCGTCGCCGAGGTGGCGGCGTCCGACGCCCCCTACTGCTACCAGTGCGGCATGGTCATGCAGCGGGCCGGCGCCTGCTTCGTCTGCTCCAGCTGCGGGACGACGAGCGGCTGCTCGTAGGTGCATGGCACGCGAACGGTGCGCGGCATCCCGACCGACGTGTGGCTGGGCCCGGCGCACGGGCTCGCCGCCGACTGTGTGGCCTCGTTCGACAACCTCCAGCCGATGCGCCGCAGCTTCCTCGCCGACCGGGTCGGCGGCCTCTGCATCGAAGAGGCGGCCGAGGTGTGCCGGACCCTGGGCGCCCTCGGCGACTGTTGAGGCGCGCTCAGGTGAGCGGGAACGGCGGCTGCCACCACCAGGGGCGGTCGTCGGCGGTGATCGACTCGACCCACTTGACCCACCAGAACCCCCGGCGGTTCGGCGCGACCAGGCGGGCGGGGAAGCCGTGCCCGGGCGACAGCGGCTCGCCGCCGACCGTGGTGGCCAAGAGGAGCACGGACCCGTCGTCCCAAGGGAACCGGCGACGGTAGCCCGTCACCGAGCCGACCTCGATGCTGCGGGCGGCCCTGACACCCGACGCCGCGAGCAGCCGGTCGAGGCGGACGCCTCCCCACCGCTGGTCGGCGTACCACCCGCCCGTGCAGTCCAAGGTGCCGACGACCTCGTCGTCGCCGAGCGCCGACAGCTCCTCGAGCGTCCACCGGCGGTCCCCGACCTGCAGCCGCCATCGGGCGCCCGAGACCGCCGGCACGTCGTCGTCGAACCACTGCGTCACCGGCATGGCCGCGGGCTCGAACGAGCCCCGCTCGAGCGAGCGGGTGACCCCTCGCCCGGCGTGGGGGATCCCGAGGGTCACCGCGGCCGAGCCCCCGGCGACCAGCGCGCCCCGCAGCAGCGTCCTCCGGCCGAGGTCGGCGGGGCGGGGCCGCACCGGGCGGGCGACCACGTGCCACAGCCAGAGGGGGACGGCCGCCACCGCGGCGGCGACGTGCACCTGCATGACCAGCACGGGCCCGGCGTCGCGCCCGCCCGCCCGGTGCACGAACCCGCTCACCAGCGCGACGACGACCAAGAGCGCCAGGGCGAGCGACGGCCCCGCCGCTCTGGGCCCCCGGCGGGCGATGCCCCGGCGGCTCACCGCCGACTTCCAGGGCGCCATGACGACCACCGCCACGCCGACCGCCCCGTGCACGAGCGTCGGCCAGCGGCCCCATCCCGAACCGACCGACCACATGGCCACGCCGCTCGCCAGCGCCGCGGCCATGAGCACGAGCAGTGCGAGGTTCGTGCGCCGGCCCGGCACCCCCCAATCACACCACGCCGCTCACCTACCCTGACGCCGTGAGACGGCCGAGGTCGTGGGTCGCCGGGGTGGTGGTGCTGTCACTCATGGGCCTGACCTCGTGCGCCGACGGCGACCGCGCCCTCCCCCGCACCCGCTGCCGCGGCCACGTCGGGGCCGCCCACGTGGTGGCCCGGGGGAGCGAGTTCGGCGGCTGGCGGCTGATCGCCTACGACGGCTGGGAGAACCGCGAGTACGCCCTGATGTTCGACCACCCGGCCGTCAACTGGGGCTGCGGCACGGTGGGCCGGGAGAACGCCTCGCTGGCCCACGGCGGCGGCAGCGGTGAGACCGACCGCGGGCCCCTGCGGTACGTGCTGGGGGCGGTGCTGCCGCCCGTCGAGTCGGTCACCCTCATCTTCCAGGGCGGCAACGTCGTCGACCCGCCGCTGGGCGGGGCGCCCGGGATGCGGCACCGCTTCTTCGGGGCCATGGCCGAGGGCACGGGGAGCTGGGTCGTGCTGGGCAAGGACGCCAGCGGCAAGGTGGTGGCACGGGCCTGACGCGACCTACCTCTCGCGCCAGGGCGGCGGCATCTCCCAGAGGATCACGTCGAGGGCGGTGCGGATGTCGTCGCGCACCCCCTCCGGCGGGACGTCGGACTCGAGCCGCCGAAGGACGTCCTTGAGCAGCGCCTCGACCATGCCGAGCTTGTACTCCTGCAGCTGGAGAAGGCCGCGGCGGGCGTGTTGCAACAGCCCCTCCTTGTACAACGGTGGCAGGCCCATCGCCGAAGGATGCCAGCCTGACGGGGTGGTCGGACAGGCCGAGCGGGCCCAGGCGCTGGGGATCTCGAAGGAGGCGGTCGAGATCTGGGACGCGTCCGAGGTCGTCGACGCCCACGTCGAGTCGTTCGTGTGGTCGCGGGTCGCCGGGTACGACCTGGCCCGCCGCCACGGCAACGGTGCCCTCGGCGGCTCCTTCTACTCGCAGGCCGACCTCCCCCGCATGGTCGACGCCGGCTTCGGCGGGGCAGTGCTGAGCGTGGCCACCAACCCCTTCCGGCGCCGCCACCGACGCACCGAGACGCTCCTCGCCAACCTCGCCCGCTTGCAGGCCGCCGTCGTGGCCTGCCCCCACGCCGCCGTGGTGGCCGACCACGCCGCCTACCGACGGGCGCGCCAGAACGGCCACCTCGCGTGCTTCCTCGCCGTGCAGGGCGGCAACGCCCTGGGGTCGCCGGCCGACCTCGAGCTCGTCCCCGACGACGTCGTCTCCCGCATCACCCTCGTGCACCTGACCGCCTCGCCCGTCGGCGCCTCCAGCGCGCCGGGGCTCCGGCGGCCGGGGCGCGGTCGAGGGCTCACGCCACTCGGCGCCGAACTGGTGGAGGCCATGAACGCCCGCCGGGTGCTGGTGGACCTCGCCCACATCAGCCCTCGGGGGTTCTGGGACGCCCTCGACGTCCACGACCGGGCCCAGCCGGCGATCGTTTCCCACACCGGGGTGCGGGGCGTGCACGACCACTGGCGCAACGTCGACGACGCCCAGCTGCGGGCGATCGCCGAGCTCGCCGGGGTGGTGGGGGTGATGCTCCACTCGAGCTTCCTGGGCGACCGCTTCTGGTCGGGCCGGGCCGACGCCGTCGTCGACCACCTGACCCATGTCGTGCGCATCGCCGGCGAGGACACCGCCGCCATCGGCAGCGACTTCGACGGGCTGATCGTCCCTCCCGCCGACCTGCGCACCGTCACCCGGCTGCCGGTGCTCGTCCAGCGCATGCTCGACCGGCGGTTCGGCCCCGAGCGCATCGCCAAGGTGCTCGGGGGCAACTACCTGCGGGTGGTGGCGGCGGTGCGCCCGGGCGGGCCCCCGCCGACCGGCGGCGCTACACCCGCATCCTGACCCGGTGCTCGGCCCCGTCGGGCGCACCCGTCTCGCCCCGCTCCGCCCGGCGCAGCATCCGCCAGATCCGGGTGCCCAGCACGTCGAGGTCGGTGGAGACGAACTGCTCGCCGCCGAACCGCCGGATGTTCTCCGCCTGACGGCGGAGGATCATGGCGTCCTGGGCGAAGATGCGGTTGGCGATGGGTGTCACCACGACCTGGGCCACCGCCGCCGGCACGCCCAGGCGGAAGGTCACCGCCGCGTGCAGCCGGGTGTCGAAGTCGGACACCGGCGTGAAGGCCGACGTCACAACCAGGTGGTGGCGGCCCAGGCGGTACTCGACCTGGGCGATGGACGGCATGAGGAAGCGGTCGACGTGGGTGACCACACCCCCCTCCGGGGCGAGGAGGCGGCCGGCGATGCCCGACGGCCGGGGCTCGCCCAGGTACTCGGCCTCCACCCAGTCCTCGCCTTCGCGCACCACCACCTCGAGGGCCACCGGCGGGCGCCCGCCCCGGAACAGCCCTCCGTGCAGGAAAGCGGTGTGGGGGACGTCGAGGGTGTTCTCCAGGGCGGCGTGCAGGGTGGCCGCCACCCGCAGGCTCCGCCGCACGGTGACGTAGCCCGGTTGGTCGACGCCGGGGAAGCGGCGGGGCCGGGTCGCCGGCTCGCCGCCGACCGCCCCGGGGAAGACCCATACGAACCCGTCCTGCTCGACCACGGGGTACACGTCGGCCCGGCGGGCGGGGCGGTCGGGATCGCCGTCGAGGCCGGGGACGGCCCGGCAACGACCCTCACCGTCGAAGCGCCAACCGTGGTAGCGGCACTCGAGCACCCCCTCGCGTACCCGGCCCAGCGACAGAGGCACGTTGCGGTGAGGGCAACGGTCGACCAGGGCGACCGGTCTGCCGTCCGCCCGCCGGAACAGCGCCATCGGCGTGCCCAGCACGGTCCGGGCCAACGGCGTGCCGCCCAGCTCGCGGGAGAGACAGGCGACGTACCACTGGTCGGGCAGGTGGACGACCGAAAGGCGCCCTCCCGTGGTCTCCATGACCGAACCCTAGAGCGCCGCGGGTGAGCAGCCCCGAGCGCGTGGGCAAGCTTGGCGGCATGGGACGACGGCGCACGGGCGGCTCGTGGGCCCGGCGCCGGAGCCGGCTCGGAGTCGCCGTGATCGCCGTCCTGATGGTCAGCCTGGTCGGCGGGTCGGCTCCTGCGGACGACAACCTGGCCCGCCGCGCCCCGATGGTCGGCGTGCGGGCGGCCGTGGGGCCGGGGATGTACGTCGCCCTGGGCGACTCCTTCTCCGCCGGGCCGTCGATCCCCAACCAGATCCGCGAGTCCGGGGGCTGCCAGCGTTCCGACCACAACTACTCGCACCTCGTGGCCGAGACGTTGGGCCTGACGCTCCGTGACGTCACCTGCAGCGGCGCCGAGACGGCGGACATGACCTCGCCCCAGGACGTGCACCCGGATCCGCACATGCCCCAGCTCGACGCGCTGGGCCCGGAGACCCGCGTTGTGACAATCGGAATCGGCGGCAACGACATCGGCTTCGCCGAGATCGTCGCCACCTGCACGACGATCTTCCCGTGGGAGACGCCGTGCCGGGACCGTTACCTCGCCGGCGGCGCCGACGAGCTCAGCCGCCGCATCGACGCGACCGCGCCCAGGGTGGCGGCGGTCCTCGCCGAGATCGGCCGCCGCTCGCCCGACGCCACCGTCTTCGTCGTCGGCTACCCCTCGATCGTGCCCGACGAGGGCTACGGCTGCTGGCCCTCCCTGCCCTTCGCCTTCGACGACGTGCCGTACCTGCGGGCCAAGCACAAGGAGCTCAACGACATGCTGGCGGCCCAGGCCCAGGAGGCCGGCGCCGTGTACGTGGACACGTACGACGCCAGCATCGGGCGGGACGCCTGCACCCTGCCGCTCGACCGGTGGGTCGAGCCGCTGGTGCCCCTGTCGCCCGCCGCCCCCGTCCATCCCAACGCCGCTGGGATGGAGGGGATGGCCGCCGAGGTGGAGGCCGAGGTCAAGGACGCCGGCGGGATCACGACCGCCGGACGCTCAGCCGAGAGGGCCACGTCGACGACGACCGGCGGGTGATCGCTCGGCGACGCCACCGACGCCGACGGCTCCACCGGCGCCCACCCCCCGCGCCCCGATCGGCCCCGGCCACCCGCGCCAGCAGCCGGCGTCCCGGGACGCGACGGCTCAAGGCGCCCCCACGACGACCAGGCGGTCGGCCGACGACTCGGCGCCCCACACCTCGCCTGGGCGCCCGAGGAGCTGGCGCACGCTGGCGTTGGGCTCGGGGAGAGAGAAGGAGCGAAACGACTCGTCGACCGGGTCGAAGCGCACGATGGCGTTGGCCCCGAAGTCGGTGAGCCACACCTTGTCCCGGTCGTCGACGTAGACGGCGTAGGCCTGGGGCCGGGCGCCGGGGAGGCGCCACTCCCGCCAGGCGCCGGTGGCGGGTTCGTGCACGGCGACCTGCCCGGCGTTCCACTCGGCCACCCAGATGCGCCCGCCCGAGTCCGACCACACCCGGCGGGCGCCCTGCCCGGCGGTGGGCGGCTTCACGGGCGTCGCCCCACCGGTGGCGGTGTCGACCCGGGCTACATGGCTCCCGGCGAGGGACGCGTACCAGACCGTGCCCGAGGGCGTCACGGTGATGCCGTAGGGGCCCCGGCCACCGGGCGCCCCGAACACCTCGACCCGGCCCGAGCGCGGGTCGACCCGGCCGTAGTACCCGGCCTGCCCGGTGAACCACAGCCGTCCCTCGCGGTCGAACACCGCAGTGTTGAGGTTGACGTCGGGTGTGCCCGCCGGCATGGGGAAGCGCCGGACCTCTCTCGAGCCCGGGTCGACCCGCACCACCGCGTTGAGCCCACCGTCGGTGACCCACGGCGCCCCGTCGGGGCCGACGATGACCCCATGGGGCGCCGAGCCGTCTCCGAGCTCGATCTCGTCGACCCTCCCGGTCGCCGGGTCCAGCGATCCCAGTCGGCCGCTGCCCTGGGCGGTGTACCACACCGAGCCGTCGAGAGCGGGGGCGACGTCGTGGGGGCGGGAGCCCCGGGGGACCGCGAACGTCCGCACCTCCCCGGGCCCGACGACGCGGCTGGCGGCGGGCCCTCCGGCGGTGCTCGCCGGCCCGCTCGGCGACGCGGCGGGCGACGCCTGGCGGTCGCCGTCGGACGAAGACGACCCGCACGCGGCCGTCACGAGGAGGAGGGCGGCGGCCACCGCCCGAAGCAAACGTGGCACGACGCACCCGGTCCGACGGCCGATCGCACCACGTTCGAAGCGACCTCGGCTCACGCACCGAGAACCTACCGACGGCGCCCGGCCCCGACCGGTCGCGGCCGTACCATCGGCGGGATGAGGCGGTCGGTGGCGGCCATGGCCGTGGTGGCCGTGGTGGCCGGCTGCGCCCGCTCCGACACCAGGACCTACCACCCCGACCGCTCGGTCAGGTCGCTGACCCAGGTGGGATGGGTGGTGACCCGCGTGGCCACGCCGCCCGAGACGGTCGGCGGCGGCCGCCAGCTCGCCTACCTCGAGACCATCGCGCCCGACCGCCGGCGCATCGACCTCCAGTTCCTGGAGGGGGCCGGCGGGGCGACCGAGGAGCTGACCGCCCGGCGGAGGCGGAACCCGGGGTTCGCGGGCACGACCATCGGCAACGTGCTGGTGATCCCGGCGGGCGAGGGGGCCGACGAGGTCCCCGAGCCCGACCTGGCCGTCCTGCGGAGCCGGCTCAGGACGTAGAGCCGGGCGTGGGCCCGGGCTCGGCGGGCAGGCCCAACACCCGCTCGGCGAGCGTCGAGCGGACGACCTCGGCGGTGCCCCCCTGGATAGTGAGGGCGCGGGAGCGCAGGAACGCCCTTCGGACGTCGCGCCGGCTCTCGCCCGCGGTGCCCGGGATCCCCGTCTCCCAGCTGTCGTAGAGCGTCCCCGCCGGTCCCAGGAAGTCGACGCAAAGCGCCCACACCCGCTGGTCGACGTCGGCGGTCAGGAGCTTGGCCACCGCGCCGACCGGCCCCGGCCCGTCCCGTCCCTGGGTCGCCCGCAGGCGGGTGGTGGTCAGGCGGGCGACCTCCGCCTCGATCCACGTCCCGGCCAGCCGGTCGCGCAGGACGGGGTCCGACACCCGACGCTCACGCCACAGGCGCACCGCTTCGGCGACGGGACCCGAGCCCGGGCGGCGATGGGGACCGGCCAGGGCGAGGCGCTCGTGGTCAAGGACCGTGAGCGCGACCGCCCAGCCCCCGCCCGGCTCGCCGACGCGGTCGGCGTCGGGCACGCGGACCTCGTCCAGCACGACCTCGGAGACCTCGGCGTCCCCGTCCATCAGCCGCATGGGGCGGATCTCGACGCCGGGCGAGCGCAGGTCGACGGCGAAGCAGGTGAGGGCCCGGTGCCGGGGCCGATCGGGATGGGTGCGAGCGAGGAGGAGACCCCACCGGGCCACGTGGGCCAGGGTGCCGAACCGCTTGTGCCCGCTCACGACCCAGCCACCGCCGTCTGCGTCGGGGCGGGCGGTCGACGCCAGCCCGGCCAGGTCGGAGCCGGCGCCCGCCTCGGTCCAGAGCTGGCACCACACGTCCTCGCACGTGAAGATGGGCCGCAGCCACCGGCGCCGCTGGTCGTCGGTGCCGTGGGCGACCACGGCGGTGGCCGCCGCCGCCAGGCCGACGGGGTTGGCGTACCAGTTCTCCGGAGCCCCTGCTTCGGCCAGCAGGTCGTCGACGAGGACCTGCAGGCCCGGGTGCACCCCGCGCCCACCGCACCCTCGTGGGAAGCCGACCCACGCCAGGCCGGCGTCGAAGCGGGCTCCCCAGAACTCGGGCGCCGCCGTCTCCCGGGGGTCGTGCTCGCCGAGCAGCCGGCCCACCGCCTCCCGGACGACGTCCTCCTCGGAGGTGGCGACGGTCACCGCCTCTAGAGACCGGAGAGAAACGACTGGAGCGCCCGGTTGAACGCCTCGGGTGCCTCGAGGTTGGAGAGGTGGCCAGCGCCGGGGAGGACCTCGAGCCGGCCGTTGGGCACCGCCTCGGCCATGCTGCGGGCGACGTCGGGGGGAGAGGGCCCGTCGTGCTCGCCCACCAGCACCAGCACGGGCACCTCGATGCCGCCCAGCTCGCCGGTGGCGTCGGCGCGGTGCTTCATCGCCTCCAAGGCGGCGACCACGGTGTCGGGCGGTGTCGAGGTCATCAGGGCCCGGACCCGCTCGACGACGTCGGGACGCTGGGCCTTCGTCTCCTCCGAGAGGAGGGTGCCCACCTGGGCCTCGAACACCTCGTCAACCTTGCCGTCGGCGACCTTCTGCTGCTGGTCGGTGCGGCGCTGGAGCACCTCGGGGCTGTCGGCGGCGGCCCGGGTGTCGGCCAGGACCAGGCCGGCCACCAGGTGGGGATGGCGGCGGAGCAGCGAGAACGCCACGTACCCGCCCATCGACAGCCCGAGCACCGCCACCGGCCCCAGCCCCAGGCTCCCGATCAGCTCGGCCACCCGGTCGGCCCACCCGTCGATGGTGGCCTCGCCGTCGGGCGCCGCCGGGCTCTGCCCGAACCCCGGGAGGTCGGGCGCCACCACCCGCCATCGAGGCGCCAGGGCGGCGATCTGCTCCTGCCACATCCCGGCGTTGACCGGGAAGGCGTGGAGGAGGACGACCGCAGGGTCACCCGTGCCGGCGTCGAGGTAGTGGAGCGTGGTCCCCGAGACGGTGGCGAAGGGCACACCCGCATACTAGAGAGACGCGCCGAGGGCGCCCCGCCGCCGCGAGGCGCCCTTCGGACCGGCCTTCGGTGTCGCTAGCCCAGCTGGGCCCGCATGACGCCGCCTGGGTGCTGCTGGTTGTGCAGGTTGATGTAGTAGTCCTCCGGGTTCTGGCGGATGTCCTTGATCACGTCGGCGTCGGCCTGGACGCACGTGGTGCCCGTCGGGTAGGCGGTGGGGGCGGGCGGGGTGGTCGCCGTCCCGAACAGGTCCACGACGACGGGGCCGCCGAACCCAGGAGCCCCCTCGTGGATGTGGGCGACGCGCGGCAGGGCCTCGCCAGCCGTCAGCGTGATGGGGCCGAACTCCCAGCAGATCCGCTCCTGCCCCTGGTTGAGCGTCAGCACGACCGATCCTCGGTCGGCGTCGCCGTGGGGGTTGATGGGTTGGCCGGCCATGTTGAACTCGTTGGCGCCGCTCATGGCCAGCCGGAAGGGGCGTCCCCCGGTGCCGACCGCCAGCGCGGTGCCGGCGAACACCACCGCCGAGGTGATGGCCGCGATGGACAGTCCTTTGATGAGCTTGGCGCGCACAGCTCCCCTCCTTGTCCCGCGTACGGAGTCCCGACCTTCGGGTGGTTCTACGGCCGGAGCGGCCGGAGGGATTGCGCGACGCTCAGCTGCCGGCCTTCGCCCTGCGCGCCTCGTCGTTGAACTTGGCGTGGAGCTTCCGGAAGCGGTACTTGGGCTCGCCCCGGACCTTCATGTCGTCCTTGAGCACGGGCCGGAGGCGCTCCTCGAAGAACCGCCGGAAGTCCTGCTCGGACTCCCACACGTCGACGACGTGGATGCCGCCGTCCTCGAACCAACAGGCGTGGAACACGCCGCCCTCGGGCGGGTCGTCGTCCCACCCCGCCTTCTCCCGCAACTCGTCGTAGTGCGCTGGGGTGAACCCGTCCCACTCGAACGTCATGACCACCGCCATCGGTCCTCCTCTCGCCGGGCACCCACCGTAGTGAGGGAACCGCCGCTCCCGCCGTCGTAGCCTTGGGGCATGCGGCCGGGAGTAGTGGTGCTCGCCGGGCTGCCGGGTGCGGGCAAGAGCACCCTGGCGCAGGCACTTGCCACCCGGCTCCCGGACGCCCGGGTCATCGACAAGGACAAGGTGCGCCATGCGTTGTTCGCGCCGTGCGACTACTCGGCCGCCGAGCGCGACGTGACCTTCGCGGCGATGCTCGACGCCGCCCGCTACCACCTCGGGCGGGGGCGGATCGTCATCTTCGACGGGCTGACCTTCTCCCGCCGCAGCCAGGTGAAGGCGGCCGAGGACGTGGCCGCCGAGAGCGGCGCCTTCGCCGCGGTGATCGTCTGCGACGTTCCCGTCTCTGTCGCGGTCGAGCGCGTCGAGCGGGAGGCCGAGGAGGGCCAGCATCTGGCCGACAACCGCGACGGCGACGTGGTCCGGCGCGTGGCGGCGGAGATGGAGGAGCCGTCGGGCGCCTACCTCACCCTGCCAACGACCCGTCCGGTCGAGGACCTGATCGGCCCCGCCCTGGCCTATGTGGAGGAGTGCTCGACCTGACCGTCGCCAGCTCGACGGCCGGGACCGCCCGGGCACGCCCTGCCGTCCTCACGCGGGTGGAGAGCACCGGCGGGGGCGCCGGTGCCCGCCCGCAGTGCACCCTCGCCGAGTACGCTGTCTACGAGAGGTGAGGGATGGCCGGGGCCCGAAGAAGGGCTTCCATCCGACTTCGATCTCCTCGCCGACGCCCTTTCCCCCGACATCCTCTAGCGACCGGCTCGCTCTCGGGCGCGGTCGGGCGGTTCCCCCTTGAGCGAACGGTTCCTCCTTCCCGACCAACCTCTCGCCACTCTCGACGACTGGCGGCTGCTCGGCGGCGGCGAGGCGCTGTCACTGGCTCAGGACCTCGGCCCCTCCCGCACCATCGAGGAGATCACCGCGTCGGGGTTGCGGGGGCGGGGCGGTGGAGGGTTCTCCACCGGGCGGAAGTGGGCAGGGGTGCTGGCCCAGCCCGGCACCCACCGCTACGCGGTGTGCAACGGCGCCGAGGGTGAGCCGGCCACGTTCAAGGACCGGGCCCTGCTGCGGGGCAACCCCTACCAGCTGGTCGAGGGGCTGGCCGTGGCCGCCCTCACCATCGGCGCCCGGGAGGCGTTCGTCGGCGTCAAGGCGCGCTTCGAGCCGGAGATCGACGCCCTGAGCCGGGCGGTGGACGAGATGGAGGCGGCGGGGCTCACCGCCGGCGTCACCATCACGATCGTCCCCGGTCCGGACCAGTACCTGTTCGGCGAGGAGAAGGCGCTCCTCGAGGTCATCGAGGGCCACGCCCCGCTGCCCCGCCTCTTCCCTCCCTTCGAGCACGGCCTCTTCGCCACCGCCCCCCAGACGGGATGGGAGTCCCACGAGCCCGAGCCGGGGCACCACGGTGCCCACCTGTCCAACCCGACGCTGGTCAACAACGTGGAGACCCTGTGCAACGTGCCGCACATCCTCATGCGGGGCGCCCAGTGGCACCGCGGGCTGGGCACGAGCGAGTCCCCCGGCAACGTCGTGGTCACCGTCGTCGGCGACGTCGCCCGTCCCGGCGTCGCCGAGGTCGAGCTGGGCACGCCGCTCGGCGATGTCATCGAGACGGTGGGAGGCGGGCCGAGGTCGGGGCACCGGGTCAAGGCCGTCTTCTCGGGCGTCGCCAACGCGGTGGTCACCGCCGACGACCTCGACGCGCCACTGAGCTACGAGGGGCTGGCGGCGGTGGGGAGCGGCATGGGCGCCGCCGGCTTCGCCGTGTACGACGAGACCGCGTGCATGGTCGAGGTGGCCCGCCAGTACTCCCGCTTCCTGTACGTGGAGTCGTGCGGGCAGTGCCCCGCGTGCAAGTTGGGGACGGGCGAGATCACCGACCGCCTCGCCGTCATCGAAGCCTGTGCCGGCAGCGACGAGGACATCGCGGTGATCGGCGCCCGCCTGCCCCGGGTCACCGACGGCAACCGCTGCTACCTGCCGGTCGAGGAGCAGCTCGTCGTGTCCAGCATCCTGCGGGAGTTCCCCGAGGAGTTCGCCGCCCACCTCGAGGGGGACTGCCCCCGGCCGCGGGACGACCTCCTCGCGCCCAAGATCGTCGACCTCTCCGACGGGCAGGTGGTCTACGACGAGCGCCACCGCCGCAAGCTCCCCGACTGGACGTACGAGGGCGAGCCGGCCTCGTCGGGGGACTGACTGTCCGAACCGGCGCGGTCACCCGCCGACGCGGGCCTGGCCGGCGGGGCACACGGAGAGGAAGTCGCACCCCCTGCACCAGGCGCCCGGCGTGGGGGTGTAGCGCCCGGTCGCCACGTCGTCGAGGGTGGCGGCGAGGCCGGCCCGGACCCGCTCGACGGTCGCCGTCGCCCAGTCGAGGCTCTCGACGACGGGCGGCCCGTCGGCCTGCAGCCAGCAGTAGGTGGTGCGCAAGCGGGCGGGGTCGGCCCGCCACGTGTCGATGGCGGCCAGGCCGTAGATGTCGAGCTGCACACCGGCCGACGGGTCGCCGGCCGAGGCCGGCCGCCCCGTCTTGAAGTCCACCAGCTCCAAGCGGTCGTCGCGCTCGTAGACGGCGTCGATGCGCCCCCGCACCTGGTGGTTCCCGGCCGACAGCACGAAGGGCGCCTCCACCCGAACGGGGTCGAGGTCGGCCCAGGGACTGGCGAGGAACGACGCCTTCAGGCGCGGCGCGAGGGCCGAGTCGGGCGGGAGGGCATCGGGGTCGAGGTCGGCGTCGGTTTCGGGCTCGATGAGCGACAGCTGCCGCCCGCTGCGCTGCTGGATCCAGCGGTGCACCTCGGTGCCGAGGCGGGCGGCGGCCGACGCCCGGCGGGGCAGGGGCCGCACGACCGTCCAGAAGAACTGCTTGGGGCAACGGGCGTAGGTGACCATGCCGCTGACCGACAACGCGGCGGGGGCCCGTCGGGGGACCGCCGGTGCCTGGGCCGTGCCCGGGTCGGTGGCCAGGCCGGCGTCGTCGAGGGTGAGCTGGCCGCCGTCGGTGGCCACCGGCCCAGGGTACCGGGCGGCCGTCGCCGCCCAGTGCTTCTCCTTTGCCGCGACCTCCGGGTCGACCGTCGCCGGCTCGTGGCGGAAGCGCTCGGCGACCAGGTCGGACTGGGCGGCGACGAAGTCGTAGAACTGCGAGGGGCCCTGGGGCTCGGCCGCCCCCCGGTACCAGTGGGCGGCCGAGAGCACGAGGCGGCGGCGGGCCCGGGTGGCGGCCACGTACAGCAGGCGCCACTCCTCGTCGAGGCGGCGGCCCCTGATGCACTCGTCGATCTCGGGCCGGCTGGCGGTGCGCGGCGACGGGATCCCGTCGTCCTCCCGCAGCCACCACGGCAGGGCGGACGAGTTCGAGAGGGCATTCTCGCCGGCACGGGCGTCGGGGAAGATCCTCGAGCTGCCCCGGCCGGCCAGCCCGGGGACGTAGACGACGTCGAACTCGAGGCCCTTGGCCTGGTGGACCGTCATCACCGTCACCGAGTCGGCTTGGCGTCGGTGCGCCTCGGCCACGTCCTCGTCGGACTCGTCGAGCAGCTGCAGGTACTCCACGAAGGCGGCGAGCCCGGGGTCGCCGTCGACGGGGGCGAAGCGGGCGGCCAGGTCGAGGAAGCGCAGCAGGTTCTCCCGGCCCCGGTCGTCGGTGGCCCGCCAGAGGCCGGTGCGGGTGAGGATCGTCTCGGCCAAGTCGAGGACGGGCAGGTGCTGGGCCGCCCGGGCCAGGCGGGCCCGCTCGCGGCAGAACTCCTCCAGGCGGTGCCGCGCCTCGGCGGACAGGTCCGGGACGGCGGCGAGGTCGGAGAGCCCCTCGGACAGGGCTCCGCCCCTGGGGCGCCCGGCCGTGGGACCGCCGCCCGCGGGTGAGTCGGCGTCGGCCGGCTCGGCGAGGCGGGCCCTGCCGTGGCGGCCGAGGGCGGCCAGGTCGCGCATGCCGATGGCGTAGCGGGGGCCCCGAAGGACCCGGAGCAGCGCGACCGGCGACGACAGCTCGGCCAGGATCTCCAGCCACGCCACCAGGTCGACGACCTCAGGGCGGTCGAGCAGTCCGCTCGCCCCCACCACCTCCACGGGGACGCCGCGCTCGGTGAGCGTCTCCGCGATCGGACGGATCAGGCGCCGCTTGCGGCACAGCACCGCCGTGGCGCCCCAGGACGCCGGCCGCGCCCTGACGTCGTCGGCGATGGTGGCCGCCTCCTCGGCATCGTCGGCGGCGAGGAAGCACTCGATGCTGGTAGCCGGGGCGTCGTCGGCGGCGACCAGCTCCTTCTTGAGCGCCTCGCCGACCTGGGCCTGGATGCGGTTGGCCAGCTCGACCAGCTGGGGGCCGAAGCGGAAGGTCGTCTGCAGCGGGAGGACGTCGGCCGGTGGGAAGTGCTGGCCGAACCGCAGGATGTTGGCCAGGTGGGCGCCGCGGAAGCCGTAGATCGACTGCATGTCGTCGCCCACCGCGGTCACCGCGGGTGACGGGGCGGCGCCGGCGGGCACGGGATAGAGGAGCTGGAGCAGGCGGCGCTGGGCGAAGTTGGTGTCCTGGTACTCGTCGAGCAGCACGATGGGGTGCTGCTCGCGCAGGCCTTCCGCCACCTCGGGGTGCTCCATGAGAAGGCGCACGGCCAGGGCGACCTGGTCGCCGAAGTCCAGCAGGTTGCGCTCCCGCTTGCGGCGCTGGTAGGCGGCCACGACCTGGCACAGCTCGAGGCGCTTGGCCGCCTGCTCCCGCATGTCCTTCCAGCGGCCGTTGGCGATGACGTCGTGGCAGTCGGCAACCACCTTCTCGACCGGCACGAGGTGGTCGGCGCAGCGAGACGCCAGGGCGATGGCGTCGTCCAGCAGGACGCGCGGAGACAGGGTGGCCCGCCGCTCGAAGCGGAACTCGTCGAACACGGTGAAGAGCAGCTGCCAGGACTGCGCCCGGTTGAGCACCTGGGTGCCCGGGTCGAGGTCCAGCTCGAGGTGGTGGTCGGCCACCAGCGACGCGCCGAAGGAGTGGTAGGTGGCCACGGTGACGTCGGCGTTGGCCCCGAGGGCGGCGCGGACCCGCTCCTTGAGGTGGCGGGCCGCCTTGTTGGTGAACGTGAGCCCCAGCACCTGGTCGGCCCGCACCTGGCCCGAGCGGACGAGGTGGAGGATGCGCCGGGCCATGACCGTCGTCTTGCCCGTGCCCGCGCCGGCCACCAGCAGCAGCGGGCCCAGAGGGGCTTCGATGGCGCTCGCCTGCTCGTCGGTGGGGACGAAGGGGGCGGGCTCGGAGGCGGCCGGCGCTGCGCCGGCGACGGTGGAGGCGCTCATGGCGCACCGGCCCCGGTGGTGCGTCCCTCGGGCTGGAGGGGGCACACCCGCTGGAACGAGCACAGCCGGCAGTTGGCCTCGACCGACGGCTCGAACTCCTCGGCCAGGATGCGGTCGGCGGTGGCCACCACCCGGGCCTCGGTGGCGGCCTCGTGGTCGGGTCGCACCGGCTGGTCGAGGGCGTGCATCGAGCGCACGTAGAGCAGCCGCAGTTGGGCGGGCGGCCCCAGCGCCGCCAGCTCGGGGTCGCGGGAGGCGGCCAGGTGGTAGACGGCGAGCTGGAGGTCGTCGGCCACCGCGTCGGCCGTCGGCTCCGCCTTGCCCGTCTTGTAGTCGACGATGCGCAGGCCGGGGCCGCCACCGTCGCCGTCGCCGGGGGCGTCGACCCGAGCGACGCGGTCGATGCGGTCGATGAACCCGGTGAGGCGGTGGGGGCCCACGTCGACCTCGAACCGCCGCTCGACGGCCACCACGTCGGGGGGCGTCGGGCTGTCGCCCTCCGCCGTCCACCAGGCGTCGAGCATGGCGAAGTAGTCGCGGCGCGCCTCTTCGACCTGCGGCCGGAACCGGGCGATGTCGTCGCGCCAGCGCTCCTCGGCCAGGGCGACAAGCCGCTCGCGCGTACGCGGCGCCCCGTCGTCGGCGGCGGGGTCGAGGAAGGCGGCCAGCACCTGGTGCACGAGCGAGCCGAGCCGGGCGTGGACGCCGGCGTCGCGGCGGGCACCCAGGACGTACTCGTAGGCGTAGCGCAACGGGCAGTCGTCGTAGGTGGCCAGCTGGCTCGCCGACAGCCGCAGCTGCCCGTCGGGGAAGGCGGGAGCGGCGCCGGCGGTGGCGGCCCGGGCGGGGAGGAGGGGGCCGGGGGCGAGGGGGAGGCGTACGGCCGCCGGAGGCCACGCCTCCACGAAGCGGCTGAGCAGCACGCCGGGCTCGGGAGCGGCCGTCCCCACCAGCCGGTGCGTCGCCCGCGAGCAGGCCAGGCCGAACAGCGCCCGCTCGTCGGCCAGCGCCTGGCGGCGCCGGTCGGCCGGTGGTGGCACGTCGCCGTCCTCGAGGAGGGCGGGGTCGAACAGCCTGGGGCGGGAGCGCACGGCGGGAAGCTCGCCCTCCACGCAGCCGGCGACGACGACGGTGTGCCACTCCCGGCCGCGCGCCGCGGCGATCGAGGCGACCGTGACCGCGTCGGCCGACGCCAGCGATGTCGCCGAGCGCCAGGGATCGGGCATCACCGGGCGGTCGGCGTGGGCGGCGAGGAACCCGGCCAGGCGCTCGTGGGGACGGCGCTCGGCCCGGCGGGCCAGGCCGTCCAGGAAGGCGACGAGGGCGTCGAGGGCTCGGTCGTCGCCAGTGCCGTCGGCGTCGACGAGGTGGGAGAGCCCCCGGCGCCAGACCTCGAAGGCGAGCGCCGAGGGGGGCTCGGTCGCCGCTCGGGCCACCAGGTCGTGGCGCAGGTCGGCCAGGTGGGCCAGGCGGGGATGGGCCTCGAGGGGAATGCCAGCGGCTGCCGCCTCGCGCCGGACGGCGCGCACCTCGGCGGCGTCGAGGCCCGCCACCGGCGACGCCACCAGGCGGTCGAGGGCGCCGGTGTCGCCGGCGACCCAGCGGAGCACATCGAGGACCGCCCGTACGACCGGCTCGTCGGCCGAGGCGGCATCGGCGTCGGCTGCCGCCGTGGGGACGCCGTGGCGGGCGAGCGCTCTGACAACGGCACGGCCCCGGGCGCGGGCGGGGTGGCGCAGGAGCACGCCCATCAGTGCCCAGGGAACGCCCGCCTCACGGGCGGCCAGGAGCTCGCCGGCGACCGCCTCGGGCTCGACCGCCGGGTGGGCGCAGCTGACCAGGGCGGGCGCCGCCGACGCCCTGAACGGGCAGCTGAGCCGGATCGACGTGCTCCCCGCGCCGCCCGGGACGTCGTCGCAACCCGGCGACCACCGCCCGCTCTCGTCGACCTCCTCGTCCTCGGTCGCCAGGGTGACGCCGGCCCCAGACGCCGCCAGCGCCGCCACCAGGCGAGCGGCGGCCGGTGGGGCGGCGGCGGCGTCGTCCACCAGCACGTGGGCGAACCGCCGAGCGTCGGTGGCGGCGCCGGCCTGGTCGGGGCGCTCGAGCAGGCGCACCGCCGCCGCCAGCAGCCCCGAGGCGTCGAGGAGGTTACGGGCGGCCAGGGCGCCCCGGTAGCGGGCGGCAAAGCCGAGAAGGTCGGCCCAACGGGCCCGCTCGGCCGGACCGGCCCGCTCGGCCCGGGCGAGGATCTCTCCGTCGGGCACGAAGCAGGCCTGGACCTCGGAGACGGCAGCGGCCACCTCGTCGGCGAACGCCGGGCGGCCCAGCAGGTGGGCGCACGACGGCCACCGGCCCGGTCCGTCGGCCGCCAGCAGACGGCCGACCTCCTCGCGCTGCTCGGCGGCGGTGAGGAGCACGGGCGTGTGGCCGGCGCCGGTGAGCAGGTCGTGGGCCAGCCCCCACGGGGTCGTGACGGGCAGGCTGTCGAAGCCGCGCCCGAGGCGGGGGAGCACGGCGTCGAGGAAGCGGCCGGCGGCGGCCCGGGTGGCGCACAGGACGACGGCCGCCGACGCCGGCACCTCGGCGACCAGGCCGAGGTAGCGGGCGACCAGGGCGGTGGTCTTCCCCGTCCCCGGGCGCCCGACGACCCGCAGGAGGCCGCCGCCCCGGTGGTCGACCACCGCCTGCTGCTCGGCGGTCAGGGCCAACGCGCTCACGAGGGCGAGGCTACCGAGGGGGTGTGACGCTCAAGGGACGGCGAGCCGGCGGCGGGAGGCGAGGAGGGGCGCTGTCGCCGAGAGGCGTGAACCGGGCGGGCACGGCCGTGCCTTCGGCGGGACGGGCTCCGGTTTTCAGCCCACCCACTGCCCCCGGCGCTGGAGGACCGCTTTGAGCAGGGCGGGACGGTCGGTCATGATCCCGTCGACGCCGAGGTCGAGCAGCTGCTCCATGCGGTCGGCGTCGTCGATGGTCCACACGTGGACGGGGAGCGACCGGCGGTGGGCGGCGGCGAGGAAGCGACGATCCACCACCTGGACCCGCTGCCAGCGCAGCGGCACCTGGGCGCAGGCGGCGGCGATGCGCCCGGACGGCACCCGAAAGCCGGCGACCCGCAGGCGCGCCACCTCGACCGGGCCGGCCCCCGTGCAGACCCGTCCTCCGGTGAGTTGGCGGAACCGGGCCAGGCGGCGGTCGGAGAAGGCGGCCACGCAGACCCGGTCGTGCGCCCGCGTGCGGTCGAGGACCTCGACCAGCGGCGGCACCGAGGCGTCGTGCTTGGGGTCGATGTTGACCCGCACGTCGGGCCACGCCCCGAGCAGCTCCTCGAGCAGAGGGATGCCCTGCCCGTCGACCCGGGCCTGTCGGACCTCGGACCACGGCAGGGCGGCGATGCTGCCCCGCCGGTCGGTGACCCGGTCGAGGACGTCGTCGTGGAACGCCACCAGGACGCCGTCGGCGGTGAGGTGCACGTCGGTCTCGAGGTAGCGGTAGCCCAGGCCGACGGCGTGCGCGAAGGCGGCCATCGTGTTCTCCGGCCACTCGCCGGCGCCGCCCCGGTGGGCAAAGGGGATCGGACCGGGGTGGTCGAGGAACGCCCAGCGAGTCGTCACGATGCTTCGTGGCGACCCGCGCCCGGCCCGTTCTCGGTAAGACCGTTTGCCCGAACGGTTCGGGAAGGTGGCTCCCCAGCGACCACTTGTCCGATCGGTTCGGCTGGGCGCGCCGCGGGGCCCTGGGCGTTCACGCCTCCGCCGGTGGTTCGACCGGTGGCGTGGCCGGCGCGTCGGGCCGACGGAAGATCGTCTCCCGGTAGTGGCAGAGCTCGGCGATGCTCTCGCGGATGTCGCCGGACGCCCGGTGGGCGCCCTGTTTGCGCGGCGTGGCGGCGAACACCTCCGGGTACCACCGCCGGCACAGCTCCTTCACCGTGGACACGTCGATCGACCGGTAGTGCAGCCACCCGTCGACCTCGGGCAGGTAGGCGGCGAGGAAGCGGCGGTCGGTGCCGATGGAGTTGCCGCACAGCGGGACGGTGCCGGGCTCGGGGACGTGGGACCGGATGAACTCGAGAGTGGCCTTGCCGGCGTCGGCGAGCGACAGCGACGACGCCTCGATGGCGGGGATCAGGCCGCTACGGGTGTGCATCTGGCGGACGATGTCGTCCATGGCGGCCAGCGCCTCGGGGGGCTGGTGGACGACGAGGTCGGGCCCCTCGGCCACGATCTCCAGGTCGTCGTCGGTGACCATGGTGGCGATCTCGACGATGACGTGGGTCGCCGGGTCGAGCCCCGTCATCTCCAGGTCCATCCACACCAGCACGGCCGGCGATCGTAGGCTGCCCCGCCGTGATCGAGGTGCCTCTCGTGCAGCTCGACCCCGACCTGCCTCTGCCGTCCTACGCCCGCCAAGGCGACGCCGGGGCCGACCTGGTGGCGCGGGAGGGCGCGGTGCTGCCACCGGGCGGCGGACGGGCGCTGGTGCCGACCGGGGTGGCGGTCGCCATCCCGCCCGGGTGGGCGGGTTTCGTGCTCCCGCGCAGCGGGCTGGCCCTTCGCCACGGCGTCACCTGCCTGAACACGCCGGGTCTGATCGACGCCGGGTACCGCGACGAGCTGCTCGTGCTCCTCGTCAACACCGACCCGCTCGCCTCCTACGAGGTCCACCGGGGCGACCGCATCGCCCAGCTGGTCGTGCAGCGCGTGGAGGAGGTCCGGTTCGCGGTGGCGGCCGAGCTGCCCCCGTCGGCGCGGGGACGGGGCGGCTTCGGCCATACCGGGCGCTGACCGCTCACCCGGCGAGCGGACCCGCCGGGAGCCAGATGGCCGACCCGTCGTGGCCGCACGTCACCGGCCGAGCCGCTCCCCGGGCGCGGTGGAGGGCGACGAGAGCGGCCGCCGCGGCGTCGAGGACGTCGTGCGACCGCGTCTGAAGCGGAGCTTGCGACACTCCTGCCCGCTCGAGAAGCTCGCCCCGCGACCGGGCGCCGGCGGCGCTCCGCTTGGGCGCCAGCGACCGGCCACCGGCGAGGACGCGGAACGCGGCGTGGGGGAACACCTCGATCGGTTCGTGGCCGCCGTCCCGGAGGGCGGCGAACAGGTCGACGCCCACGTGGATCCAACCCGGCGCCGGCTTCACCGGAGTCGTCCAGGGGACCCAGATGCGGTGGTCGCGGCCGAGGGCGATCTCGGCGCAGCGCGCCGAGCGGAACTTCGGGGGGAGCTCGACGTCGCCCTGGTGGGGGCCGGCGCTCCACCGGTCGGGCGAGTCGACCGCGACCTGGCGCGCGCCCCTCGCCCATGCGACCACTTCGTCGACGTCGTCGGCGTCGAACACCCCGGTCCCGGCCACCGCCGCCCTGCTGTCGAGGACGACGGCATGCAGCCGGCGGGCCCCCACGTCGATCCCGACGGCGCGCACATGGCCAGCGTGGCAGACGCCGGCTACGACTCGAACCGGGCGCGCTGAGGGTCACCCGGTGACCACGAGCGCGCCCAGAAGCCGAGCGGGCCACACCCTCGCCAGGCGCAGGACCGCCTTGCTAAGGTAGGGGCCTACTGCGGACGTGGCTCAGTTGGTAGAGCATCACCTTGCCAAGGTGAGGGTCGCGGGTTCGAGTCCCGTCGTCCGCTCCAAGAAGCCCCCTCTCAGAGGCCCTCCCGGAGGGCCTCTTCTGCTGACCGGGGCCCGCCCCATCGGCGACTCCCTGGCCGTCGCGCGCACCGCTCACCAGCCGTGAGCAAGGCAGGGGGTCGGTACCATGAGCCGATCCCGACGTCTCAGCAGCCACTGTTGTCGGTGCGCGACCTCCGTACGTCCTTCGCCACTGCGGGCGGCGAGCTGACGGCGGTCGACGGCGTGTCCTTCGACGTACGCCCCGGCGAGGTCTTCGGCATCGTCGGTGAATCCGGGTCGGGCAAGTCCGTCACCGCCCTTTCCATCCTCGGCCTCCTCCCCCAGCCGCCCGCCCGCATACAGGCAGAGGCGATCGTGTGGAAAGACCGCGACCTGCTCAAGCTCACGCCTCGGGACCTCCGCGCCGTGCGGGGTGCCGACATCGCGATGATCTTCCAGGACCCCATGACGTCGCTGAACCCTGTCCTGACCGTGGGCCGCCAGATCGTGGAGATGGTCCGGGCCCACCGCAAGGTCTCACGGGCGGAGGCAACGAGACGGGCCGTGGAGATGCTCGACCTGGTGGGGATCCCCCAACCCGCCCAACGCCTCGACGAGTACCCGCACCAGTTCTCGGGGGGGATGCGTCAGCGGGCGATGATCGCCATGGCCCTGGCGTGCGCGCCTGACCTGCTCATCGCCGACGAACCCACCACTGCCCTGGACGTGACGATCCAGGCGCAGGTGCTCGAAGTGCTGAAACGGGCGGCCGACGTCACCGGTTCGGCGGTCATGCTGATCACCCACGACCTGGGCGTGATCGCTGGTCTGGCCGACCGGGTGGCGGTCATGTACGCCGGGCAGATCGTGGAACAGGGGTCGGTGGACGAGATCTACTACCGGTCCCGCATGCCCTACTCCTGGGGCCTCCTCGAGTCGGCCGTCCGCATCGATGGGCGGCGGTTGGGCCGCCTCCGGGTGATCGCCGGCCACCCACCGTCGCTCCTTCGCCCACCGTCGGGGTGCCGTTTCCACCCGCGTTGCCTGCACCGCGACGACGCCCTTTGTGCCAGCCGGGTACCGGCCCTGATCGAGGTTGGCGCGGCGCACCAGGCGCGCTGTCATTTCGCGTCAGAGCCGGGCTGGTTCTCGCCCGTCGAGCGCCTGAACGAGCCCCGGGAGCGGTGGCACGCACGGCTGACGGCGGCGGAGCGAAGAGCCGCCCGGCTCGACGAGGTGGTCATCGCCGCGGGGGGCGACGACCTCACCGGCCAGAACGTGGCAAAGGACGAAGGCGGGTGACCGCGGCGTCGACCCGGGAGGTCGACGTCACCGGCTCCGTGCCCGCCGGCGGCGAAGTGCTGCTCGAAGTCGACAACCTCGTGAAGCATTTTCCAGTGACGCGCGGGGCCCTCACCCGCCGCCGGGTCGGCACCGTGCACGCCGTCGACGGAGTGTCGTTCGCCGTCCGTCGTGGGGAGACGTTCGGGCTGGTGGGGGAATCGGGATGTGGCAAGTCCACGATCGCCCGTCTCGTCCTCAGGCTCCTGAGGCCCACGGCGGGCGAAGTGCGGTTCGGAGGCAGGAACGTGTTCGCCCTCGAGGCGAGGGAGACGCGAGCCCTGCGAGCCGACATGCAGCTGGTGTTCCAAGACCCGTTCGGCTCTCTCAATCCCCGTCACACGGTCCGTCGGATCGTGTCCGAGCCGTTGATCGTCCACAACGTCGACCGTCGGACGATCCGGGCCCGGGTCGACGAGATGCTCGAGCTCTGCGGTCTGAGCCTTGAGCACGCCGCCCGGTACCCCCACGAGTTCTCCGGTGGCCAGCGCCAGAGGGTGGGCGTGGCGCGCGCCCTTGTCCTCCGGCCCAAGCTCGTCGTTCTCGACGAGCCTGTGTCCGCTCTCGACGTCTCCATCCGGGCTCAGGTCGTCAACCTCCTCGAAGACCTGCAGCACCGGCTGGGCCTGACCTACATCGTCATCGCTCACGACTTGTCTGTCGTTCGCCACATGAGCGACACCGTCGGCGTGATGTACCTGGGCCAGCTGGTTGAGGTTGCCCCACGCGACCGGCTCTACGAGCACCCGACCCATCCCTACACCGTCGGGCTCCTGTCGGCGGTGCCCATCCCCGACCCGAAGAGCGAGCGGACCCGCCGGCGCATCATCCTCGCCGGGGACGTTCCCTCGCCCGCCGAGCCCCCTCCGGCGTGCCGATTCCACACTCGGTGCTGGAAAGCGCAGGACGTCTGCCGAGTCGTCGCGCCTCCGCTGGAGGAGAGGGCGCCCGGTCACTGGAGCGCCTGCCATTTCCCCGAGAACACGCCGCCGGCTCGTACCGAACAGTCGTCCCCGCCGGCGCGCCGTCCTGGCCGCGGGTCATCTCCGGCGGGTACGCGGGTCGAGGACGTCGCGGAGCCCGTCGCCCAAGAGATTGAACCCGAGGACCATGAGGAAGAGGGCCAGCCCGGGCCATAGCATCAGCAGAGGGTCACTGCTGAGGTACGTCCTCGCCTCGGAGAGCATGGCGCCCCACTCTGCCGCCGGCGGCTGCACCCCGAGGCCGAGGAAGGAGAGGGCGGAGATGCCGAGCAGGAGGTCACCCGTGTCGAGCGTGGTCAGGACCACCACGGGGGCGATGATGTTCGGCAGCACATGGCTGACGACCGTCCGCGACCTGGGGGTCCCGACGGCCCTGGCTGCCTCGACGTAGGGCTTGGCTCGTTCGGCGATCACCGCCGAGCGCACGATGCGGGCGTAGCGGGCCCACCACACGACGATGAGCGAGATGGCCACGTGTCCCAGGCCGGGCCCCAGCGCCCCCGTGACGGCCAGGGCCACGAGAAACGTCGGGAAGGCCAGCAGTATGTCGATCACCCGGCTGATCACGGCGTCGACAACTCCTCCGAAGTAGCCGGCCAGAACGCCCAGCACGATGCCGATACCGGCGACGGCGGCCGACGCCACAACGGCCGTGCCGATCGTCAGACGAGCCCCGAACAGGAGGCGGGAGAGATTGTCGCGACCCAGGTGGTCGGTTCCGAGGGGATGGTCGAGAGACGGCGCGGCGAGCTTGTTCACCGCGTCGACGGCATTGGGGTTGTGGGGCGCGAGCAGCGGGGCGAGGACGGCGGCGAGGGACAGCAGGGCCACGACGCCGAGACCGAAGACGGCGGTGCGGTCGCGCAGCAGCACGCGCCAGCCCTGGTGCTCAGGCTCGACGGCGAGCGGGGTGGCGCCCGGGACTCGACCCTCGGCAACCGTGGTGTCGAACAGCGTCACGCGGCCTCCTCCGTGGTCAGCGCCACCCGAGGGTCGATCACCAGGTACAACAGGTCGACCACAAGGTTGATGACGAGAAAGGCGATGCCCGTGTACAGCACGAACCCCTGGATCATCGGGTAGTCCCGCGCCTGGATGGCGTCGATGATCAGCCCGCCGACGCCCGGCCACACGAAGATGGTCTCGATCACGACCACCCCGGAGAGCAGGAACCCCAGGCTGGTGGTGAAGGCGGTGACGATGGGGATGAGGGCGTTTCGGAAGGCGTGCCGGCCGACGACGAACCACTGGGTCAGCCCCTTGGAGCGGGCGGTCACCACGTAGCCCTCTCCGAGGGTCTCGAGCATCGCCGAGCGGGTGAAGCGGGCCAGTACCGCCGCTGGTGCGACGGCGAGGGTGACGGTCGGCAGCACGAGGCCCGAAAGCCCGCCCCGCCCGGCCACCGGGACGAGCGACCAGTGCACGGCGAAGAGGATGATGAGGAGCAGCGCCAGCCAGAAGCTCGGCATCGAGGCACCTGCCAACGACCCCACGCGCAGTACGTGGTCGAGGACACGGTTGCGGTGGATGGCCGAGACGATGCCGGCGGGGACGGCGACGACGAGAGCCAGCAGGGCGGCGGGCACCGCCAGCTCGAGGGTGAAGGGGATGCGCCGGAGCAGCTCGCGGCGTACCGGCTGGCGGGTGGCGAACGAGGTGCCGAGGTCGCCATGGGCGGCCCCGCTCACCCAGCGCAGGTACTGCACGACGACGGGCCGGTCCAGCCCCAACGCCCGGCGCTCGTCACGGAGCTCGATCGGGGTGGGCTCCCGTCCGTAGACCCGCCGCAGGTACTCGGCGGCGGGGTCGCCGGGCGCGAGGCTGGCCAGAGCGAAGGCCAGGATGGTGATCCCCACCAGGGTGGGCACGACCAACACCAGCCGGCGGACGACATACGCGCCGACGCCTCCGCCGCGGGTCATACGGCGTCGCCGATCGGGGCCCGGCGCGAGGGGCGGGGCGCCGGGCCCGGCGTCACTTGAGTGAGACGCCTTCCCAACGGACGTTCAGGAAGGAGGCATGAGGCGTGAAGCCCTGCACCGTGTCCTTCATGCCGTAGATGCGGAAGATGCCGGCAAGGGGGATGACCACCGCCTCCTCGTCGATGATCTGGTGCATGCCCTCAGCCGTCAGCTGGCGGACCTTCATCGCGTCGGGCTCCGTGAGCGTCTGGCGCATGATCTCGTCGAACCTCCCGCCCGGGCCGAACAGCGACGGGTACGGCGCCGAGGCCCCAGAGCCGGAGGAGGCGAACAGAAGCACGGGCAGGAATGCGGGATTGGCGTCGTTCTGGTTGCCCTGCTCCATGAAGAGATCGCCCTGACCGCTGGTGATGAGGGACTGATAGGACGCCGAGTCGGGCCGCTCGACGATCTCGACGTCGATGCCGACGGCCCTGAGCTGCGACTGCAGGAACGTCGGGATGGGCTTGTGGGCCTCTGCCGAGGGGAACCCGGACACCAGCTGGAGCCTGAGGCGGCGGGCACCCTTGGTACGGATGCCGTCGCCGCCGAGTGTCCACCCGGCCTGGTCGAGGAGAGACCTGGCTCTCGCCTGGTCGTACTGGAACCCCCTGACCGTCGCTTGGTAGGGAGCCAGGCTGCCGGGCGGCACGAAGGTCTGGTCCATCGTCGCCTGCCCCTCGAGCACGTTGTCGACCAGGGACTTGCGGTCGATGGCGTGGGCGATCGCCTTGCGAACGTTGACGTCGCGCAGGATGTCGCGTTCGCCCGTCCCGTGGATGTTGGCGTACACGGCCTCGTACGCGCCGACCGGGCTGTTCGCGATGGTGAGGCCCCGTCCCCGGAGGGCCTTGACGTCAGGTCGGGGGATGTCGAACGCAAGGTCGATGTCGCCCGCCTCGAGGGCCAGCCGGCGCGCGCTGGGGTCAGGATAGAAGCGGAACGTGATGCGCTCGAGCCCGGCCTTGGTTCCCCAGTAGTCCGGGTTGCGCTCTACGACAATGCGCTCCTTGGGCAGGTACTCGACGAAGCGGAAGGGCCCCGTGCCGACGGGATTCCTCCCGGGGTTGGCGCCGGGGGCGATCACCGCGTTGTTGGGGTGCACGATCTGTTCGGGCACCCGGAGGTTGGGCGCGGTGGGCGTGAAGTCGATGATGTACTCGTCGACGACGACCGCCGAGTTGGGGCCCGCCTTTATCGTGCCTCCGCCTCTCTGGGCGGCCACGCGGTCGAACAGGCCCGTCTTCACGGCCTGGGCGTTCAACGCCTGGCCGTCGTGGAACTTGATGCCCGGGTGGAGGAAGAAGCGCCACGTGTTCGGAGCGCGGAACTCCCAACGGTCGGCAAGGAGCGGCTTCACCTCGTACGTGGGCGACAGGTACGTCAACGTCTCCAGGACGTTGGTGTTGAGCGGGTACGCACCCAGGGCGGCGTCGGGGCCCTCGAGGACGTACTGGTCGGCGGTGAAGCCGACTCGTAGCTCTTGGCTACTGGCGGTGGGCGGTCCCGATCCGCCCGAGCCCTCGTCGTCGTCGCCGCAGGCAGCGGCCAGGAGGGCGAGGGTGAGGACGAGGACGAGGGAAAGCGAACGACGGCGGCGCACGGTGCCTCCTTGAGTTGTCGGCTTGATGCGGTCTTGGTTCCGGGCGCGACAGCGCGGCGGGTCGACGTTCACGGGCCAGCCGGCGCCAGAGCCAGGTCGGGTCGGTAGACCGTTTCCGGCGGCGGCGCGACGACTCCGTGGGCGGCCGCCGTCCAGGTGATCGTGTGCCGCCAGCGCTCGGCCTCCATGGAGCCCGGCGCCACTCCGGTGAAGATGTTGGGCTCGACCAGCCGCCACCCCTCCACCGCGTCGGCAGGGTCGACGTCCGGATATCGCGCCCTGAGCTCGTCGAGGCCGGCCGTGGGATCTGCCCGCTGACGGAGGAGAGACTCAGCCAGCGCCGCTCGCATTGTCGCGACAAGGTCGTCGGGCACCCTGTCGGCAGCGACCAGACCGCTGGCATAGACCTCGACGCCCAGCGGCACCGCCCGCACGGGAACGCCGGCCTGCCGCCGCGTGCGGGGAACCAGATCCGAAAAGTCGGGGACCACGTCGATCTCTCGCCGCCCCAGAGCAGCGGGGGCGAGGCTGTAGTCGACGGGGACGACGACCGGAGGCGCCAGGCCGAGGGAGGACAGCCCGAAGCGGTACTCGGCGACCAGGGCGCTGTCCGGCGGACCGCCGACGTGCTTCCCGGCGAGGTCGGCGGGTGAGGCGAGCGGCGAGTCGGCCACGACGATCCCTGCCATGGGGCTGCGCTGGACCACGACGGCGACGAAGCGAGCGGCAAGAGCGCCGGATTGGGCGCGGGCCCGCAGGTAGTGGGTCACGCTGGTGAGGCAGAAGTCGGCGCCTCCGGTGGCCACCCGCCGGACGTTCTCGGGACCGGGGGCAGGGTCGAGTATCTCGACCTCCAGCCCGTACTCCGCCAGCAGACCGCTGGCGCCTGCCGCCAGATACGGCAGGTGGTAGCCCGGGAGTCAGGTTGGGCAGTACAAGCTGAGCCTTAGGCGGCCGGCCGCAGGCACGATGGGCGTCCCCCTTGTGAGTGGTCCATTAAAGATGGGGCCGGCGAGCCGCGGCAATAGATGTGGTCCACATTTAGTGAGCGACCTGTCACACCGCAAAGCGAATCGCGGTGGCAAGTCACGTCGTGGCCGTGAGGGTCAGTGAGGTCGGGCGTTCGTTGTCGCGCCGACGAGCCGAGCACGAAATAGCCCCTGGAGCTTCCCCTGTCTCAGCACCTTGTTGGACCGGGCAAGGTCACCCACAAGGCTCGGGGATGCCCGGCGGGGAATTTGCCGATCCCGTCGCGGCTGGCGACCGACGTCCAAGCGGCGGCGGCGTCGAGCTGTCTCGGCGGTGACGGTGGACCTCGGCCGTGCTCGGCGCTGGTGCCCCCGCCACGGAGCGCTCTCCCCCCGTAGCCTTTGGCACCGATGACTCCGGCACCCGCCAGACGGGAGGCCCTGGGAGCACGTGGGCGTCGGATCCGGAGCCTCGGCGTGCTCGTCCTCGTCGGAGTCGCCTATTACCTCGCGGCGCGGGTGAGCCTGCGGCTCGCGCTCGTCGAGCGCAACGTCACGCCCATGTGGCCGCCGACCGGGATCGCCGTCGTGGCGTTCTACGCCTTCGGGCGCCGGGTGTGGCCGGCCGTCGCCGCGGCCGCGTTCTCCGTCAACGCCCCGATCAGCCGCTCGCTGCTCGCCGCGCTCGTAACCGCCGGAGGCAACGCCGCCGCCCCATGGCTGTCCGCCTACCTCTTGCGGCGGGTCGGGTTCCGACCCCAGCTCGACCGCCGTCGGGATGCCATCGCCCTGGTGCTCCTCGGCGCCCTGGCCAGCATGCTTGTCAGTGCCACCGTCGGCTCGGCCGTGCTCGTGGAGTCGGGAGCTGTGCCCGGCCACCGGTTCTTGAGCACCTGGTCGGTCTGGTGGGCGGGGGACGCCATGGGAGTGCTGGCGGTCGCCCCCTTCCTCTGGAGGCTCCTGCTGTTGCGCGCGCTGTCGACGGTCGACTGGCGGCGGGTGGCCGAGGCGACGGCCCTGCTCACCGCCCTGGTGGTGGCGTCGGGGCTGACGCTCCGCAGCGACACGCCCGGGCTCTTCGTCGTGCTGCCCGTCCTCGGGTGGATCGCCTGGCGGTTCGAGCAGTCCGGCGCGGCCCCGGCGGCCCTCATTGTCTCCGGGATGGCGGTGTGGGCGGCGACCCGCGAGCTCGGCCCCTTCGCCGAGGAGTCCTTGACCGCGAGGATGTTGACGCTGCAGACCTTCAACGCCAGCGTGGCGCTTTGCTCCCTGGTCTTCGCCGCCATCGTCAGCGAGCACCGGCGGGCGAGCGAGGCGCTGGGCCGGGCCCGCACTGCCATGGAGGAGATCCTCCGGCGTGAGCACAAGGTCGCGGAGACCCTCCAACGCAGCTTCCTTCCCGAGCACCTCCCCGACCTCGACGGCGTGAGCCTCGCCGCCCGCTACGTCTCCGGCAGCGACGACGTCGAGGTCGGCGGGGACTGGTACGACGCGGTGGCGCTCGACGGTCGCGTCGTGATCGTCGTCGGTGACGTCGAAGGCCGGGGCGTGCACGCAGCGGCGGCGATGGCCCAGCTGCGCAATGCGCTGCGCACGTACGCCTTCGAAGGCCTGGGCCCGGCCGACGCGTTGAACCGGCTCAACCGGCTGGTGGACGACATCGGGGAGTGCGAGTTCGCGACCGTTGTCTTCGCCGAGGTGTGGCTCGACACCGGCGAGCTGCGCCTCGCCAACGCCGGCCACCCCCCTCCGCTCCTAACCCTGCCCGACGGAACCACGAGGTACGTGGAGGCGGGACTCGCGGTTCCCATCGCCGTGCCGGGCGCGGCACCGTTCCCGGAGGGAAGGCTCGTGATGGATCCGGGCTCCACCCTGCTCCTCTACACGGACGGGCTGATCGAACGCCGCGACGCGAGCCTGGAGCAGGGACTCGCCCGACTGGCGGCGGAGGTAGCGCAGGGCCCGGCGGAGCTCGACCCGCTGCTCGACCGCCTGCTCGACCGGCTCGGGGGCGGCAACCGCCCCGACGACATCGCGATGCTGGCCCTCCGCCTCCTGACCGCCCCGGCGCGGTCCCTCCGGCTGGAGCTCCGCGCTGAGCCCGCGGTCGTTCCGGAGCTGCGGCGGCGGCTCCGCCGCTTCCTCGAGCGCCTCGGCCTGTCCAAGACGGAGGTCGACGAGACCGTTCTCGCCTCTTGCGAGGCGGCCGCCAACGCCATTCAGCACCCCGTCGCCCCGACCCGCCCGACGTTCGAGTTCGTCGCGGTGGTCGACGACGATGAGCTGGTTGTCACGGTGCAGGACTCGGGCCGCTGGCGGACGCCCGAGGGCGGCCACGAGCGCGGCCGGGGCCTGGAACTCATGGCCTCGCTCATGGAGCTGGACGTGCAACGCGATCCCGGCGGTACGGAGGTCACGATGCGCCGGCGTCTCCACTAGCCGGAGGCGAGGGTCGGGGCTGCGTGTGCCGCCCTGGAGGAGCCTGGCCCCAGCTCGTCGAACCCGGTGACCACTTCGGAGGGCCCCTCCGTCGTGCCTGCCGTGCAGACAAGGCCCTCCTCCGCCGGGTGACGACTACCCGGGGCCAGAGCCCCATCCAGCTTCAAGCATGACGGAAACGCGCCCGGAGGGCCATCAACGGGGGGACAGCGTCGCGGCAACGTTCGGTGGGGCGGCGTTGGGCCGGCGTTGGGGTTGGCGTTGGGTTCAGCGGGGGGCGGCGGCGCCCGCCGTCTGCTCGAGCCGGGCCAGCGCCTGCGCCAGCTCGTTCATCGAGAACGGCTTGCTCAGGTAGTCGTCCATCCCGGCGGCGAGGCAGAGCTCACGGTCACCGGCGACGGCGTTGGCGGTGACCCCGATGATCCGGGGCCGGCGCTCGGCCCAGCGCTGGTGGATCTGCCGGCTGGCCTCGAGGCCGTCCATGTCGGGCATCTGCATGTCCATCAGCACCACGTCGTACGCCCGTTCCTCCAGGGCGGCGAGCGCGGCCCGTCCGTCGGTCACGATCTCGGCTCGGTGGCCGAGCTTCTCGAGGAACAGCATGATCAGCCGCTTGTTGACCGGGTTGTCCTCGGCCACGAGGACCTCCAGCCCCGACGCCGCCGAAGCGGCCGCCGAGCCGTTCGACGCCGGAGCGCCGCCGAGGGCGCTCCGCAACGTCTCCAGCAGCTGGGATCGTCGCACCGGCCTGGTGACCCACCCGGCGAACGCCTCGGTGCACACACCCGATCGGGGGGCGATCGGGGCGAGCGCCACCACCGGGAGGCGGTGGCGCGACAGTCCCCGGAGGAGGCCGCCGGCGTCGGCTCCGCCGGGGACGAGGTCGACGACGGCCATGTCGTAGCGCTCCCCGGCGGCGAGCCTGGACTCCGCCTCGTCTGGGGCGTCGATGCTCGTCGGCACCATGCCCCACCTCTGCGCGCACCCGGTCAGCACCTCGCGACTCGAACTGTCGCCGTCGACGATGAGCAGCCGCTTGCCGGCGAGGAGTGGGTCGACCTCCACGCCGCGTGAGGGCGCCACGTCGGGCGCCGGCTCGACTGCGACGGTGAAGTGGAACGTCGATCCGACGCCCTCCTGGCTCTCCAGCCACACCGTCCCGCCCATGAGCTCGCACAACCGGCGGCTGATGGGCAGGCCGAGGCCGGTCCCGCCGTGACGCCGGGCCGCCGAGCGCTCGGCTTGGACGAACGGATGGAAGACATCGGCCTGCGCCTCGACGGGGATGCCGACGCCTGTGTCGCGGACGGCAAAATAGAGCGTCGTCCCCTCCGGTCGGACGGCGTCTCCGCCCAGGCCCGCCGGCGGGCCGTCCGGAGGTGACGCCCGGACGGAGAGCGACACCCCTCCGGTGTTGGTGAACTTCACCGCGTTCGACAGCAGGTTCACGAGCACCTGCCGCAGCCGAGCGGCGTCGCCACGGACGACCGGCGGAAGGTCGGGATCGATCCGGTAGTCGAGGTGCAAGCCGCGGGCCTCCGCCTCGGGCGCCACCACCGCCAGGGCCGATTCCACGCACTCGCCGACCTCGAAGGGGTCCGAGGCCATCGGCATGACACCCGACTCGATCTTCGAGAAGTCGAGGATGTCGTTGATCAGGGTGAGGAGCGACCGTCCGCTGGAGACCACGGTCTCCACCCAGGCCCGCTGCTCGTGGCCGAGGTCGCTCTCGAGCAGCACCTCGGAGAGGCCCAGGACGGCGTTGAGGGGCGTCCGGATCTCGTGGCTCATGGTGGCCAGGAACAGCGACTTGGCCTCGTTGGCCGCCTCCGCGTCGGCCCTGGCCTGACGGAGCGAGCGCATCAAGAGGCTCATGCGCGCCATGACGAGCCCGAAGAGCACCATCGAGACGGCGCCGATGACCGGCAGTTGCCAGTGGCGGACGAGGATGCCCTCGATCACCACGAGCGTGGGGGCGACGAGCACGACCCCGCCCAACAGGAGCAGGCGGGCCGCATCGTGGTCCGCCGCCGAACCCTCCTCGGCCTGTGGGGTCCACGCCATCGAAGGGTGGAGGAACGCGACCGCCGCCGTCACGTACCAGACGATCCACAGGACGTAGTACGGCTCGATGAGCAGGGGCAGCCCCGGGAGCACGTTCAAGAAGTTGTAGAGGGTGTCGGCCGCCGTGAGAGCGACGACCGCGGCGGCGAGGAAGACGTGCGCCGGCGGGCGGGGGCCCCGGATGAGCAGGAGCCGCACGGCCATCGTCAGCATGAGCACGTCGAGCATGGGATAAGCCATGCCGATGGCGCGGTCGAGGAACGGCGTGTCGGTCGCCGTCACCGCCGGCTGGATGACGTAGAGCCACGACAAGAGGCCGAAGACGCTGGCCACGATGGCTCCGTCGATGAGGCTGGCCACGTCGCGGCCGGGCTTCTGGACCCGGATGAACAGGAGCATCGACGCGATGAAGATGGGGAGGTCGGCCAGGTAGAGGGCGTCGGCGACGGACGGGAAAGGCCGGGCGGACTGGCGCACGAGGAGGAAGTAGTAGAAGAAGAGGTCGCCGGCGAAGTAGAGCGAGAGGGCGACGGCGAACCAGGTCGCCGGCCGGCGGTTCGGCGGCGTGAGCCGGGAGACGCCCAGCCACACCGCGGCCAGGCTCACGCCCGAGATGACCACCGCGAACGCCTGCCCGGCCCGGGCTGAAGGGATGACCGAGCGCACGACCACCGCCACCGAGGCGACGGCGAGGAACCGCCGCCACGTCAGCCACGGGAGCCGGGTTTGGGCGGCCATGGGGTCACTACTATTGCCGCAGTGGCGGGGAGGCACGCTCGGGTGGTCGACCGAGAGGGCGCCGGGGGGCCGAGCGTCAACGCCACTGTCGTGGCCCGCCTCGTCGAAGCGCTCGGACCGGAGGAGGTCGCCCAGGTCTGCGCCGTCTTCCTCGTCGACGCGCGGGAGCTCGTGACCGCCATCCAGGGGGCGTACGAGTCAGGGGACGCGGACAGCACCGCGAAGCACGCCCACCGGCTGAAGTCTGCTTCGGGGTTCCTGGGGGCGGAGGGGCTCTCGGGTCTCTGCGCGGACATCGAGCGCCTGGCCCGCGACGGCCGGCTCGCCGAGCTGGGACCTCACGTGGCGCGGTTGGCCGGCGAGCTCGAGCACGTCGCGGCCGAGCTGGTCGACCTGCGGCGGTAGATGACCGCTGATCTACTTCGTTCGGGCCTTCGACCCGAAGCGCCGACCAGCGGCTACGCGGTCATCTTCGCTGGTCAGCGCGATAGAACAGCGGTCATCTAGGAGTGCCGGAGCGAGAGGAGCCCGGCGTCGTCCTCGTCGTCGACGACGACCCCACGTTCCTGCGTCTCGTGACGGGGCTCCTCCAGCGGGACGGCCACGAGGTCCTGCTGGTGAGCGACGCCGAGAGCGCGCTGGCCACCATGCAACGGCGACGACCCGAGCTGATCGTCCTAGACATCGAGATGCCGGGCATGAGCGGGCTCGAGCTGCTCAGCCGGCTGCGCGCTCGGGTCGGCGTGCCGGTGATCGTCGTATCCGGCCGCGAGGCGGAGACCGAACGGGTGCTGGCGTTGGACCTGGGCGCCGACGACTACGTGGTCAAGCCGTTCCTCCCACGCGAGTTCGCCGCCCGCGTGCGCGCCGCCCTGCGGCGGGCACGTCTCGCGCCGAGCATCATCTCCTTCCCCGGCATCGAGATCCGGCTGGCCGCCCGCGAGGTCACCGTCGCGGGGAAGCCGGTGGCGCTCACGCCCCGCGAGTTCGACGTGCTCGCCTATCTGGCCGTTCGCGCCGGCCAGGTGGTCTCCCGCCGGCAGCTGCTCGAGGACGTGTGGAAGTCGTCGGAGGAGTGGCAGGACGCCGCCACCGTCACCGAGCACATCCGCCGCCTCCGCCTCAAGATCGAGGCCGACCCGGCCAAGCCCCGCCGGATACGCGGCGTGCGCAAGGTCGGGTACTCCTTCGACCCGCGTTGAAACAGCGGTCAGGACAGAGAGGCCGGGGCTGAGGTGCACGGCGGACGCACCCCACGCCCCGGCCGCTGAACCGTCGCAGATGCCGCCGCCCTTGTCAACCCCCCACCGGTCGCTTTGATGTGTGTAGGGGTCCTGCATCGCACGCCGCGCCCTGCCGTCAGGGCCTCGGTTGTGGATGGTGAATCATGGCCCGGTCGGTGAGCCCTCGCCGCCCCCGCCCGGTTCCCGCCCTCCGGCGAGCTACTTGCACACGACGCTGGGTGAACGGATGCCGTGGGGGTAGGGGCTGGTGAACAGGCCGGCCAGCGTGTCGACGAGGTCGACACCCGTCGTGAGCGAGGACAGCCCGCTCCCCGCCCCGAACGGGTCGGCGGTCGCCACCCACGTCCCGCCGTCGACGGTGAATTGGTTCGACTCCAGCCGCTTCCGGTGGGGGACGATGTCGGCGAACGCCGAGAGGAACTTGCCGTCGAGGGTGCACGGAATGGGGGTGGGGAGGCTGATCCACGTTCCCGCCTCCTGCTTGGCGACGTGGAAGGTGATCGGCAGGGCGAGCTCGGTCGTGCCGTCGTCGGCGTTGACGAGGGCGATCGTCCCGTGGGCACTTCTCCGCCCACCGCGGCCGCGATCGAGGCCACCAGCTCGTAGGGGCGGCGGTCGGTGGCCCGGCAGGTGACCCATGCCGGCGCCGTGGGCAGCCCGTCGAGCGCCTCTTCGAGGATCGACGTCTTTCCGTAGCCGGCGGGCGCGGTCAGCATGAGCGACCACTGCCCGAGCGCCTGACGCACACGGGCGGCCAGCCGAGGCCTGGCTATGCGCGCACGACCCGCGGGCACGGCGGTGACCGTCATGGGGCCGATGGCCGCCACGCGGGGCCGCCCGGTCCATTGGCCTCAGGCGCCCCCACGGTGAGTGCCGCCCGCTGCAACGAGGAGAAAGCTACTGCGGCGAGACGGGCCCTCGCGCTGACCTTTCGTGCGCGCCGCGCGAGGATGAGCGGCCAGGCTGGCTCGGGCGCGGAGGTCATGGAGTGGCACACCAGCAGCTCTTCTCTCGGAGGTGTGTGACCGCCGCGCTCGCAGTCGCCCTTGCCATGGTCGGCGTGATCTCGACCACGACCGGGGGCGCTGCCGCCGCGCCGGCGTTCCCTACGGTGATCGAGCTCCCCAACGGCTGGCAGCCCGAGGGCATCGCCGCCGGTCGGGGAGCCATCATGTACTCGGGCTCCCGGGCGACGGGTGACGTGATCGCGGTCGACATCCGCACGGGCGAGCGGACCCTCGTCGTCGACGCCCCCGCGGGGCGCATGGCCACCGGACTCGAGCTCGACCGGTGGGGGCGGCTGTGGGTCTCGGGCGCGGCCACCGGCCAGGCGTACGTCTACGGGCCCGAGGGCGACCCCGTGGAGACGTTCCAGCTGGCCCCGGCCGGCCAGGCGGCGTTCATCAACGACGTCGTCGTCACGCGTGACGCGGCATGGTTCACCGATTCTCGCGACGACGTCCTCTACAGGATCCCCATAGGACGCGATGGGACCATCGGCGATCCGGTCGCCGTCCCGCTGACGGGCGACTTCGTCCTCGCCCCCGGTTTCAACGTCAACGGGATAGACGCCACGCCCAACGACCGGTGGCTGATCGTGGTGCAGTCGAACACCGGCAACCTGTACCGGGTCGACCCCGCCACCGGCCGGGCCACCTCGATCGATCTGGGTGGGGCGTCGATGACGTCGGGCGACGGCATCCTCCTGCTCGGCCGCACGCTCTACGTCGTGCGCAACACCCTCAACACCGTCGCCGTCGTCCGTCTCGACCGGACGTTCACGTCGGGCGAGGTGGTGGACCAGATCACGTCACCGCACTTCGACGTGCCCACGACGGTTGCGGCGTTCGGCAACACGCTCTACCTGGTGAACGCCCGGTTCTCTACTCCCGCCACCCCGCAGACCCCCTACTGGATCACCGCCGTCCGCCGCTGAGCCCGCGGTTCCCGCCCCGACCCGGCGGCGGGCCCTCACCGCGCCGGGCGGCACCCCGACGATGCGCTTGAACGCCCGGTTGAACGCCGCCTCGGAGCCGTAGCCGAGCCGCCGCGCCACCTGCGACACGGTCATGTCGGCCTCGCCGAGCCAGGCCCGGGCGACCTGCATCCGCCAGCGCGCCATGTAGGCCATGGGCGGCTCCCCGACGAGCTCGGCGAAGCCAACCGCGAACGCCGAGCGCGACAGCGCGACCTCGCGGGCCAGCGAGTCCACCGTCCAGGGGCGTGCCGGCTGCTGGTGGAACATGGTGCTGGCGGGCGAGGTGGCACTTCCCGCCGGCGAGGTGCGCGAGCCGTTCGTCGACGCCGACGACATCGCCGCCGTCGCCGCCGCCGCCCTCACCGAGCCGGGCCACGAGGGCCAGCTGTACGAGGTCACCGGGCCCCGGCTGTTGACCTTCGCCGACGCCGTCGAGGAGATCTCCTCGGCGACGGGGCGGGAGATCCGCTACGTGCAGCTCGCGCCCGACGCCTTCACCGACGCGCTGAGAGCGGAGGCGGTCCCCGACGGGTACGTCTGGCTGCTCGACTACCTGTTCGCCACCGTGCTCGACGGTCGCAACCAGTACGTCACCGACGGCGTGGCGCGGGCACTGGGCCGGGAGCCTCGTGACTTCGGTGACTACGCCCGGGCCGCCGCCGCGACCGGCGTGTGGGCACCCGGCGCCGACCGGGTCGCCTGAGGCGCGCTACTCGACGAGCGCGAAGGCGCCGTAGCCGACGACACGGTCCCGGGGACCGGACGTGTCGCCCGAGGTACGGAGGTCGAGGAGCTCGACGTCGAGGCGGTGGCGCCGGGCGGCGGCGAGGAGCCCACGCAGCGGGAACACGCCGCACGCGTTCCCCGGCTCGAGCGCCTCGACCTCCCGGGCCACGACGGTGGCGGCGGTGCGGCGGTCGAGCTCGGTGGCGGTGGCGTGGTCGTGGTAGTGGCTCAGGTCGGTGCTCACGACGATCAGCGTCTCCTCGCCGCCCCACACGGCGTCGAGGACGTCGGCCACAGCCGACGCCGGCACCCGGCCGACGGCGAGGGGCAGCACCCGGACGTCGCCCAGGGCCACCTGCAGGAACGGCAGCTGCACCTCGAGGCTGTGCTCGCGGGCGTGGGCCTCGTCGGAGACGACGATCGTCCCGGCGTCGACCAGACGGTCACGGGCGGCGGTGTCGACGGGGACGGTCCCGAGGGGCGTGGCCAGCGCGTCGGCGCCCGGCGCGGCGATGGCGTCGAGGGCCAGGCGATGGGCGGGACCCAGTACCACGACCCGCTCGACCCGACCACGCATCGGGACGACCCGGGCATAGGCGCTGGCCGCCACCGGTCCCGAGTACATGTAGCCGGCGTGGGGGACGACGAGCGCCTTGGGCGGGGGCCCGGCCACGTTGCCCGCGCGCTCCAGGAGCCCTTGCACCGTCGACCGCAGCTCGTCGGGGCCCGCCGGGTAGAACGTGCCGGCCACCGCCGGTTCGCGGACCCCGGGCCCGCTCACCGCCCCAGGTGGGCGAGCCTCACCGGCATCCGGCGCGGCCCCCAGGAGCCCGGCCCGCCGCTGAAGCGCCCGGGCAGCTGGGTGCCGCAGCTGCGACAGGCCCCCTCGCCGGTCAACCGGTACTCGCCGAGGGCGTACCAGTCCCGCTCGACGACCCTCGTCCCGCACCCCGGGCAGTAGGTGCTCGACCCCTCGGTGTCGTGGACGTTGCCGGTGTAGGCGAAGCGCACGCCGTTTCCCAGGGCGATCCGGCGGGCCCGGGTCAAGGTCTCCGGTGACGTGGGCGGCCGGTCGAGCATCTTGAAGTCGGGATGGAACGCGGTGAAGTGGACGGGCACGTCGGGGCCGAGGTCGTCGACGATCCACCGGGTCATGGCGTCGAGCTCGGAGTCGGAGTCGTTGAGCCCGGGGATCAGCAGGTTGGTGATCTCGAACCACACCGAGGTCTCACGGCGCAGGTAGCGCAAGGTGTCCTTGACCGCCTCGAGGTGGGCGCCGCAGGTGTGGCGGTAGAACTCCTCGCTGAACGCCTTGAGGTCGACGTTGGCGGCGTCCATGTGGGCGTAGAACTCGGCTCGGGGCTCGGGGCAGACGTAGCCGGCGGTGACGGCCACCGCCTGGACCCCCCGCTCGTGGCACGCGTCGGCGACGTCGATGGCGTACTCGTGGAAGATGACCGGGTCGTTGTAGGTGAAGGCGACGCTGGCGCAGCCCAACCGGACGGCGGCCGCCGCCAGCGCCTCGGGCGACGCCTGGTCGGCGAGGGTGTCGATCTGCTTGGACTTCGAGATGTCCCAGTTCTGGCAGAAGCGGCAGGCCAGGTTGCACCCGGCGGTGCCGAACGACAGCACCGAGCTGCCGGGCAGGAAGTGGTTGAGGGGCTTCTTCTCGATGGGGTCCACGCAGAACCCGGACGAACGCCCGTGGCTCGTGAGCACCACCTGGTTGTCGAGGCGCGCCCGCACGAAGCACACCCCTCGCTGGCCCTCCCGCAGCTTGCAGGCCCGGGGGCACAGATCGCACTGGATGCGCCCGTCGTCGAGGAGGTGCCAGTACCGGGTGGGCACCGTGAAGGCGTCCCATGCGGGCGCCCGGTCGTCGTCCGCCGGGCCGGTCATCACACGCCGCTCCTGCACGCTTCCAGTGAACACCCTGCGGCCGTGCACCCGTGCATCCACAGGCTCCTGGGGAAAAGTTCGGGATGTTTGCGCCGTATTGTCGGCCCCATCTTCGACCGGTATGGTCGGCTCATCAGGACGGCTGACCGGTCGGGGGTCCCGGGGCAGGTTCGAGCAGTGGCCGTCGCGCCGCGGCGGGCTCGGGTCGAGCCACACGGTCGAGCGGCGCGACCGGTCGCGCCGTGACGCCCGAACAGGTGCGACCACAGAACTGGGCGGCGCAGATCCTGGCCCCGACGGCGCGCGACGTCGCCCCTGCGGCCGGTCGCCCGCCCGAGGTGAGCGAGGCGCCCGCGGTGCCCGGTCCCGAGCCCGACGACGAGCAGCCCCTTTCCGAAGCGGAGTCGTTCGAGGCACCGGCGCCGGCGCCCGACGGCCCCCCCGTCGTCGACGAGTCGTTCTGGTCGGCGGGGCCTGCCGAGCCCGCACTCGTGGCTCCCCCGGCCGCCGACACGACCGAGGTGCACAAGCGGATCATGTCGGTGGCGCGGACGACCGAGCGGTGCGCCCGGGTCCTCAGCGCGCTGGCCGAGCGGGTCGACGTCCTGGACGAGAGGCTCGCCGCCGCCCCCGCCCCCGCCCCCGCCGCCACCGCGGAGCCCGCGCCCGACCGGGCCGAGCTCACGCTCATGAGCGACCAGATCGGGCGCCTGGCCGCCGAGGTCGCCCAGACCCACGAGCGGGTCACCGAGCGGTTCGCGGCGATGGACGCCCTCCACTCCGAGCTCGCCGCGCTGGCGTCGGACGTGGGCGGGGTGCAGGAGAAGCTCGACGAGGTGGTCCGGATGCAGCGCGTCCAGCAGACGGGCATGAGCTCGTCGCCGGTCGTGCAGTCGATGCAGCGGGCGCTGACCGAGCTCAGGGGCGACCTGGCGACGGTCGGGTCGCGGCTGGTGGGGCTCGACGCCCGCCTCGACGAGCTGCAGTCGCTGCCGGTGCGCATGGAGGACGTGGCCGCCCGGCAGTTCCAACGCCTGGTGCCCGAGATGCTGACCGTGCCCGGCGACCTGGAGGGCGTCTACCGGGAGCTGGAGCGGATCGCCGAGCGGATGGCCGGCCGTGAGCAGGCCGTCACCGAGGCGGTCGAGCGGGTGGCGGCGGTGGAGGAGGCGGTGACCGGCCTGCGCCTCGACCTCGATCGGGTCATCGGCGGCCTTGCCGCCGCCCGCGAGGCGGAGGCCGAGGCGCGCGACTGGCGGCTGGCCATGGAACGCCGGCTCGCCGCCCTGGAGGCGCCGGGGTCGGAGGTCGAGCGGCTGTACCTGGCGCTCGACCGCATGGTGGGGGAACGGGCGGCCATTGTCCCGACGGCCGAGGCGGGCGCCGACGAGGAGGGCCGCAACGGCGCCCCGCCCTTCGCCGGCGGGTTGCCCCGGGGTGGGGACCACGAGGTGGCCGAGAACGACCGGGCGGTCGAGGCCCTCACCGCCGAGCTCGAGCGCATCCGCCGCTCGATCGAGGGCCTCGTCCGCCCCGGCGCCCGTCGCTCCTCCGGTCACCGGCGCTAGCCGCGGCCCCCACGGCCCACGCCCCACGCTGACCCGGCGTGCCGCCATTCGTTAGTTGACACTTACGTAAGTATTCGCTTACAGTTACGTCGTGGATGCCGCCCTTCGGGCGATCGCCGAGCCCCGCCGGCGGGAGATCCTCCGGCTCGTGCGGGCACGCGAGCTCCCGGCCGGCGCCATCGCCGCCCACTTCGCGGTGACTCGGCCGGCCGTCTCCCAGCACCTCCGGGTCCTGCGGGAAGCGGGGCTCGTGGAGGAGCGGCGGGACGGCACGCGACGGCTCTACCGGGCCCGCCCCGACACCGTCGAGGAGCTGCGGCGGTTCCTCGACGACTTCTGGACCGATCGCCTGGGGCGCCTGCGTGAGGCCGCCCAGGCAAATGAGCGAGACAAGGAGGAGCGCTGATGGCCGAGCTCGTGCAGGAGGTCGTCGTGGACGCCAGTCCGGAGACCATCTTCGAACTGCTCACCGTCGCCGACGAGCACGTTCGCTGGATGGGCACCGAAGCCGAGCTCGACCCCCGCCCGGGAGGCACCTATCGGGTGCTCGTCGCCGGGCAGTACCCCGCAGTGGGGGAGTTCGTCGAGGTCGTGCCCAACGACCGGGTGGTGTTCACCTTCGGCTGGGACGCTCCCGGCAACCCGGTACCCCCCGGGTCGAGCACCATCGAGATCTCCCTGCACCCCGAAGGCACCAAGACACGGGTCCGCCTGGTCCACCGGGACCTTCCCGAGGGCGCGGTCGGCGAGCACACCCACGGTTGGGGCCACTACCTCGGCCGGCTGTCGGTGGCCGCCTCCGGCGGCGACGGCGGCCCCGACACCGGCCCCGGGGGCGGCGCCGAGGCCTGACCCGGGCGAACTTCGCTCGATCGACCCCCACCATGGGCCGGTCGATGGAAAGAACGTCCGGACAGGGCCTACGCCGGCACCGTCTCGGCCGGTTGCCGGCGGCCGGCCAGCGCGGCCGGCACCGCCGTCACCGCCAGATGGACGAGCGCCCAGCCGGCCAGGCCCAGGCCGGCGCCGCCGACGACGTCGAGGGGCATGTGGACGCCGACGTGGATGCGACCGAAGCCGACCAGGGCGGCCAGCGTCCACACGGCGGCCCGGCCCCGCCAACCGAGGTAGGGCGTGAGCGCCGCCGCCATGGCCACCGCCAGGGCCATGTGCCCCGACAGGTAGCCGCTGCCGACCGCGGGATCGCGCACGGTGACGTCCGCCAGGATGCTGGCGGGGCGGCCCCGCGGGACGGCATGGCGGACGACCTTGCCCATGGCGTAGACGAACGTCCCGGCCACCGCGGCGGTGACCGCCAGGCGGCGGCGCCGGACCAGGAGGGCGGCCGCCACCACCAGGGGGACGACCACGACGCTCCCCAGCTGCATGACCAGCCAGACCGGCCCCTCGGGGAGCGAAACGTCGTCGTTCAGGAAGCGGAACACGTCTTCCTCGAGCCCGCCGACGTGGTCGGCGTCGATCGGGAGGGCGCTGAGCGCCAGCACCACCAAGCCGGCGGCGAGGGCCAACAGTGTCGACACCACGCCGGGTCCGGGCAGGCGCTCGGCGGCGGCCGCGCCCGGTGCCGGCAAAGCCCCATCTCCCGGGCGGCCGGGACCGGCGACGACGTCGGAGGCTCCGTCTGGCCGGCCGCCCTCGCCGCCCGAACGCAGTCTCACCGGATGGCCGCTCGCCGGCTGAAGACCGGCATGTCCGCGAGGGGGCTCGGCGGGAGGGCCTGCCCTCCCGCCGCTAGGACGGGAGCGACATGTCGGGCTTCTCGCCCGCGCACGTGCACTCCTCGGTTGGCGCGTCGCAGCCCTTGCAGGCGATGCGGCCCTCGTCGTTGCGATAGACGCCGGCGCCGCACTCCGAGCAGCTGCTGGACTCCAGCAGCTGTTCCAGGCGGCTCATCGGTCGCCCGCTTTCGCCCGCATGGCGGACACTGCGGTGGTGATGCCCTCGGCGTCGAGGACGTCGCTCATGACGCCGATCTGATCCTCCCAGACGTCGTCGGGGATCTCCGAACGGACTTCGTCCTCGAGGAGGTGGTAGACGTCGAGACCCAACTGGGCCCCGGCCAATGGCCCTGCATAGGAGGGGTCGCCCAGCACCACGGTCTCGGCCGCGATCTCGGCGCTCTCCGGGTCGGGAGCTCCGAGCACGACGAGCAGGTCATCCTTGCCGTGCTGGTCGACCAGCTTGATGATCGCCTCCTGGGTGTGCAGGTCCATGGCCCCGGCCGCCGTTCAGACGAAGCACTCGGTGGCCCCGAAGAGCACGCTGCCCCCGGCGGCCTTGATGCACGCCTCGATGGCCGGGCTGGCGATGCCGTCGCGCTCGCCCAGGGCGATCACCTTGCGGTCCTTCAACACCTGTCAGCTCACCTCCTTCGGCGCCTCGAGGGTCTCGCTCAGCCACTCCTGCAGCTTGTCGGGCGAGAGGTTGGGGTCCGAGAGGCGGGCCACCTCCTCGCCGTCGCGGAACAGGAGGAAGGTGGGCATGGTCATGACCCTGAGGTCGATGCAGACCCGGCGGGCCTTGGGGGCCTCGAGCTTCACCACCGAGATGTCGGGCCGCTCCTCGGCCAGCTGGTCGACGTGAGGAGCCAGGGCGACGCAGGGGACGCACTGGGGGCCCCACACGTCGACGAGGACCGTCCCCTCGGCGATCAGGTCCTGAAAGTTGTCCTTGGTGGCCTCGGCCACGGCTGTCACGAATCCTCCTTCTCTTTGCCGGGTCCGGCGGGCTACCCGCGCGCCGGGTTGCGCTCCAGGAGCACGCTCATGCCGTCGGACAGCCCGGTCATGCGACCCAGGAACAGGCTGCCCTTGGCGACGAGGGAGACCCTACCCGCCGCTCCCGTTGTCAATCGCTCAAGGGCGTGGGGGAGGTAGCACAGCGCCGACGCCAGGTGGCCCTGGGTCGGGGCGAAGCCGGGCATGCCCCGCTCGGCGACGAAGGCGGGGATGTCCTCGCGTCCGATGTCGCCCCGGCGGGCGGCGAGGGCGGCCATCGTCTTGTAGTTGCGCTCGGGGACGTTGCCTGACCCCTGGGGCTCGGTGATCTCGGGGTTGTGCAGCTCGGTGGCGAAGTCGTCGACGTCGGTCATGGCCAGCCCGACGCGCGACAGGGGCTCGGTGGCCAGGGCCTCCATGACCTGGGCGGTGGACCCCCCGGCCGACACCTTGTGGCGCCCCACGGCGTCGAGGCGCAGGACGGGTGAACGGCCGTCGTCGGCCTCGACGAGGGCGGCCGCCCCGCCCAGGACGTCCTCGAGGACCGGGAGGTTGTTGGCCAGGTGGCCCTGGAACTTCATGCCCAGCTTGGCCAGCGACCCGCCGGCGACGACGGCGACCCGCCGGAAGACGCCCGACGCCACCAGGCTGGCGGCGATGACGAGGGCAGGGACGGGGGCGGCGCAGAAGTTCTTCACGTCGGCGCCCGAGGCCTCGGTGAGACCGGCGACCTCGGCCACCGCCTTGCCCAGGTTGCCGCCGCCCCGCTGGTAGCGGTCGCCGACCGCCTCCTCACCGCAGGAGATGACGTACTCGATCGAGGTCGGGTCGATGTCGTTCGCCTCGAGCAGGTCGAGCAGGGCCATGCTGGCGGTGACCTTGCCGGCCAGGTTCTCCAGGAGGACGTGGGCGGACAGCGACTCGTCGTCGTCCTGGGCGCCCCGGATGGCGCCGGCCAGGTGGTCGGCGCCCAGGTGGAGCCCCAGCGTCCCCGGCCTGGACGTCTCGCCCTCGGCGTCGCCACGGGCCTTGTCCAGGTTCTCGAGGTCGAGGCGCTTGGCCAGCGGGTGGGCGGCGAGAGCGGCGGCGGCCCGGTCGGCGACCTCGGGGTCGAGGGCGACCAGCTCGAAGTGGTCGAGGGCGGCGAGGAGCCCGAGCAGCTCCTCCTCGGGGAGCAGCTCGCCGGCGGGGCCGAACCGGGAGGCGGCGCCGTCGCCGTCGCTCGAGGCCCCCACCCACGGCCGTTCGGGCAGGTCGCGGGGGTGGACGGCGCCGAGCCAGGCCTGGTGGGGCGCGTAGGCCACCGCCTCGTCGAACGTGCGCAGGGCGGCGAGGAAGGCCCGCTCCACCTCGGGGTCCTTGGGCAGCTCGCGCCGGGGCTTGGAACCGTGGCGGGCCAGGCCGGGGGCGTGGGCCAGGACCTGGGTGGACGCGCTGACGATGGGAGTGGTCACGGCCCGCAGGTTAGGTGGCACCCCGCCCTTTCCTCGAATTGGGTGACGAAAAGCGCGCCAAATCAACCACTTTGCGCACCCAGAATCGCCGGTTCAGGCCACCTCGAACACGGTTGGCCCGCTGACCGGCGTGCCGACCGCCTCCAGCCCCTTCTCGACCAGGCGGCGCCGCCACGCCCGCTCCTCGGCGGGGCTCAACGAGGGGTCGCCGGTGGGGTAGGGGATGCCCCGGGTGGGGACGATCCGAGGCGCCCCCACCCGCTGGGCGATCGACACCAGGTTGCAGAGGAGCGCGGTTGGGATGCCGGCCCGTTCGAGCTCCTTGGCGAGCGTTGCCCCGCAACGCGTGCCCGTCCCTCAGGTGGATGTGAGGATGGCGGCGCGGACCTCGGAGTGGCGGAGGTCGGCGGCCCACTCGATGCCGAACCGCCGGGCGTTGCCCACCGAGGTGCCGTTGCCGGCGGTCACGAGGTAGGCGGCGTGGAGGCGGCCGATGGCGCCCTGCTTCTCCAGCTCCCGGGCCACGTCGAGGGGCAGGATGCGGTGGGGGTCGTCGTTGGCCCACTGCGTGGAGAACCCGCCGTGCACCGAGCGCCACTCGCCCACCGGCAGTGAGTCGAGCCCTTCCAGCGGGTAGCGCAGCCAGCGGGTGGCGCGGGCCGACTCCAGCTTGCCGGGGTTGTCGTCGGGCACGAGGGCGCCCTCGGTGAGGATGGCGACGGTGACCTCGGACGGGTCGACGGGCGCGGCGGGGGCCACCTTGTCGAAGCGGGGGAGGGGGATCTCGGTGGCCTCTCGATCGCCGGCCAGGCGGGCCAGGACCAGGGCGACGGCCCGGGTGGCGGCGTCGTCGTCGGCCACCCGGACCTGACGGGGGATGGTGCCGATGCGGCCGTGGGCGGCGGTCAGCTCCTCGCCGGCGAGCAGGGCCCGGGCGGCGGCGGCGAGGGTGTCGAGGGACTGGGCCATGCGGCGGGCGGCCTCTCCGCTGGCCACCACCGGTGCGCCGCCCGCCTCCTCGAGCCCCGGGTTCTCCTCGTGCATGGCGGCCACGACGGGGATGCCGGCGGCGGTGGCGGCGGCCGCCACCCGGGCGCAGGCCAGGCCGTAGCGGCCGCTGGTGAAGGCGGGCCCCGCCACCAGCAGATCGGGCTGGTCCCCGGCGACCAGGTCCATGATCTCCGCGATCGCCTCGGGCCCGCTGACCGCGTGGTCGTCGCCGCACAGGACGGTGGCGACGATCACGTGCTCGTCGCCCAACAGCTCCTGGAGGCGCCTGCCCGGGCCGACGGGACCGGGGCGGGACTCCGGTGGCGTGCCGGCCGCCTCCTCCCCGCCGATCCCGGCGAAGAACTGGTTGATGTAGTGGACGACCTTGCCCATCAGCTGCCCTCCTTCACCGGCGGCTCGGCGCACGTGAGGCGGCCCCAACCCAGGGGGCTGTTGGCGCAGTAGATCACCGCGGTGGGCAGCTCCATCTCGGCGGTGGCGGGCTGCTCGACCAGGGCGACCTCGTCGCCTCCGAGCGCCCTCTCCATCTCCGGAAGGGTGAGCCGGTGGTCGTAGTTCCCGGTGCTGATCATCGCCGTCGCCCGCTCGGGAGGCACGACGACGGGGGGGCCGGTGCCGTCGGGCCCCGCCATCTCGGCGTAGATCCCGACGGCGGCGATGCCGGCGTCCTCCAGGGCGTCCAGCTTCAGCGACACGTCGGCGTCGGCGTTGCCGCCGCCCTCCTTGGTGACGACGGCGGCGTCGAACCCCGCCGCCGCGCACGCCCGGGCGGCGTGGACGGCCACCAGCTCCTTCTGGACCGCGTCGACCGGCTCGGGGGCGATCACCACGCCGGCGAAGGACAGGTCGGTGCCGTGGCGGGCCCGCAGGGCGGCCACCACCGGGTGGTTCTGGTGGACGACGGTCGGGTTCTTGAGCGAGGGATGCCCGAACTGGCCGCTGACCACAGCCCCGTCGTCCAGGTCCCCCGCGTCGAGAAGGGTGGGGAGGGCGGCGCCGAAGCTGCGCCCGTAGACGAAGACGTCCTTGAAGTTGCCCTGGGTCTGCAGGTTGGTGACGGCGCCGACGCGCGGCAACCCGTCGCCGCCGCCGCCGGCGGGCGGCAGCTCCTCCACCTCGTCGGGCACGGCCTCGAGGGCGGCCTCGGCCAGGCGGGCGGCGAGGGCGAGCAGCCCCCGGCGGAGGGCCCGGTCGACCTCTTCCCACGGCGCCCCCTCGGCCGGCGTGAACTCGACAACGAGGTTGTGGCGGGTGCCCAGGGGGGAGAGCTCGGCCGCCGGCCCGGACATGTCGACGACCGCCTCCTGGGCCCGGGGGAGGTAGCCGGCGGCGACGACGGTCGCGCCCCGCAGGACATGGGTCGTCCCCCGGCCCTGGGCCTTGGCCGGCCCCACGAAGCCGGGGAAGATCCCGCCCCCGCCCTGCCCCTTGGTGCGGGGCTCGACGGCGTCGAGGACCTTGACGATGCGGACGGGGTCGCCGGGGGAGGCACACGTCACCCGGACGCTGTCGAGGGCGGGGTCGGCGAGGACGCTCTGGGCCTCGGGCGCCGACACCGTCAAGGTGCCGTCGACGTACGACGTGGCGTCGCCCATGGCGACCGACGTGACGGGGTGGATTGCTCGGCTGAGCCCGGCGGCGCCCGTCGGCATGGTCGGACGCTAGCCAGCTGCCCCAGTCCTCGCGCAATCGCCCCGTGCGGGGCTGTTTCGCGGGAGGCTCTGGCCTCGATGGCGATGGGACCGGCGGCCAGGCGCTGGAGATCCCTCGTCCGGGCGCGGCGGAAGGAGATCGAGCGGCTCTCCGGCGGCCATGACCGGACCGACACCCGCTACTGGGAGCGCCGGGCCAAGCGCTTCGCCGCCCGCCTCGAGGGCACGGCCGAGGGCGACCCTCTTACCGCCCGCCTGCGCAGGCTGTGCGGAGCCCGCACGACGGTGCTCGACGTCGGCTCCGGCCCCGGTCGGTTCGCCCTCGCCATCGCTCCGCGGGTGGCCCAGGTCGTCGCCCTCGACCCCAGCCGGGCCATGCTCACCATCCTCCGGCGCGAGGTCCGGCGGCAGGGCCTGACCAATGTCCGGACGGTCGAAGGAAGCTGGCCGGACGCCGCCCGGCACACCGCACCGGTCGACGTGGCCTTCTCCTCCTACGTGCTGCCCATCGTCGAGGACGCCCCCGCCTTCCTACGGGGCCTCGACACCGTCGCTCGCCGCCACGCCGTCCTCTACCTCGGCGCCTTCACGTCCGACGCCGTCGTCGACCCCCTCTGGCGCCACTTCCACGGCACGCCCCGCCGCCCCGGGCCCACGTGGCTCGACGCCGTCGCAGTGCTCCGGGAGATCGGCATCGATCCCCAGGTCGAAGTCGTCGAGGTCGCCAGCCGCACGCGCTTCGCCACCCTCGCCGAGGCGGTCCGGGACTACCGCGACCTCCTTGTGCTCCCCGACACGGCCGAGGTCAGGCGGGAGCTGGGCGGCCTGCTCCGTTCGTGGCTGGTGCCGACGACCGGCGGCGCCTTGCGACCGCCCATTGCGTCCCTGCCGGCGGCGGTCATCCGCTGGGACCCGTCCGGCGGGTACGGCTAGAAAGGGCCCATGTCCGACACCGCGCCGACCGAGCCGGACGGCCACGCCCCGCTGACCGTCGAGGTCACCTCGGAGGACAGCCAGGAGCAGGCGATGGCCCGGGCGTCGCGGGCGATCCTCGCCCACCCGATGCTGCGCCAGCACTTCCCCGCCTCCGACCTCTGGATGGTGGGGTTCGACGTGGACGACAAGGACGGCGACGACCCCTGGTTCCTCACGATCGTGCACGACACCGTCACCGGGCGCTCGGTGAGGGTCAACGGGCCGCTCGACGACCCCGCCGACCTCGTGCTGGTCCCCTCCGCCGAGCAGTGGCCGCCGACCGACGACGAGTTCGCCTGGGCGGTGTCCGTGCTGCGCGACGACCATCGCCACCGCCACCTCCTCGAGGGCGACGAGGTCACGACCTACCGGCCGATGCCGCCGCTCGCCAACGTGGAGCTGCCCGACGGCACCGTCGAGCGGGTGGTCACCGTCGGCGTCCGTACCGGCGGGCCGCAGCCCCAGCACCGCGTCGTCGGGGTGCGCACCTCCGACGGCGAGGTGCTCACCGACGTGCTCGGGGTGCCCACCCACGCGACGGCGGACTGCGGCGTGCCGCCCGGGCAGAGCTGCGCCCCGCCGGCCGGCGCCAGCCAGGCCCGTGTCCGGGTGCGGCGGGGCGACGGCGTGCTGTGGGACCTGGTCGTCGTCCGCCCCCAGGCCTCCTCGGGGATCAACGGCTCGGGGGTCGAGCTCCGCAACGTCGACTACAAGTCGCAGCGCGTCCTCTACCGGGGTCACCTCCCGATCGTGAACCTGCGCTACGGCGCCGAGGGGGCCGAGGCGGGCTGCGGTCCGGCGTTCCGGGCGTGGCAGCACCAGGAGAGCTGCTTCGCCGCCGGCGGCGAAGACCCCGTCCCCGGCTTCCGGCTCTGCTCGTCGCCACCCCAGACGGTGCTCGAGAGCGGTGTGGACGACGGCGACTTCCGGGGCGTCGCCCTCTGGCTCGACGGCGACGAGCTGGTGATCGTCAGCCAGCTGGACGCCGGCTGGCACCGGTACGTGTGCGAGTGGCGGCTGCACGCCGACGGCACCATCCGCCCGCGCTTCGGTGCCACCGCCGCCCGCAACCCCTGCACCTGCACGGCCCACGACCACCACGCCTACTGGCGGCTCGACTTCGACGTGCTCGGGGCCGACGGCAACGTCGTGCAGGAGTACAACGACCCGCCCGTCCTCGGCACCGCCAACTGGCACACCGTGCACTACGAGGTACGCCGCCGGCGCGACCCTGCACACGGGCGCTACTGGCGCATCCGCAACATCAGGGCGTCGCAGGGCTACGCCATCGTCCCCGGTGAGGGCGACGGCGTGGCCGACGACTACGGCGCCGGCGACGTCTGGATCCTGCGTCACCACACCGACGAGGTGGACGACGACCAGGGGTTCACCACCGATCCCCTGCTCTCGCGGGCCCAGCTCGACGGCTACCTCTCGGCCGAGTCCGTCGAGCGCCAGGACGTCGTCATCTGGTACGCCGCTCACCTGTTCCACCACCAGGCTTCCGGCGCCGACGGGCCCGCCCGCCGGGTCGGCCCCGACCTCGTTCCCTACCAGTGGAAGGAGCCGCCGGCCGAGAGTGCGCCGTACGCCCCTCTCGAGCCGCCCCGGGAGGGTGATGCGGCCCCTCCCCCTTCAGCGCCCGAGTAGTCCGGCCGAAAAGACTTCGGTGGCGGGCAAACGAGCCCTACGCGACAATGGAACCGGTACCGGTACTGATTCGTCGCGGGAAATCTCGCGGGCCCGCGCTCAGCTTCCGGTCAATCCGCGGCACGGCCGCCCCACGCTCGCCGCATCCGTCCGCCTACGCCTCACGAAGGATCGCTCATGAGATCACTGTTCCCCCGCAAGGTCAACGTCCAGGACATCGAGCGGGAGGTGACCGAGCAGTGGGAGACGATGGTCCGCGCCGGCAAGAACCCGCCGCCGGAGTCGTGGACGCTGCTCGGTGGTCTGCACGGCAAGCAGCCGCCCGCCGACGACGCCGCCCCCACCCCCGCACCCACGGCCGAGACCGCCGTGGAGGAGCCGCCCGCTCCCGCCGAGCCCGTCGCCCAGGAGAGCGCTGTCGAGGAGCCGGAGGCTCCGGCCCGCCCCAAGCGGGCGCGCAGCTCGGGCTCTCGGAGCCGCAGCGGCAGCACCGCCACCAAGCCGGCCACTACCCGTGCCCGCGCCACCGGCGGCGGCAGCACCGGCACGCGTCGCTCGACGGCCGCCTCCACCCGCCGGAGCCGCTCCTGACCTGAACGGCCGGCGGCGGCCGGCCGCGGGCCGCCGGTCAGGCCAGCTGCGCCCGCAGCGCCCCGCCGGGGAACGGCTGGTTGTGCACGTTGACGTAGTAGTTGGCCGGGTCGGAGGCGATGGCGTCGGCGTCGGCGTCGGTGACGCAGCCAGAGGCGCGGCCTCGGGTGGGCGAGGCCAGCGGCACGACGACGGGGCCGGGCTCGCCGCGCGGGGCGACGTGGATGTGGGCGGCGAACGACGGGGCGATCCCCGACACCCGGATCACGTAGCAGATCCGGTTGGTGTCGGTGTTGATCGTGAAACGGGCGACGCCCGAGCCGTCGAGGTCGCCGACGGGCGTCTCCTCGCCGCCGGTCATCACGACCGTGAACGTCCGGGTGACGGCGCCCGCGGGCGACGCGCCGGCCAGCACGCCGGCGAGGGCGAGGGCGGCCAGTGGGGCGATGGTGCGACGGCGCATGCGGTTCCTCCTGGTCGACGGACGGCCGAGAGCGTAGAGCCTGCCCCGCCGGCCGGTCAGCCGCCGGAGAGCAGGATTGGGCGGTCGACCGCCCCCTGCGGCAGCTCGACGGTGACCCGTGGCCAGTCGGGCGAACGGGTGAGCAGCTGGGGACCGGCGTCGGTGACGAGGGCGGTGTCCTCCGACTTGGTGCCGGTGATCGAGGGGTTCCAGGCCACCGCCTGTGCGGTCTGCAGGCGGTGGTCGGCGGACGGTGTGGCGAAGACCTCCCGCCCGGCGTAGCCGGTGAGCCCGCCCTGGTGGTGGAGCCGCCACTGGCCGGGGAAACCCTCACGCTCGTACTGCTCGATCCCGGCCGCCAGCACCTCGGCCAGGGTGGCGCCGGGCCGGCTCTCGAGGAGCATGCGGGCGTCGACACGGGCGACCGCCCGGTGGCGCGCCGCCCGCTCGGCATCCGGAGGGCCGAAGGCCACGATGCGCGTCAGCGAGGCGTGGAGCCCGTGGCGCCGGCCGGTCAAGGCCACCAGCAGGACCCGCTCGACCCGATGGGTGGTCGGCAGCGGGTGGCGGTACCGGTCGATGCGCCCGTCGCCGCCGACCAGGTTGACGAGGGCCAGGATGTCGCGCCGGCGGCACTCCGAGGCGACCCGGGCGGCGACGTCGAGCTCGCTGTCGCCCGGGCGCACCGCCCGGCACGCCGTCTCCACCGCCTCGGCGGCATCGGCCCCGAGGTGGCGGTAGCGGCCCACCTCGCTCGGCAGCAGCGTGCGCCGGAGACGGGCGAGATCGGGCGGGGCAGGCGCCAGGCCCTGAGCGCCGAGGTCGGAGACGACCCGGTCGGGACGGCACAGGCGCTCGAGCAGCGCACGGCCGCCCTCCGGCTCGTGCCAGGGCCACTCCTCGAGGGTCAGCCCCAGCCCGGCCACCTGCTCGTCGCCGAAGCGGGCCAACTCGATGTTGGCGCACAGGAGGAAGGCGTCGTAGACGGTGACCAGCACCGACGCCGCCCCCGCCTCCTGGGCCAACGACACGTGACTCTCGCCGCCCGCGGTGACCCAAGCGAACCCGGCCTGCGACCCGATCAGCACGCCCTCGAGGGAGTGGCGTTCGAGCCAGGAGCGCAGCAACCGCAGCTTGACCGCCATCTCTTCGCGCCGGCTGGCCACGCTGGCCGGGCTGTCGTGCTGGTCGCTCATCACCCCTCCGCCCCCGGGACAGTAGGCCGCCGGGGGCCGGAAGGACCGCTTCAAGCTTTTCGAGCTCCCCGCCGATCCTGCACGTGCCGGGCGTTCGCTCAACGTGGACGAGGTGGATGATGTCGAGCTGCAACGCCGGCGCCGACGGCGCCGTCCGTCCCCTGCGACGCCCGTGGCGCGGCGACGAACGGGGCGCCGGGCTGGTCGAGTACGCGCTCCTGATCTCGCTGTTGGCCATGGTCAGCCTGGCCGCCCTCACGTGGATGGGCGGGTCGATCCGGGCCCTCTTCGTCGCCATCGCCGAGCGCATTGTCGCCGCCTGACGGGAACTACAGCTTTCCGTCGGTTCCGCCGATGGGGGACGAGGCAGCCCTCCCGCATCTCGCTGGTCCTCCGTGCGGATAGGGGGGCTGCCAGGGGCCTCGCGGCACTCCCGGGCCGCGGGGCCCCGCCCTGTCACGGAGCGTGAGTTTGCCGCGACGCAGCGTTGGGGAATCTCCAGGCATGGAACTTCTGGTGCTGCTCCTGATCATCTTCCTCATCGCCGCCGCCGTTGGTCGTCTGGGGCGGGGTCGTCTCGGGCGGGGCTACTACCGCCGCCCGGCTCGGCCCGTCTACGACGACGACGTCGTCTACGAGGAGCCCGTCCCCCGTCGCCGCCGCTGGTTCTAGCGACATGGCGGCCGTCGCTCGTGCCCAGGTGACCATTTCGCCTATTGACGGCCGCTGACCGGCGCGCGCCGATGGGAAAACGGGCGATCGACGAGGGGCGACGACCGCTTGCCATTCGGCGCGTGTGACCGAAATCACCGCGCTCCATGCTCTTCTCTCGAGCGGCACGATAGACTCCCGCGCAGGTTGAGCACCCGGCCGGACCGCTCCGGCGATCCTCGCCATCGGGGGCGCGTCGGCTGGGGCGTTCCCGGTGAGTGCGGCTCGTCGTTCGGGATGTGACGGGGAACCAGAGCCGCAACGCAGTTGCTCGATCTCCGGATGCGGCGGAACGAGCCCGGGCCGTCGAGGGGCGTGCTTCTCGGTCCGGGCCCGTCGGATCGGGAACCCGGCTGCGCCCACCGCCTCGTCGCCTCCGGTGGCCCGCGCCTACGCCGTCGAAAGGGCACTCCACGGCGCCGCGGTCTGAACGTCGGGGACTGACCCGCTCGACGATGTAGCTCGTCGAGGAACCTCTGGTTCCGAGGGCGAAGAGCTAGCTCTGGAGAAGCGCGATCCGACGCTGGAGGTTGTCCCGCTGGCGCTGGAGGGCGGCACGCTGCTCGTCCTCCGACTCCACCACGTCGATGATCCGGGCGACCGCGGCGCGGACCTCGTCGCCTTGGCCGGCGGCCAGCGGAGTGCCCGCCCGGTCGGCCTGGGGGACGGCCGCGTCGAAGGGGACGATGCCGGCGAGGGGGACCCCGTACTCGGCAGCGACGCTCGTGAAGAACTCGGCGTCGGCCGGCAGCTTGGCCTTGTTGCCGACGCCGTACACCCGCGGGATGCCCAGCTCCTCGGCCAGGGGCACGGTGCGGGCGGCGGTGAGGATCGACTTCCGGGTCGGCTCCATCACCATGAGGAGCACGTCGGCGTAGGCCAGCGTTCCGCCCGAGCGGCTCAGGTGCTCGAGCCCCGCCTCCATGTCGACCAGGGTGACGTCGGCGTGCTCGTCCATGGCCATGCCGAGCAGGCTGCGGACGGTGGCGTGGGAGACGCAGGTGCACCCGGCGCCCGCCTGCTCGACCCGCATGGCGTGGAGCAGCGTCACGCCGGCCGGCGTGGGCAACCCGTACTCCTCGAGCAGGGCGGCGGGCGTGAGGTTCCCGCTGCCCGGGCCGACCACCAGCGAGCGGGGGACGAGGGGCGCGTGGTTGGCGGTCTCCTCGTCGAGGCCGAGGCTCATGGCCAGGTTGGGGTTGGAGTCGGTGTCGATGGCCACGACCCGCCGGCCGCGGTCGGCGTACTCCATGCAGATGAGCGACGCCAAGGTGGTCTTGCCCACCCCGCCCTTGCCTACGACCCCGAGCTTCATCGAAATCCCCCTTTGCGGTCCGCACCCCAGGGTACCGCCGGCCCGGCCCGATTCCCGGTGCCCGGATGGCACCCTCGCACCGGATGGCCCACCGGGCCCGGTAGTAAGGTGTGCCGAAGAACGGTTCTTCGGCACACCTAACGAAAGGAAGGCGATGTCGCGACCTCGATTCCGGTGGCTCGCCATGGCGGCGCTGCTGGCGGCGCTGGCAGGTGCGTGCGGTTCGGCGTCCGAAGAGGGCGGCGGAGCCGGCGACGACCGCCTCACCGTCTACTCGGGACGGGCCGAGAACCTGATCGGCCCGCTCCTCGAGCAGTTCGGCAAGGACACCGGCGTCGACGTCGACGTGCGCTACGCCGGGAGCTCCGAGCTGGCCGCCCAGCTGGCCGAGGAGGGAGACCGGTCGCCGGCGGACGTGTTCCTGTCCCAGGACGCCGGCGCCCTCGGGTCACTCGCCCGGCGCTCGCTGCTCCAGGTCGCCCCGGCCGAGGCCTTGAGCCTGATCGATGCCCGGTTCCGCGCCAGGGACAACACCTGGGTCGGCGTGTCCGGGCGGGCCCGGGTGATCGCCTTCGACCCCCGCCAGGTGCCGGAGGACGAGGTGCCCGACAGCGTCTTCGCCCTCACCGACCCCAGGTGGAAGGGCCGAATCGGGTTCGCCCCGACCAACGCGTCCTTCCAGTCCTTCGTGACCGCCATGCGGGTCCAGGTGGGCGAGGACCGCACCCGCCAGTGGCTCCTCGCGCTCAAGGCCAACGACCCCGAGGCGTACGAGGGCAACGCGCCCATCGTGCGGGCGATCAACGACGGGCAGGTGGCCCTGGGCCTCGTCAACCACTACTACCTGCACGAGCTGGTCAAGGAGCTGGGCCGTGACAAGGTGGTCGTGCGCAACCACTTCCCGACCGACGGGGACCCCGGGGCGCTCGTCAACGTGGCCGGCGTGGGGATCTTGAAGTCGGCCGAGCACCCGGGCGCCGCCGCCCGCTTCGTGAACTACCTCCTGACCCCGACAGCCCAGCGCTTCTTCGCCGAGCAGACGTCCGAGTACCCCCTCGTCGCCGGCGTGGCCCCGCCCCCCGACGCCCCGCCCCTCGCCACGATCCAGAGCCCGGCCATCGACCTGGCCGACCTGGCCACCCTCGACCAGACGCTGGCCCTTCTCCGGGAGGTGGGCCTCCTCTGACCGTGCGGGTCGGCCCGGCCGGCTCGCCCGACCTGGCCGGAGCCGACGTCGGCACCCGACCGTCCCCGCGCCTCCGGATGGGGGTCCGCCGAGCCGGTCCCAAGCCGCCGCTCGGCCTCCTCGTGGCCGCCGCCACGGTGGCGGCGGCGGCCCTCCTCCCCGTCGCCTACCTCGTCGTCCGCGCCGGTGAGGGAGGTTGGGACCAGGTCGCCGACGTCCTCCTCGCCGAGAGCACGGCGCGCCTCCTCGCCAGGAGCGTGGGCCTGGCCGCCGCCGTCACCGCCGCGAGCGCCCTCGTCGGCACCGGGCTGGCGTGGCTGACCGTCCGCTGCGACCTGCCCGGGCGCCGGGCGTGGAAGGTGGCGGCGGCGCTCCCCCTTGCCATCCCCAGCTACGTAGGCGGGTTCGCCTACCTGGCCACCTTCCCCTCGCTGACCGGGTTCGGCGGGGCGTGGCTCACCCTCACGTTGCTCTCCTATCCCTACGTCTTCCTGCCGGTGGCGGCCGCCCTCGAGGGGCTCGACCCGTCGCTCGAGGAGACCGCACGGGCGCTCGGAGACACGAGGGCCCGGGCGTTCCGCCGGGTCACCTTCCGCCAGCTGCGGCCGGCCATGGCCACCGGCTCCCTGCTGGTGGCGCTGTACGTGCTGTCCGACTTCGGGGCGGTGTCGATCCTGCGGTTCGACAGCTTCACCCGCGTGATCTACCAGTCGTACCGGGCCAGCTTCGACCGCACGCCGGCCGCCATCCTCGGGTGCCTGCTCCTCGTGTTCACCCTCGTCATCGTGGTGGCCGAGGGACGGACGCGGGGCGCCGCCCGCTACCACTCCTCGGGGGCGGGCGTGCGCCGGCCGCCCCCGGTCGTACGACTGGGGCGGGCGCGCTGGCCGCTGGTGCTGGTGCCGGCGGCGGTGGCGGCGCTGGCCCTCGCCGTCCCCGCCGCCACCCTCGTGCGGTGGGTCGCCGAAGGGGCGGAGAGCCAGCTCGGCGTCGACCGCCTGTGGCGGGCGACTGGGGGGTCGCTGGTGGCCGCATCCTTGGGCGCGGTGGCCACCGCGGTGGCGTCCGTGCCGGTGGCCCTCCTCGCCGCCCGGTACCGCACGAGGTTGGCGGCGACCTTCGAGCGGTCGGCCTACGCCGGGCACGCGCTGCCGGGGATCGTGATAGCGCTGTCGTTGGTGTTCTTCTCGGTGCGCTACCTGACGTCGCTCTACCAGCGGCTCCCGTTGCTGGTCTTCGCCTACCTCGTGCTCTTCCTCCCCCTGGCGGTGAGCGCGGCGTACGCGTCGGCGGTGCAGGCGCCGCCCGTCCTCGAGGAGGTCGCCCGCTCGCTGGGGCGCCGGCCCCTGGCCGCCTTCGGCACGGTGACGCTCCCGCTGATCGCTCCCGGCGCCGCCGCCGGCGCCGCCCTGGTCTTCCTCACCGCCATGAAGGAGCTCCCGGCCACCCTGCTCCTCGCCCCCACCGGCTTCGACACCCTGGCCACGCGCGTCTGGGCCTCGGCCCAGGTGGGGTCCTACGGGGAGGCGGCGCTGCCGGCGGCGATGCTGGTGCTGGTGGCCGCCGTCCCCACCTGGGCGCTGTCCCGCCGTATCGGCCTGGAGGCCAACCGGTGAGCGCGAACTCGGTCGAGTGCGCCGGCGTCACCAAGGCCTTCGGCCCGGTGAGGGCCCTGAACGGGGTGGACTTGGCCGTCCCCACCGGGAGCGTGACCGCCCTCCTCGGCCCGTCCGGCTGCGGCAAGACGACCCTGCTCCGGGTGGTGGCCGGCTTCGAGCGGCCCGACGACGGCTCGGTGAGCGTCGGCGGCCGGACGGTCGCCGGCCCCGGCATCCACCTCCCGCCCGAGCGGCGCCGCGTCGGGATCGTCCCCCAGGAGCACGCCCTGTTCCCCCACCTGACGGTGGCCGGCAACGTCGGATACGGGCTGAGCCGGGGGCCCGCCCGGGCCACCCGCGTCGAGGAGGTGCTGGCCCTGGCCGGCCTGCCGGGGCTGGGCGATCGCATGCCCCACGAGCTGTCCGGCGGCCAGCAGCAGCGGGTGGCGCTGGCCCGGGCCCTGGCCCCGGGGCCCTCCGTCGTCCTTCTCGACGAGCCGTTCGGCAGCCTCGACGCGGCTCTGCGGGTCGAGCTGCGGGCGGAGATCGCGGCCGTGCTGCGGGCGTCGGGGGCCACCGCCGTGCTAGTGACCCACGACCAGGACGAGGCCCTCTCCATGGCCGATCTGGTCGCGGTGATGCGGGACGGCCGGGTCGTCCAGCTGGGGCCGCCGGACGAGGTCTACCAGCGCCCGGCCGACCTGTGGGTCGCCGGTTTCGTGGGCCGGGCCAACGTGCTGGCGGGCGAGATGGTCGGGCCCGGCAAGGTCTCCTCGGCCCTGGGGATCCTGGAGGCGGTGGGCGGCCCGGCGTCGGGGCCGGTGCGCCTGGCCGTGCGCCCCGAGCAAGTGCGGGTGGCGGCCGACCCGGCCGGCGAGGGGCGGGTCGAGAACCGCCAGTACTTCGGCCACGACGCCCTGGTCGCCGTCGTCCTGGGCGACGGCACCCACCTCCTCGCCCGCACCCCGAGTGGCGCCGCCCTTCCCGTCGGGTCGGCGGTGGCCGTCGCCTGCGACGGCCCGGTGGCCGCCTTCAGCGGGTAGGTACGGCGGCGGCGCCTGACTGTCTGCGATCGACGCCCTCTGGGAGGGGTCGATCGAGCAAGGTTCGAGGGGAGGTCGCCCGGGCGGCGGCGACCCGGCGGCGGACCGTGGGCATCGGCGTCGCCGCCAGCGGGAGGGCCCGGCCCCGGTAGCGCACACCGCCCCAGCGGAGGCGGCTGTAGACCGCGAGCCACGAGCACACCGCCCGCTCGCCCATCCAGAGGGGAGCGAACAGCGAGCACGAGGGGGGGAACACGGAGGTCCCGCCCGCCCGCCGCCGCCCCCGCTCGGCGACCGCCACCGCGAGCGCCGCCCCGATAGCCAACGGCGCCACGCGGCGGCGGGCGAGGGCGGCGAGCGTCAGCGGGAGGATGGCGAGCGACGGCACGAGCCGCCATGGCTGGGCGAAGTCGTCATAGGCCTGGCGCACCCGCTGGCTGACGAACTGGCGGGTGGCGGGGGGGAGCCGCCGCACGTACAGGTCGAGGGGGCTGGCGACGGTCCCGCCGGCGGCGCGGATCGTCCGCATGAGCTCCAGGTTCTCGAACATGGCGTCGCCGTCGTAGCCCCCCACCTCGAGCAGGAGCGACCGGCGGACACCCATCGTGCCCGGGTAGTCGGCCCCGAACGCCCGGTTGAGGAGGGTGCGGGACGTGTCCCAGCGGGCGTGCCACGGCAGCGGGTCGAAGTAGTTCTGGGGCCGTACCAGGTCGAACCGGCCCAAGAGCTCGGTCACCCGCCGCAGGGCGGCTTCGTCCCAGCGGACGTCGTCGTCGGCCATCACGAACCGCTCGTGGGCGGCCCGGTCGAGCGCGGTCATCACCCCGTCGACCTTCCCGTTGGCGAACGAGTAGCGGGGGTCGGGCGGGACGTGGAAGAGCCCGCTGCCGAACGCCTCTCCATGCAGGGCGAAGACCTCGGGCGGCGACCCGTCGACCACATAGAGCTCGACGAGCGGCGCCAGCCGCCGCACATAGGCGGCGAGCTCGGAGACATCCTCGGGCTCGTCGTGGCGGAGGGGGAGGACGTAGGTGAGGGGGAGCCGGGCCCCTACGGGCTGGGGCACGGCACCGCGTCGAGCAGGGAGCTGCGGCCCCCGCCCCACGACCCGAGGAGGTGGTCGGTGAAGCGTCCCTCCACGTCCATGATCGCCCGGGCGCCGAAGACGATGTCGGGGGCGAGCGCCGGCTCTGACGCCGCCAGCCCGGCGGCCATGCGATCGGTGGCGACGACCGAGTGGCGGGCGTCGGCCTCCACGTGGACGTCGTAGAACCGCCGGGCCCGGGGCCTCAGCCCCAGGCGGGCCAACGCCCGGCTGTAGCGGGCCATCGGGACCACCGAGGTCATCTCGAAGACGGCGAGGTGGCCGACCAACGCCCCCCGGTGGCGGCGATGGAGCCCGAACAGGGAGACGAGGTTGACGGTGGCCAGGGTGGGGCCGGGCAGACGGTCGAGGTAGGCGCCGTAGGTGGGGTCGAGCCCGAGGGCGGCCATGGTGTCGGCGAAGAGGCTGGCGTGCATGTCCGCCTCGAGCCCGCCGCCGTACTCGTCGGCCTGGATCTCGACCATCGCCGCCTTCGCCCTCCCCGTCAGGCGGGGGATGGCCCAGGTGTGGGGGTCGGCCTCCTTCAGCTGGTACGCCGAGCGGTGGACGGCGAACTCGCGGATCTGGTCGAGCGTGCCCTGCTCGGCCATGTGGGCGGAGAGGGAGGGACCGTCGGCCTCGGCAACCAGCCGGCGCAGCTCGTCGACCACGTCGCCCTGCCAGGGGGCGGCGCCGACCTGGGAGACGAGGGCCAGCTCGAACAGCGACTCCAGCGTGCGGCGGACGCCCAGCAGCCCGGGGTCCCACTCCCACGCCTCGTCGACGCCGGCGAACGACCGGTAGTGCAGCTCGTAGCAGAGGTAGAGGGCCAGGTGGAAGTCGTCGCCCGCCAGGGCGTCGTCCTCGGCCGGAGGGCAGGGGGGGAGGGGGTGGGGCGGCCGCTCCAGGTGGGCCACGAGGAAGTCGGTCAGCGGCCCCCGCGCCCGCGGCAACCTCGGGCGGGGGTCAGGGGGCAAGGGCGCGCCGCGCTCCACGGCCGGTTGCCTTCCCGGAGACAGGTTGCCGTAACCGTCGGGCCCCGACGGCGGGCCGCTAGATGGTCGTGCTGATCGTCGGGCTGTCCTTGGTGACCGGCGCAGGTGCCACCGGGGTGAGGGTGACGCGGGCGAAGAACTCGTCGGGGTTCGGCACGTTCCCGCGGTCCTCGTCCAGGTCGCCCTTGGGGAACGTCTTGGTCCAGCGGCGGGACAGCTTGGGCTGCCCGTTGGAGGCGGTGTTGCGGAGGAAGATCGGGGTCACGAACCCCAACGGGTCGTCGGCCCCTGCCTCGCCGGTGTCGCCGACGTTGGTGTCGTCGCCCATCAACCGGCAGACCTCGACGTAGTGCTGGTTGGAGTTCTGGTCGTAGCTGTCGAAGACGATGTCGTAGGTCACGTCGACGGTTGCCTGGTTGCCCTTGACGTCGATGTTGAGCTTCACCGGTCCGATCGTCGCCATCGCCCTTCCTCCCTGGCCCTCTTGTGCGGTTCTGGCGGCGCCGAGGCTAACGCCCGCGTCGGCGGTAGCGACAGGCCGGTGATATTGACCCCTTCAATGTCATACCCCCGTGGGACCATGGCCTTGTGATGAGCGCGATCGAGACAAGGTCTCTGCGCAAGGAGTTCGCCGGCGGCGTCGTCGCCGTCGATGGCATCGACCTGCGCGTGGCCGAGGGGCGGATCTTCGGCTTCCTGGGCCCGAACGGCGCCGGGAAGTCCACCACCGTGCGCATGCTCACGACGCTGTTGCGCCCGACCTCGGGGTCGGCGCGGGTGGCGGGTCTGGACGTGGTCGCCGACGCCCACCAGGTCCGGCGGCGCATCGGGGTGGCGCTGCAGGACGCCGGGCTCGACGCCATGGCCACCGGCCGCGAGTTGCTGGTGCTGCAGGCCCGCCTCCACGGTCTGTCCGGGGCGGCGCCCGCCCGCCGGGCGGCCGAGCTCCTCGCGCTGGTCGGGCTGGAAGAGGCGGCGGACCGCCTGGTGAAGACCTACTCGGGCGGGATGAAGCGGCGCCTCGACCTGGCCAGCGCCCTCGTCCACGGCCCGAGCGTGCTCTTCCTCGACGAGCCCACCGCCGGCCTCGACCCGGCCAGCCGGGAGGCGGTGTGGGAAGAGGTGCAGCGCCTCAACCGAGAGGACGGCATCACCGTGTTCCTCACCACCCAGTACCTCGAGGAGGCCGACCGTATGGCCCACGAGCTGGCCATCATCGACCGGGGCCGCATCGTCGCCGGGGGCACCCCCCAGCAGCTCAAGCGCTCGGTGGGCGCCGACATGGTGACGGTCGAGGTCCCTCCCGACAACGTGCCGGCGGCCCGCCAGGCCCTGGCGGCGTGCGAGGGGGTCGTCGACGCCCGGGCCGAGGGGGCGGGCATCACCCTCTTCGTCACCGACGGCACCAAGGCGGCGGCCCAGGCCATCCGCCTGCTCGACCGTGCCGGCATCGGCGTGAGCTCGGTGTCGGTCTCGGCGCCCACGCTCGACGAGGTGTTCCTGCGGGCTACCGGGTTCCGGCTGGAGGGCGCCGGTGCCGGCCAGACCGGGGAGGCGGCGTGATGGCCGCCACCGTCGAGCCGCGGCCGCAGCCGGCGCAGCTGCCGCCGTGGGAGCCCTTCCGCGAGGCCGTACGGGCCACGTTCTTCCTGGGCCTCCGCGAGGTCCGCATCGTGCTGCGGAGCGCCGCCGTCGTCGTCCCCAACCTTCTGGTGCCCGTCCTGTTCTTCTTCGTCATCGTCGGCTCACTGGAGAACATCGCCGCGCAGTCGGGCCTGGAGAACTACAAGGCGTTCCAGCTGCCGGTGGTCATCATGTTCGCCGTCACCGGCGGCAGCGCCGGGATGAACCTGGTCGTCGACATCGAGAGCGGCTACTTCGACAAGCTGCTGCTCACGCCGGCGAACCGCCTGGCCATCCTCCTCGGTGCCATGGGGGCCGACTTCGTGCGGGTCTTCGTCCAGGGCCTCTTCATCGTCGTCATCGCCATGGTGGCGGGCACGGAGATCGCCACCGGCGTGCCCGGCGCCCTGGTGCTGGCGGCCATCGCCAGCGTCTGGGGGCTGGCTTACTCGGCCATCGGCTTCGCCATCGCCCTCAAGACCGGCAACCCCCAGGCCACTATGAACACCTGGATCTTCCAGATCCCGCTGGTGTTCCTGTCAACCGCCTTCGCCCCGCTCGACGCCCTCACCGGGTGGCTCAAGACGGTGGCGACCTACAACCCGGTCACCTACTTCTTCCGGGGGCTGCGCTCGCTCGCCATGGTGGGATGGGACGCGGGCGAGATCGGCGTCGCCCTGGGCACCGCTTGCGCCTTCGGGGCGGTGACCATCAGCGTCGCCTTCCTCGCCCTGCGGGGGCGGGCGACGGCTTGATCAGCGAACCGTCACGCAACCGCTGGCGTCGGCGGTGGCCGTCCCCGCCGGGCGCCCGTTGATCGTTATGCGCACCGTCTGACCGGGGCGGTAGCCGCAGGCGGGGCCGTAGCGGGGTGCGCGGCCGGAGCCGGCCGACACGCCGCGGGCTGCCGGCGCCGATGTCGCTGGCGCGGGACTCGGCGGCGGCTCGGCCACCGCCGGCGCCGGCGCTGGCGGCGGCTCGGCCACCGCGGTGGTCGCGGGCGCGTTCGTGGTCGCGGGCGCGGTCGTGGTCGCCGGGGCGGTCGTGGTCGCCACGGCGGTGGTCGCCGGAGGGGCGGGCATGGCCGGCTGGGCGTTCACCGCCGCCTGGTCGGCCGTCTCGGTGGTCGACTCGTCCTTCAGCAGGCCGAAGGCGATCAACCCGGCGAGGAAGAGGAAGAACCCGAGCGGTGCGGCGGCCCAGCGCAGCCAACTCAGGAACCGCGCCATCCGCGACTCGACCGGTCGGGCGGGCTCGGCGCGGAGGTCCCGGCTGGCGTCGGCGAACACCGACGACTCCTCCGACGGCCGTGGCGGCGGCGGGACCGCGCCGAGCGCTCCCCCCAGGGTCTCGGGGACGGAGACGTCGCCCGGTGCCTCGTCCTCTGCCATCGACGGCCAAGGTAGCGACGGCTGACGCCGCCCGCTCGCGCCGGCGATGCCGAGGCCCCCCGGACCCGTCCGGCCCGTCCGGCCGCCGGAGCCCGGGCAGGGCCGACCGGCCATGGCAGTCGGACCGGTGGCTGCCTACGCTCGGGCGCCGATGGCTGCTGGAGGTGGGGCCCGGATGGCGGATCGCTACGGCGCGTGGGCCGTGGTGACCGGAGGGTCGAGCGGCATCGGGCGGGCGTTCGCCCACGGCCTGGCCGCCGAGGGGATGCACTGCCTGCTCGTCTCCGACGAGCCCGACGAGCTACGGACCGCCTGTGGGGAGATCACCGCCCGGCACGGCGTCGAGGCCGAGCCGTTGGCGGTCGACCTGGCCACCGTCGACGCCGCCGCCGCGGTCGTCGACGCAGTGGGCGACCGCGACCTCGGGGTGCTCGTGAACAATGCCTCGTTCGGGCGGGTGGCCCCGTTCGAGTCGGTCGACCTCGAGACGTATCGCCGGATGCTCGCGGTCAACGTCGACGCCTACCTCGCCCTCTCCCACCTCCTCCTCCCGGCCATGCGGGCCCGGGGTCGGGGCGCCCTGGTGTTCGTGTCGTCGCTCAACGCCCTCGTGCCCGGCATCGGGTACGGCACCGTCTACAGCGCGACCAAGGCCTTCGAGACGTCGTTGGCCTGCGGTCTGTGGCAGGAGACGCTCGGGACGGGCGTCGACGTGCTGCTGGTCGTGCCCGGTCCCACTCGCACCCGCTTCCAGGAGAAGGCGGGCACCAAGGTCGCCAGCTGGGCCATGGATCCCGAGGAGGTGGTCGACGGCGCCCTGCCCTGCCTTGGCCGGGAGCTCGTCCACGTGCCCGGGCAGGTGAACCAGCTCCTGGTGGCGTCGTTCGAGCGCCTCACCATGGACCGCCGGGTCGAGCTGGCGTCCCGCCTCCTCTACGCCGCCCTGGCCGAAGGGACGCTGTAGCCCGCCGTGGACCACCGTGAGTTCCTCCTCGCCCTGAGCAGCCTCATGGATGCCTATGCCCGTCTCGACGCCGCCCTCCTGGCGGCCGCCCCGCCGCCGATGGGGGCGGTGCTGAGAATGGACAGCCTCAGCCGGGCCGCCGGCGAGGAGTTCGCCCACCCCGTCGTCCGCTGGTTCCGCCGCGACAGCCTCATTCGCGGCGTGACCGTGGCCGACGGGACGCTCGTCCTCGACGTGCCACCGGGCGGCTCCGGACCGGTGCTCTTCGTCGCCGGCGTCTCCGCCCGGTACGACGCCGAGCTCCCGGCCGACTGGCGCGCCCGGGCGGTGGAGGTCGCCCGGGTGGACGGCGACGCGGTCACCCTGGGCGACATTCCTCGAGCGTGAGGGCGAGGGGACACGAGAGCCTGCTGGCCCGGGCCGGGCGGGCCAGGATCGCCGCCACGCCCGAGGAGCGGGAGGCGATCTACCGGTTCCGGTGGTCGGTGTACGTCGACGAGCTGGGCAGGAAGCTGGGGCGGGGCGACCCGGAACGGCGCTGGGTGCACGACGACGAGGACGACCGGCCCTACACGACGCTGCTCTACACCGGCTCGCCGGAGGAGATGACCGGCACCCTGAGGGTCCGGCACTGGGCCGCCGGCGAGGTCCCTCCGGCCGACCGCCGGGCGTTCTCCATGCACCTGTTCGCCGGGGTGGACGAGCTCAGCGTCTGCGAGTTGGGCCGGTTCATGATCCAGCCCGACGCCCGCAACCGGCTGGTCTTCGTGTCGCTCTGCCGAGAGGCCTACGAGGTGGCAGCGGCCCGCGGCCTCGACCTGGCCTTCGCCAACTGCGCGCCCCGCCTCGTCCCGCTCTACGTCAAGCTCGGCTTCCGCCCCTACCCCGGCTCGCCGATCGCGACGCCGGACGGCGTGGAGGTGCCGCTCGTGATGGTGCCGGCGGACGAGGAGCACTTCGAGCGGGTCGGCTCGTTCTTCGCGCCACTGGTGGCCCGGCACTACGGGCCCGGCCGCCACCCGCCGCTGTCCACCGAGAGCTATCGCGAGCTGCTCGACCAGGGCGATCTGCCCTACGTGACCGACCCCGCCGCGGTGTGGGAGCGGGTGCAGCACCACCTGGAGACGAGCGGGCGGAGGGGACTACTGGAGGCGCTCGAGCCGGAGACGGTGCGCAAGCTGGCGACCTCGGGCTCCCTGCTCGCCGTCCCGGCCGGGGAGCTGCTGACCGAGAAGGGCCTGAGCCAGCAGGAGATGTTCCTCGTCGTCGAAGGCCTGTTCGAGGCGGTGGACGGCGACCGCCGGCTCGGCCTGGTCGGGGAGGGGGAGGTGGCGGGAGAGATGGCCTTCTTCGGCACCCTCGGCCGGCGTTCCGCCTCGGTCCGCGCCGTCTCCGACGGCCGCGTGCTGGTGCTCACTCGGCCCTTCCTCGATCAGCTCCGGGCCACCGACCCGGTGTGCGCCGCCGACCTCTTGTTCCATGTCGCCCGCGTCCTGGCCGACCGGGCGGTGGCGGCGATCGTCTGATGGCCGCCTTGTTCGGCGGCGTGACCTTGACCGGTGATGGTGGTGCTCCGAAGATGGTGATGGCGTTCCGGTCGGGGGATCACCGATGAGCCGAGAGCTCGCCAAGAGGCGCTGACGATTCACCCCTGGGCGAGGTCTGCGGCGCGCCGCTTGTTGGACCGGCTCCCTGCCTCGGCGCGTGTGCGCATCCGAGCGAGTCGCGACGTCTTCCGCGGGCTCGTCGAGCTCAAGCGCAACCAGGCCATGCTCGCGAGCCGTCTCGCCCTCCTCGAGGACCGCGACGAGAAGCCGGCCGCGGCGGCGGAGCCACCCGACCCGAACTTCCCTCCGGGCGTGCGGTCACGCCTCTGTACCCAGTCGCAGTTGCGGGAGCCGTGGTTCGCCGAATGGTGCGCGGTCCTGGGCGTAGAACCGCGTGCCCACCGGAAGCTCTGGGAGCGCGCCTACGTCGCCCACGTGCTGGACACCGTGGACCTGCTACGACCGGGGGCTCGAGGGCTGGGCTTCGGCGTCGGGCGGGAGGCGCTCGTCGCCCTGTTCGCCGGCCGGGGCTGTCACATCGTCGCCACCGACCTGCCGCCGACCACGAACGACGCCCGGGTGTGGCGTGACAGCGGCCAGTACGGCGACGGCCTCGAGGGCCTACGGCAGGACTCGCTCTGCGATCCCGACCGCTTCGCTGAGCGGGTTCGCTGGCGTTCGGTCGACATGCGTGCCATTCCTGATGATCTCAGGGGGTTCGACTTCTGCTGGTCGGTGTGCTCCTTGGAGCACCTGGGCTCGCTGGAGGCGGGGAGCCGGTTCGTCGAGCGCTCGCTGGCGACCCTCGTGCCGGGGGGGATCGCCGTTCACACCACCGAGTTCAACGTCGGCTCCGACGGCGAGACGATTGTCACCGGGCCAACCGTCCTCTATCGCAAGCAGGACATTGTGTCCCTGGTGGCGCGCTTGGAGCGTGGCGGTCACCAGGTGGCCGCCCTCGCTCTGGACCGCGGAGAAGGCGTGCTCGATCAGTACGTGGACGTCCCTCCGTACTCCATGGAGCCGCATCTCCGTGTGTCGTGCGGGAGCTTCGTGACGACCTCGCTGGCCCTGGTGATCCGCGCCGCGCGTCCGTGAGGGCGACGACCGCAACCATTCACATCGTCGAGCCCGGCGGATGGGGAGGCATCTACCAGCACGCCGCCGCACTGGCGGGCGTGCTCGCCGAGGCCGGGGCGGCGGTGGTCCTCCATACCGCAGCCGACGCCGAGGACGTCCCGTTGCCCGACGGGGTGGCCCGACGGAGCTGCTTCTGGCGCCTCCCGGCGGTGAGGCCCCGAGCCCTTCGCCGTCTCGCCGTCGCCACCGCATGGCTCGGTGCCGGTGTGCCGCGCTGCCTCGCACAGGTGCGGTCGGGCGACATCGTCCACGTCGAGGGTCGGCTCTTCCCGGTGCTCCTCGTCCCCCTTGTGGTTGGCGCCCGGCTGCGGCGTTGCTCGGTCGGGTTCAGCCCGCACACGACATTCTCCCGCCGCCTGGCGAGGTCCGCCGGACCCGCCGACGAGCCGCTCGTGCGATGGCTGGCGCGCTACGCGGACGTGGTGTTCGCCTTCTCGGACCGGGACCGTGCGGTCATGGAGGGCTGGGGAGCGAGGCCCACCCGAGTGCCCCTGGTCATCGGCGACTGGGCCCTGCGACCGGAGCCGCGGCTCGTCGACGGCTGGCGGCGCCGGTGGCACTCGACCACCGGACCGGGTCGGCCGGTCGTGCTGTTCGCGGGCCAGGTGCGGCCCGACAAGGGCCTCGACCTGGCGGTGGCGGCAGCCGCCCGATGGCGGGACGCGGTCCTCGCCGTGGTGGGCGAGGACCTCGGGGCTCTGGCCGACGCCGTCGACGAGGCGAAGAGGCAGGGGGTCGAGCTGGTGGTCGACGAGGGGTACCAGCCGTTGCCCGAGCTGGTCGCCGCCGCCGCCGCCGCCGACGTGGTGATCTGCCCGTACTCGGCGGCGGGCACGAGCGGGGTGCTGGCCCTGGCCAGTGCCCTCGGACGCCCGACGGTTGCCACAGATGTCGGCGGGTCGTCCGAGCTGGCCACCGTCACCGTGCCCCCCGGCGACCCCGATGCCCTCGCTGCGGCTGTCGACAAGGTGCTCTGGGGCGATCCGTGCCCGTCTTCGCCGCCCCGTCCTGTCGACGTGGCTCGGACCTACCTGGCCGCCTACGGCCTCACCCCGAGCGCCTGAGGGCTAGCCGCCGGAGCGACGGAGCTCCTCGAGGACGACGGGGTCGATCTTGCCCTCGTGCCACCGCTCCTCGAAGTTCTCCCTGCCCATCCAGTCGTACAGGTCGCGGGCGACGTCGCCCGAGTCGTAGCCGGCACGGGCCAGGAGCGGGCGCAGCTCCCGGGCGAGGGGGTCGTCGAACGGCAGGAGCTCCTCCTCGGGCGTGGTGCCGAAGTAGAGATCGTGCAGGTCGAGCATCCGGGCGAGGTCGTCGAGGGGCTCGGGAGAGTCGTCGCACCGCAGGTCGACGGCGACGTCGGAGAGCCCGCCGTAGCCGCCGCCCGGCGACACCACGAGCAGGGCGGCGGCCTGCTTGCCCCGCGGGTCGCCCCCGGCGTCCTGCCCGGCCCGCAGGGCGGCCAGCAGCCGGCGGGCGAGCGGTGCCTCCCGATGGGAGCTACGCCAGGCGTCGACCATGGCGTCGACCACCTCGGGCCCCACCAGCATGTTCCCCTGGGCCGCGAACGACCCCTCGGGGCCCTCTCCGGTCCGCCCGCCCGCCCACGGCTGGACCCGGCTGCCGGTGAAGGTCGCCGCCCCGCCGCGGGCGTCGACCACGCCGGCCTGGCGCTCGTCACGCTTGGGGTCGTCGTCGAAGAACGTCCGCAGCAGCTGCTCGGCCGAGGACCCGCGGCGCAGCAGGTCGAGGCCCTCGGTGCGCAGGGCCAGGTTCCCGTAGGCCTGGGTGGCGACCGCCCCCGCGCCGACCGCGGCGCCGGGGACGTAGGCCCCGGCGGCGAGGAACTTGCTGGCGACCGCCACTCCCAGCTCCGACCCGTCGGGGCTGCGGCCGGCGATCGAGAAGGTCATGGCCCCCAGCATCGCTCGCGCTGGCACCCGCCCCTTCCCCTGGCGCCCGAGGTGTGGCCAAATATCCGTCCCGAGGCGAGGGAGGGGGAGCTGGGCGCGCGACGGCACATGGCTGGGAACGAAGTCGTCGCTCGGGCGGCCGAGCGCCGGCGCCTGGAGGAGCTCCTGGCCGGGCTGCCGCCCGGCGGCGGGGGCGGGGCGGTGATCGAAGGAGAGCCGGGCGCGGGCAAGACCGTCCTCCTGGGGGAGGCGGTCGGGCTGGCCCGGGCCCGCGGGCTGCAGGTGCTCGCCGGTGGAGGACGGCCGGCGCCGTCCGCCGGGCGGTCCGCCTGGGACGCAGTGGGAGCCGACGTCGGGCTGGCGGGGTTGATCCGGCGGGTGGCGCCACCCGGTCCCGCTGCCGCTCCCGCCGTCCTCGCCCTGGACGACGTCCAGTCGGCCGGCCCCCAGGCGGTTGCCGCGTTGGCTCAGCTGGCGCACGCGCTGCCGGGCCTGTCCCTCTTCGTCGTCTGCACCGCCTCGCTGCACCCGCGCCCGTCGTCGCTCCACCAGCTCATCGAGCGGCTCGGCGCGGCGGGAGTCGAGCGCATCCGCCTCGGGCCGCTTCCCGACGGCGAGGTGACCGCCCTCGCCGCCGGCGTCGCCGGGGCGCCGCCCGGCCCCCGCCTGCGGCGGCAGCTGTCGTGGGCGGGCGGCAACCCCCGAGACGTGATGGAGCTGCTGGGGGCGCTGCTCCTCGACGGCGCCGTAGGTGTCCGCGGCGGCGTCGCCGAGATCGCGTCCATGACGCTGCCCCCGCCACTGCGGACGACCATCCTCGGGCGCCTCGGCCTGCCCGAGGAGGCGCTCGACGTCCTGCGGGTGGCCGCGGTGCTAGGGTCGCCGTTCGCGCTGGGCGACCTCTGCCGGCTGTTCGAACGACGGGCGGCGTCGCTCCTTCCCCCCGTGCGAGCAGCGATGGCGGCGGGTGTCCTCGTCGAGGACGACGCCTCGCTGGCGTTCCGCCAGGAGCTCCTTCGCCAGGCGTTCCTGCACGACCTGCCGGCGGCCGTGCGCGCCGTCCTCGAGGACGAGCTGGGCCGGAAGGCGGGCGTCACCGGCGGGACCGCGGGCCGGCGGCGGGGAGAGAGGGCGACCTGCGGCTGGGAGGCCCTTACCGAGACCGAGGTGAGGGTCGTGGGCCTGGTGGCTGAAGGCCTCTCAAACCCCGAGATCGCCGAGCGGATGTTCATCTCCCGCCGGACGGTGCAGACCCACGTCTCCCATGCGCTGGCCAAGGTCGGGCTCCGCTCCCGCGTCGAGCTGGCCACCCACGCCACCCGCCGCCTTCGCTAAGCCGACGCGACATCCGCCATCTGGCGGATGCACGAGGCCGCTCCCCCGTGAAGACTGCCCGTGGTGTTCATCAACCCGCCGGACCCCCTCCCGCCGTTCACCGCCGTGCGACCCCGCGACCTGCTGGTGCTGCGCGTCCGGTTCGAGCACTGCGACCTGGCCCTGCCCGCGGCGGGCCAGCCGGCGCGGGTTGTGCCCAGGGGGTCGGCGGCCACTCCACCGCTCGTCGTTGTCGACTTCCCGGCCCAGGCGATCGAGGAGCAGGCCTTCGGGACCGCCACCGCCGCCCCGCGGACCGGCGACGTCATCGGCTGCTACTCCGGTCTCAGCCGCCTGGTCTTCGTGCTCCCACCGGAGAGCGAGCCCATCGAGTACCGGCTGGACGCGATTCTCGAGCGGTGCGGGCAGCTGCCCATGCGGCTGTTCACGGGCGCCACCGTGGACCGCCATCCCTTCGAGGTGGACCCCGACGTCACCGCCCTGGAGATCCCCAGCGGCCTCGTGCTCTCGCCCACCGCGGGCGCCGCCGGCACCTGGGAGTACGCCCCCCGCCCCGTGACCGGACCGACCGGCGCCGACGGTGGTGCCCCGGTGGAGCTCTGGCACGCCCGCCTGGCCGGCGACCGGGTCCGTGCCATCGGGAACCACCCGTTGCCCCCGCTGCGGAGCGGGACGTCGACGCTGTCGGAGGAGGACCGCCGCAACCTCGCCCTGCACGGCCAGGCCGGGGACGCCACGGTGGAGGTCTCCCGCCTCCTGCTCACCTCCCTCGGGGCGTGGTTCGACGCCCGGGGAGCGTGGGACGACGTCGAGGGCAACGACCTGAAGTCGTGGCGGCACCGCATGACCATGGGCAGGGACCACTTCGTCCAGGTGGTCTCCGCCGGCTTCCTGTTCCCCCTGGGGCATCGGGCGGTGGCGGTCGTCACCAGCCGGCGCCAGATCGAGCCCGACGCCAACGGGACGCTCGTCGCCCTCATCCGCAAGGAGCTCCAGGTCTTCGTCCGCCAGCCCGAGCGCGAGCACGTACTGGTCGGTGCCCCCCCGCCGGAGCACCGGGAGCTCCCCTTCGTCCGGTCGCGGCTGGCCACCGTGGCCACGCCGGTCCTCCTCATCGAGGGCGAGCAGGGGTTCGAGGACATCAGGGGGAAGAAGCTCACCGCCTTCTGGCCCAAACGGGCCAGCGACCGCAGCCTCTTCCGGTTCCACGTCGTGGGCACCGACCGCCAAGGAAACCAGGTGGAGATGCGCGTGCCCCTGGCGTTCATCGCCGAGAGCGTCGCCCGCGCCGACGCCTCCGTCCAGGACTGGATGACTTCTGACTCGACCGACAGCTACACGTCGACCGGGCACGGTCGGGTGCCCTTGGGCGGGCAGCGTCTGGCCTTCGCCGAGGCGTCGTCCCTGTCGACGGACCGCACGGCGGACAGCACCTTCGAGACCGACGCCGTCGAGCTGGGAGCTCGGCAGACGTCGTTCGTCCCGGACCCGCCGCCGCCAGGAGGCGTCTGCCCGTTCCGCCCCGTCGTCCGCTCGGCCCGCGCCGTCGTGCCCGCGGTCCGGGAGGCGACCGGCGGGGACGGCCGCGTGGGTTTTCGGTACGACCGGACGTACGTGGGCGGCGGCAACCACCCGCTCGACGCCTTCGCCTCGCTCGTGGACCCGGTGGTGGTGGGGTTCGACTCCCAGCAGGGGGGCGGCCTGGCCAAGCCCGACTTCTCGATCGCCCGCCTTTCCCGCACCCTGGGCGCCCTCGGCCCGGCGCCCCCGTCCGCCGACCCCGACGGCCCCCCCGACCTGACCAAGGAGGGCACGTTCGATCCCAAGGTCTTCTTCGCGGGGACGGGGCCAAAGCTCCTCGGCATCTTCGACCTGGTCGCCCTCCTCCCCGAGCAGCAGACCTTCCAGGACGTGGGCCAGGCGTTCGGCAGCGGTCCCAAGATCCCGCGGCTGGCCACCAACCGCGCGGGCAACGTGGTGCGGACCCAGCTTCAGTGGGACACGCCGCTGGTCGACCCCTTCGCCGGGGCGACGCTCTCGCTCGACGTCACCCGGGAGGTACCCGACGGCGGCACCCCCAAGGTCACCTCCACGGGCACGCTGACCGGCTTCGGCGTGGAGGTCCCCCCCGGCCCGGAGGCGCTGGTCGAGCTCCCCCTCAACTCGCTGACGTTCACGTCCCAGACCGGCTGCAAGCCCGACGTGGAGGCGGAGATCGGCGACCTCAGGTTCAAGGGCCGGCTGGAGTTCGTGAACACCCTGGCCGACGTGCTCGACAAGGCGGGGTTCGTCGACCCGCCCACCGTCGAGGTCACGCCCGAGGGCGTCGAGGTGAGCTACACCCTCGGCATCCCGACCGTGACGGTCGGTGCCTTCAGCCTGCAGAACCTGTCGTTCTCCGCCGGGTTCGCCCTGCCGCTGCTCGACTCGAGGGCGCCCGGGCTGCGCCTGGCCTTCGCCGAGCGCCACAACCCGTGCATCCTCACCTACGGGCCGTTCGGGGGCGGGGCGTTCGTGGCCGTGATCCTCACCCTCGGCGGCATGGAGGTGCTCGAAGGGTCGCTGGAGTTCGGGGGCGCAACCGCCCTCGACCTGGGCGTGGCCAGCGGCGGCGTCGCCGTCATGGCCGGCATCTACTACAGCATGGAGCAGGCGGACGGGACCACCAAGTTCCAGCTGGCCGGTTTCGTGCGCTGCGTCGGAGCCCTCGAGGTCCTCGGGCTCATCTCGATCACCGTTCAGTTCTACCTGGAGCTGCGGTACGCCGACTCGCCCACCCGCCTGTCGGGGACGGCCTCCCTCACCGTCGAGGTGGAGGTCCTGTTCTTCAGCGAGTCGGTCACCATGACGGTGCACCGGGAGTTCGCCAAGAGCGGCGACCCGACGTTCGAGGAGGTCATCCCCACGCCCGCCCTGTGGAGCCAGTACTGCGACGCCTTCGAGAAGGTGAGCTGAGGATGCCGGTCCAAGAGGTCATCTGGACGGCCCTGCCCCGGCGCGTCCGGCCCCTGGCCCTGGGGCTGGGGCAGCTCGAGCTCTCGGTGCTCGTCGCTCCCCGCCTGGGCACCGACGCCGCGGCCGGGAAGCTCTCGCTGGCCGGCTTCCCCGACTTCGTCTCCTGGGCACAGACGGTGCGGGGCGTCAACTTCTCGGTGGCCTTCGAGGGAGGGCCGTCGGTCCCCGCCACCCGCGTGTCCCAGCCCGATCCCGACCTGTGGGCGTCGCTCTTCGACCAGGGGACGGTCGTCGAGCCGTACCGGTTCACCGACCTGTCGGCGACGCCAGTCACGTCCCCGCCCGTGCCCACCGCGGCCGACGCCCTCAAGGGCCTGTGGGTGCTGATGGCGTCGCAGCACGGCGCGTCGGTGCCGACCGCCGGCCAGCTGAACGACGTCCTCACCGCGGCCGGCGCGCGCGGCGGGCCGGGGCCGTCGGGCGGCCTGCCGCCGCCCAAGCCCGACCCGGGCGCCGGCCCCCGCCCCGGCGGGACGACCCAGCCGGGGTACCCGGGCATCCACGTCGGCATCGAGGTTGGCGTCGACCTCGGTATCGGGCTGGGGCTGGACCTGGGGGTCGGCGTGGGCGTCGGCATCGGGGGGCCGCTGCCAGGCGTGCTCCCGCTGGGCGGGGCCACGCCGCGGGGCCCCGCCGGTGGGCCGCCGCCGGCGCCCACCCCCGCCGCCGCGACCCAACAGCTCTCGAGGGACGACGTCAAGGGGTCGTTGGATGCCACGGCCGGCGCCCACGCACCCCTTGCCCACTCACCCGGCGGTCCCCCGGGGGACGACACCCTGCGGCAGTCGCTGGACTTCCACCGCATCGTCTCGGTCCTGGCCCAGCACCCCGACCTGCTGCGCCGGCTGGGGCTGGTCGTCGACCTGCAGGTGCCGCTCCTGCCCGCCGTGCCGAGGGACGGGTCCGGGCGCCCACAGCGGGTGCGGGTCGTCCCGTCGTGGACGCCCAAGCTCCAGACGACGATCAACCACTCGCCGACCACCGCCTACGTGCTCGACGACCGCCGTTTCCTCCCCGCTCCCCGGCCCGACGGGAGCGAGCTGAGCAACGGGCTCCTGCGCCTCAACGACCCTGCCCGCTTCCGGGTGGAGCAGCTCGACGTCGATGGCGGCAGCCGGAAGGTCAACAACCTGCTGCCGACCGTCGACGCGATCCTCGCCCGCCTGCAGGCGGGCGAGAAGCTGGGGACGCCCGAGGAGGCGGGCCTTCCCACGCTGCGGGCGGCCGGGATCATGGTGCTCCACGAGGACGGAGCCGGCGGCGCGGGCAACCTCCAGAACACCGCCGCCCCCGCCCTCAAGGAGAAGGCCCAGGGCATGGCCGCCCTGGAGAAGCAGCTGCAGTCGACCAAGCCGGCGCCGGGGAGCGGGCAGTCGTCGCAGGTCGGCCCGCTGTTCGCCGAGCAGCTCACCGCCGGCTACCGGGTCGACGTCTGGGACCGCCGCACCGACACCTGGCACTCGCTCTGCGCCCGCAACGCCGTCTACCGGTTCCCCGACGCGCCCGGGGCGAAGAAGGAGGTGGCGATCCCGGGCGAGGGGTTCGTGCAGCGCAGCGCCAGCGGATCGCCCGGCACCGCCCTGGCCGTGCCCGCCGCCCTCTTCACCTGGGAGGGCTGGAGCCTCTGCGCCCCCCGCCCGGGCCGGGTGCTGGGCCTCGACAGCGCCCTGGACGGCGACGCGACCACGCCGCCGCCGCCCCCTCCGCTCGGCCTGGACATCAAGTGCACCCCGGTCCGAGGGTCCCTTCCCCGGCTCCGCTTCGGCCGCTGGTACCGCATGCGGGCGCGGGCGGTGGACGTGGCGGGGAACAGCCTGGCCCTCAACGAGCCTCCCAAGGACACGCCGGAGGCGAGCGCCGCCGTCCTCTACTCCCGCATGGAGCCGGTGGCGTCGCCGGTGGTCGTGCTCACCGACCTGCCCAAGCCGGGGGAGTCGGTCGAGCGCCTGGTGGTGACCAGCGACCCGGTGGCCCCGCCGGCCGGCGGCCTCACCACCCCGTCGCAGCGCCACATCGTCGCTCCCAAGGGATCGCAGCTCCTGGCCGAGGCCCACGGCGCCTTCGACATCAAGGGTGGGATGCGGGGGGACCGCACCGGCTACGACCTGGCCCGGCGGGAGAAGGGGTCGCTGCAGGACGACCAGCACCCGCCCGAGAAGGTCGGCGAGAGCGAGTTCACCGTCCGGCGCGAGGCCCAGCTGGCGGTGCCCTGGCTGCCGGACCCCCTGGCTCACGGAGCGCTGCTGGCCGGGCTCCCCGACGTGGCGTCCGACGCCTTCGAGCTGGGGAAGAACCGGGTGGCGTTCTCCGGGGGGTGGCCCAACCGGGCTTCGTTCCGCCTCAGCGTGGTGGGCGTCACCGGGAGCGCCCAACGAGCCCAGCCGGTGTTCTCCCAGACCGCCGCCGGACGGGTGCTCACCGTCCAGCTGCGGCCCGCCGAGACCGTCACCGTGCAGCTGAGCTCCTACGTGGACGCCGGCGCCAACCTGGCCAACCTGTTCCTGTTCGGCGTGTGGCAGTGGATCGAGGCGGCCAAGCCGCCCAACCTCGAGGCATTGCGGCAGGAGGCGTCCAGGGGACGCAACTGGCTCCTCATGCCCCCCCGCCCCCTCGTCTTGGTGCACGCGGTGCAGCGGCCGCTGCGGGCCCCGCAGCTGGACGACTGGGCGGTCAGCCGTCCCCTCGTGTTCGGCGAGACGGCGGCCGACGTGGAGGGCGAGGTCGACGCCGACGCGGCCAGCACGGCCAAGGTGGACGTGGCCGCCACCTGGGTCGACGAGATCGACGTCGTAACCGAGCCGCGCTCGAAGGTCGTCGAGCGCTCGGCTCACCTCGCCGAGGTGCCCGTGCCCGAGGGCCTTGGCCGGCTGCTGCACGCCCGCCTCCACCTGGGCGACACCCGGCGCCACCGGGTCCGCTGCCGGGCGCAGGCCACCACCCGCTTCCGGGAGTACTTCGACCAGGCCATGGACGCCTCCGCCTTCCTCCGGCCGGCGCCGAACGAGCCGCCCGTCGTCACCCAGGAGTTCGACCTTCCCGCGACCGCCCGCCCCGCCGCGCCGGTGGTCCGCCACGTCCTCCCCACCTTCACGTGGTTCCGTGGCGGTCGGGGGCCCGAGGGCAGCGACGTCGTCTTCTCCAGCACCCGGAGGTGCCGAGGCTTCCGCGTGTACCTGGAGCGCCCCTGGTACTCGTCCGGTGAGGGAGAGCGGCTCGGCGTCGTCTTCGTCGCGGGCGAGCCGTTGCCGGCCGACGATCCCCGCGCCCAGCTGGTGACCGCCTGGGCCGCCGACCCCTTGTGGGACAGCGACTTCCGCCCCGGCGGCATGGCCGCGGAGATGTTCCCCGGCGCCACCCTCGAGGACGGGCTCACCCTCGAGGAGCTCCCCGCCGGCGAGGTGCCCGAGGAGCGCCGGAGGGTGTCGGTCGCCTCGTTCCCGGTGCACTACGACGAGGAGGGCCGGGCGTTCGCCGACGTGAGCTTCCAGCCCCACCCGGTGCCCCTGCAGGTCACCTACTTCCCCTTCGTCCGCCTGGCCCTCGCCCGCTACCAGCCCAACGCCCTGAAGGTCGACGGGGCCGACTGCAACCTCTCGCGCGTCCTCGTCACCGACTTCGTGCAGCTGCCCCATGAGCGCCGGTTGATCGTGCGGGCGCTGCCTCCCGAGGAAGGGAAGGCCCGGCGGCGCGTGGAGGTGTCGGGGGTGGTGCCCGAGCGCCTGGGGGCCAACGGCCAGGAGCCGATCCTGCGGGCCACCGTGCTCACCCGAAGGTGGCCGGGCGACGACCTCGGGTGGTTCGTCTCGGAGAGCTTCCCGCTCCATCTCGAGCGACCGGACGACGACCGTCCTCGGCCCACGCTGACCTGGGGCGGAGTGGTCTCCTACCCGCTCGACGACCTCGAGCGGCGCCTGCTGGTCAAGGAGCTCGAGTGCCTGGAACCGGCCCTCCGGGTGAGCCACGTGGACCCCCGCGAGGTGATGGAGACGGAGACCGTGGACCTGACGATCCACGGTCAGGGCTTCCGCCCCCGGGCTTCGGTGACCATCGACCCGGCCGGGGTGTCTCTCGTCACCGGCGAGTTGGTCGTCGTCGACGACAAGACCATCACGTTGCCGGTGACCGCGGGGTTCGACGTGCCCGAGGGCCGGCGCGATGTGACGGTGACCAACCCCGACGGACGAGAGGCCTCCTGCCCCGCCTGCCTGACGGTGAAGCACTTCTCACCACCGTCGATCGTCGAGCTGAAGCCTTCGGAGGTGACTGTTCCCAGCCCAGTGGACCCCCTCGAGGAGGACGTCGAGATCATCGGCGCCGGTTTCCGCAAGGGCACGAGCGTCGCCTTCTCGCCGGGCGACGGCATCACCGTCCTCGAGGGCCCGACGGTGCAGTCGGAGAGTCGCCTGCACCTCAAGCTGAAGATCGGTGCTGCGGCGGCCGGGTTCCATTCCGTCTCGGTCACCAACCCGAAGCCTCGGGAAGGGCCGGCGGTCAAAGAGAACGCCTTCCAGGTGTTCTTCCGAGGGGACCCTCCTTGAACCGAGGAAGGACGGATCGCTGATGGACGACGAGGCGCTGACCGTCATCGACGAGCGCATCAACCGCACCGACGAGGAGATCTTCCGGGTGGTGTGGGCCGAGACGGCACCCCTCGAGCCCGTCGAAGGCGAGCCCGGGTTCGAGCCGCCTCCGCCCGCGCCGTGAACGCCCGGGCGCTTGACCCTCCCCACCCCGTCCGGTAGACCGACGTCGCAGAGACGGGCGCGGCGGATGACGGAGGCGTCTTTGAGCACGGCTGACCTGGGGCCCCAGACCGTCGAGATGACCGTCGTGGCCCAGGACCCGACGGTGCGCACCTCGGCGGGCAGGATCCTCACCGCTCGGGTGCGGGTTCCCGCCCAGCGGCTCGAGGCGGGCCCGACCTCGGCCCGGTTCCGGACCGTCGACTACGACGCCACCATGGGGGAGCTCCGCGACGCCGCCGTGCTGACCGAGGTCGACGACGACGGGCAGGTCGTCTACCGGGACGCGTACCGGAGAATCTCGGACAGGCAGATCCTCGAGGACCCGTCCTTCCACGCCCAGAACGTCTATGCGATCGCGGCTCGTACCCTCGCCACGTTCGAGTCGGCGCTGGGGCGCCGCCTGCCGTGGTCGTTCGGCGGGCACCAGCTCCACCTCGTGCCCCATGCCTTCGCCGAGGCCAACGCCTACTACTCGGACGACGACCGGGCACTGCTGTTCGGCTACTTCGACGCCCGAGGCGAGCGGGTCTTCACCTGTCTGTCCCACGACGTGGTGGCCCACGAGACCGCCCACGCCGTGCTCGACGGTCTGCGGCACCGGTTCCTCGAGCCCAGCCTGCCCGACCAGGCCGCCTTCCACGAGGCCATGGCCGACATCGTCGCCCTCCTGTCGGTGTTCTCGGTCAAGGAGGTCGTGAACCTGACGCTGGGCGAACCGGACGCGGCGGGCCGCATCGACGCCGCCGCCGTCAGCCGCGCTGCCCTCCGCCAAAGCCTTCCCCTCGTGCTGGCCGAGCAGATGGGGGGAGCGCTCCTCCAGACCAGAGGCGGCCTCCGGCGCTCGGCCGACCTCCGGCCCCCGGCGGACTGGCGGAGGCTTCCCGAGTGGGAGGAGCCGCATCGCCGCGGCGAGGTGCTCGTCGCCGCGGTGCTGGACACCCTCGTCGCCCTCTGGGTCGACCGGGTCAAGCCGCTGATCCGCAACGGCGAGCTGGATCGCGACCGGGCCGGCGAAGAGGGGGCCAAGTCGGCGTCCCATCTGCTGGGCATGACGATCCGCGCCATCGACTACCTCCCGCCGGTCGACTTCGCCTTCGGGGACTTCCTCGAGGCGGTCCTCGTGGCCGATGCCGAGCTGGCACCCGACGACCCTCACGGGTACCGGGTGGCACTCCGCAAGAGCTTCGAGCGCCTGGGCATCCACCGCCCGCCCCAGGACCGCGTCGTCGACCTGGCCACCGTGCCCACCGCCCCGCGGTACCACGGCCTCAACTTCGCGGCCATGCGCACGGACGTCGACGAGGTCTTCCGCTTCATCTGGGAGAACGCCGGTTGGCTCGAGCTCGACCCCGGCTACTACACCCGCGTCGAGTCGGTGCGCCCCGCCGTCCGGGTCGGCCCCGACGGATTGGTCGCCAACGAGGCGGTGGCCGATTACATCCAGATGCTCGAGGTGACCGCCGACGAGTTCGTCGGGCTGGCCTCCCAGTGGGCGAAGGCTCGGGGCGACGACGCCCGCATCGAGCTCCACCCGCTCCTCAAACCGGACACGCGGCTAAAGCTCTTCGGCGGGGGGACGCTCGTCTTCGACCAGTTCGGGCGGGCCAAGTACCACATCCGCAAGCCGCTGGAGGACTGGCGGCGTCAGGTCCGCCGGCTCGACTACCTCGCCCGAGCCGGCACGTTCGATTCGGCCCGGCGCGTCGGGTTCTCGACGCGGGCGGCGCGAGGACAGCGCTTCGCCGCCCTGCACCTCCCGGCCACCCGCAGTGGCGAGGAGTGGTAGCGGTGGCCGCCCGCGTCAAGCCCGAGCACGTCACCGTGCGCATGTACCAGGTGGGCTTCGGTGACTGCTTCCTCGTGAGCTTCGCCTACCCCCGGCCCCTGGACGATGGGCGCCGCGAGCGGCATGTGCTCATCGACTTCGGCAGCACTCACGCCCCGCACGACCAGAAGCTCGACTGGGTCGCCATCGCCCGCCGGGTCGCCGACGACTGCGGAGGCAAGCTCGACGCGGTGGTCGTCACCCATCGTCACAAGGACCACCTCTCCGGCTTCGCCAACGACGAGGCCGCCGCCATCGTGGGGGAGCTCGCTCCGCGTCTCATCGTCCGGCCGTGGACCGAGGACCCCGAGATCCCCGCCACGGCGACGGGGCCGGTGGGTGCGGCGTCGCGCCAGCTGCGCGTCGGTCTGGCCACGGGCCAGGAGTTCGCCAACGACCTGGCTCTCGCCTTCGACGCCCAGGCGCGTGGGCTGCCAGGTCACGTGCGGCAGCTCGCGGAGGACCAGCTGAAGAACGCCGAGGCGGTCGAGCGACTGCAGCGATGGGCGGCCGAGCACGACGGCGAGTACCTCCACGCCGGGATGCGCTCCAAGCTCGAGGAGGTCGTCCCCGGCATGAGCGCCGAGGTGCTCGGCCCTCCCACCGTCGACCAGTTCCCCGACGTGGTCAACGCCCGGGCCCGCGACCCCGAGTACTGGATGCTGTACCAGGGCCTCGTCACGTCGGGGCTCTCGGCCACGGCGCTCGGGATCGACGACGACGACGGTGAGGACGAGGACGACGAGTGGCCGGCGCCACGGCCGACGCACAGCTGGGTCCCTGCGCTGGACATCCCGCCCGGACCGGCGCGGTGGCTGGCCGAGCGGCTCCAGAGCCAGCAGGTGCAGTCCCTCCAGCGCATCGTGCGCAGCCTGGACGACGCCCTCAACAACACGAGCCTGATCCTGCTCTTGACGGTAGGGAACAGGCGCCTGCTGTTCCCCGGCGACGCCCAGATCGAGAACTGGCGCTTCACCCTCGACCGCCTTCCGAAGGACAAGAAGCTCAGGAACCGGCTGCAGAGCGTGGACCTCTACAAGGTGGGCCACCACGGGAGCCGCAACGCCTCGCCCCGGTCGCTGCTCAAGCTCTGGGGCGACGACAAGCGCCTCGTGTCGCTGATGTCGACGAGCGCCGGGGTGCACGGCAAGTCGGAGGAGACCGCCGTGCCGCGGGCGACGCTGGTCGCCGCCCTGGAGAAGGGCACCCGCCTCTTCAGCACCGAGGACCTCGGACCGACCGAGGCGGTGACGGTCGAGGCGGACACCGCCGGCAAGGAGGGCTTCGTCCCCACCCCGCCGTCCTGAGAGCGTGGGGGAGCGGGCCATCGGGTGGGGTCGCCGGCCGTCACGCGCCGACCGCCCGCATGAA
>DATAAF010000056.1:0-24415 GCA_036260255.1 Acidimicrobiales bacterium | reverse complement strand
CTGCGCCACGGTCACCTTGGCCTCAGACGTGTCATGGGTGACCGCCGAGACGATGGCCTGCTCCATCGATGCCTCCTTCCGGACCCAGGTGCCCGGCTCCCAGGTGAAGCTCGACCGGACGTGCAGCTCCACGCCGTGGTTGCGGGCGAATTCCACCGACCGCAGCGCCAACACCCGCCCACCGGTGGCGGCCGCCTCCAGCATCTCCTCGTACGACACCTCGGGCAGGAGCCGGGCCCGGGGCACGACCCGCGGGTCGGCCGAGTAGACGCCGGCCACGTCGGTGTAGATCTCGCACACGTCGGCCTGGAGGGCGGCGGCGAGGGCGACCGCGGTGGTGTCGGAGCCACCCCGCCCGAGCGTGGTGATGTCCCGAGTGGTGGACACGCCCTGGAAGCCGGCGACGACGACCACGTGGTCCTCGGCCAGGGCCTGGCGGAGGCGGTCGGCCTTGACCTCGAGGATCTTGGCCCGGCCGTGGGCGGTGTCGGTGACGATCCCCGCCTGGCTGCCGGTGAACGAGGTGGCCGGCACGCCGCGGTCCCACAGGGCGATGCACAGCAGCGCCATGGAGATGCGCTCGCCCGCGGTCTGCAGCATGTCGAGCTCGCGCGCCGGCGGCGAGGGCGAGACCTCGTGGGCCAGGCGGAGAAGGTCGTCGGTCGACTTGCCCATGGCGCTGACCACCACGACCACCTGGTGGCCCTCGGCTTGGGTGCGCGCCACGTGCTCGGCCACGGCTCGGATGCGCTCCGGACCCGCTACCGACGTGCCGCCGTACTTCTGGACGACGAGGCTCACGGGGGACCCAGGGTAGCCGTCGGCCGGCGGCCATCGGCCGTCATCTAGGTTGGACGCCCGTGCCCAGCCAGAACACCAAGCGGCAGAGGCAGAAGATGGGCCGCCACGCCCGCCAGGCGGCGCTGCTGGCGGCTCGCAGGCGCCGGGCCCGGCGCAACCGGGCCCTCGTGGCCGGCTTCCTCACCCTCCTGCTCGTGCTGGGCGTGGCCACCCTGGTCGGCGGTGGGAACGACAGCACCAGAGAGGAGACCAGCAACACGACGGTTCCCACCGAGGTGTCGCTCCCGCCGGTGCCGCCGGGAGCGACGATCGAGGGCGACACACCGTGCCCCCAGGCCGATGGCTCGTCGCCTCGGACGTCGAAGTTCGCCAAGCCCCCGCCCATGTGCATCGACTCCAACCGGACGTACACCGCCGAGATCAGGACCAACCTGGGCGTGATCACCGCCGCCCTCGACGCCAAGGCGGCTCCCCAGACCGTCAACAACTTCGTCGTGCTCGCCCGCTACCACTACTTCGACGGGATCTCGTTCCACCGCATCATCCCCGGGTTCGTCATCCAGGGAGGCGACCCGGAGCTGAACGGGCGGGGCGGGCCCGGGTACGAGTTCGCCGACGAGCTGCCCCAGGCCGGCCAGTACAAGGTGGGCTCGCTGGCCATGGCCAACTCGGGGCCCAACACCAACGGCAGCCAGTTCTTCATCGTCACCGGGGAGCAGGGCGCCTCCCTTCCCCCGCAGTACTCGCTGTTCGGCCAGGTCACCAGCGGCCTCGACGTCGTGCAGAAGATCGACGCGGCCGGCTCCCCGAACAGCCAGGAGGGCAAGCCGACGCAGGTCGTCACCATGGAGTCCGTCACCATCAAGGAGGGATGAGCGTGCCCACCGAGTGCCCCGAGGCGGACGGCTCCAGCCCCAAGCGGCAGCGGTTCGACGCCCCGCCCCCGATGTGCATCGACCCGCAGCGCAGCTACACCGCCACCATGGTGACGTCCAAGGGAACGATGACGATCGCCCTCGACCCGATCAGCGCCCCTCGCACGGTCAACAACTTTGTAGTGCTGGCCCGCTACCACTACTACGACGGCATCGTGTTCCACCGCATCATCCCCGGGTTCGTGCTGCAGGGCGGCGACCCCGAGGGCACCGGCCGGGGGGGGCCGGGTTACCGCTTCGCCGACGAGCTGCCGCGCCCCGGGCGGTACGAGCTGGGATCGATGGCCATGGCCAACGCCGGGCCCGACACCAACGGCAGCCAGTTCTTCATCATCAGCGGGCCCCAGGGCGCCGCCCTGCCGCCGCAGTACTCGCTGTTCGGCAAGGTCGTCGCCGGCCTCGATGTGGTTGCGGCCATCGACGCCGTCGGCACGGGCTCGGGCAAGCCCAAGGAACGGGTGACCATCGAGTCGGTGACGATCACCGAGACGTAACCTCCCCGCGTCAGTTGCCGTCCTTCAGGCTCATCAAGGAGCCGACGGCAGCGATCACGTCGGGCCGGAAGCGTCGGTGACCGCCGACTGTGAGCGAGCACGGTATGCGACCGGCGTTCGCCCACCGGTTGATCGTCTTGGTGGAGACGCCGAGGATGCGGGCGGCCTGTCCAGGGGTGAGATAGGCCCAATCAGCCGAGCTGCCACCCATGAGGGCATCCCTTCTACTAGAGGGAACGCTTATGCATCTAGATGCCGCGAGAATAGTCCCGACCTGGAAGGGGTGAAGGTCAGAGCTCATGCTGTGGTCGCGTCGCCGCCACCGCCCAGAGCGCGACGCACGCGATGTGACCCCGACCACGACGGTGCGCCCGAGCAGTGTGCCGGCCCGGCCGCAGGTCCGGAGGGCCAGCGGAACGTTGATCGACCCACGCGTCGAGAGCGTGGGTCGACCCCTACCGGCTCTCCGGGTTCGGTTCCGAAAGCTCTGACAAGGTCGCCCCCCGCCCCTCGGGCGAATGTGACCGCCACTCCGCCACGAGTATCAGCTGGTCGGCGTCATCGGTCGACGTCGACATCGCCACTCCGACGGTGGCCCTCAGGCCGAGCGGCCGCCCGCCGCCGGGCGGCGGGCAGTGGAACAAGTCGACGATGCGGCGGGCCAGGCAGTCGGCGTCCTCCCCGTTCGGGACCTCGACCAGCAGGGCGAACTGGCTGGGACCGACACGGGCCACGGTGTCACCGCGGCGGACCATCTCGATCAGCCGGCCGGCGACCGCGACCACGGTCTCGTCGGCGAGTGAGCGCCGGAGAGACCCGTCGACGAGCTCGAACCTTTCAATGCGCACGACCAGCACCGCCAGCGGTGGCGATGCCGACGTGCGGCTGGCCAGCGCCCGACGGACGCCGTCGAGGAAGAGCTCGCGGCTGGGCAGACCGGTGACGGGATCGTGGAAGGCACGGCGCAAGAGGTCGTCTGCCGCCACATCGCCGGCAAGTGGGCAGAGCCGTGCGGGAGCGTCCTCGCCATTGCCGCCCCACTCGAGCGCCTGCAACTCCTGTTCGAGCTCCTCCGGAGTCATGATCTCGGCCCGCACGAGCGGCCACTCGGGGAGCGCGGTGCGACGAAGGCAGTCCTTCCAACGCGAGATCGCGGCAGAAAGCGCCGACGGCGCATCGGTGGCGCTCACCGCAACCTGTAGCGCGTAGCGCGTCGGAGTGTAGAGCGACGTGGGTTCGGGAGTCGCCCACGAAGACACCAACCGGGCAAAGCTCGATGGGTCTATCGTCGACCGTTCTGCCGTGTCCTCGGCCTCCAAGAGCACGAGCCACTCCATCACGATGTCACTGCCCAAGGCCGGTCCCATACCGCTCGGGTCCCCGAGCGACGAGCACGACGTCGAATGGGGTGATTTTGGTCACAGTCTCGAAGGTCCCCCTCTCCACCGCTGCCGGTGGTTCGCCGCGAAGTTGTCCTACGCTAGGGCCGGCGTCGGAAGGAGAGCACCAGGAAGGACCCCACCCCACTGCACGCGACGCCTCCCCATCTGCAAACCAAGTGTTCGGCTGGTGTGGTCGGCATCCGAGCCCGAGATCTGTCGGGCGGCACGATCCGCCAGCCGATCCGTGATCCGTTCATCGATCCATCCCACTAGATCACGTTTTTTTCTGCCCGTCCAAGACCAGACATTGATGCCGTCAGAGGCGCTCCCAATGATGCCGGACAGTCGAGTAATGTCTGTCGAGCGTCTATAGGACGGCGAACATGGAGCTCCGGCATCTCCAGTATTTCCTCGTTCTGGCGCAGGACCTCAATTTCAGCCGTGCCGCGAGGCGTCTCCACATCGCCCAGCCGTCGCTGAGCCAGCAGATCCGCCAGCTGGAGAGAGAGCTCGAGACCGAGCTCATCGACCGTTCAGTCCGCCCCATCCGCCTCACCAACGCCGGCCAACTGCTACTGCAAAACGCCTCGAGCATCGTCACCGAGGCCGAGGAGACCGTCCGGGAGGTCAGGCGGGCGGGACGGGGCCAGGTGGGTCGGCTGCGCATCGGCTACTCCTACGGCGGGCTCTACGACCTCGTGCTCGCCTTGCTGCGTCGGGCGCGTGCGGCGTGCCCGGAGACGAACTTGGTCATCCGCCAGTTGGCTCAAGCGGAGCAGGTCCCCGCGCTGGTGAATCGTCGCGTCGACGTCGTCCTCGGCCGCCTCACCGAGCCCCTGACCGCCGAGGTGGCGTCGATGCCGCTCAGGGACGAAAGGTTGATCGCGATCCTGCCGGCTCACCACCCGCTCGCCCGGGCGCCGGTGGTGATGCTGGCCGACCTGCGTTCGGAACCGTTCGTGATGTTCCCCCGGTACATGGAACCGGTGGTGTTCGACAACTACCTCCAGGCGTGCCTCAACGCCGGATTCACGCTGCGGATCGGCCACGAGGTGAGTGACGCGCAGACCCAGGCTTTGGCGATCGCCACCGGTCTCGGGGTCGGTCTCTCGGGGGAGCACCTCGCCCTTCGGTTCCCCGAGGTCGTCTACGTCCCGGTCGAGCCGGTTGTGACGATCGCCAAGATCGCCGCCCTGTGGTGTGAGGGCCCGTCGGCCCAGCCTCTGGAACCGTTGCTCCAGGGCCTCTGACGGCGTCGCCCGTCGTCCAACTACAGCAGCGCCGCCTCTGTCTCGAGCGTGCGCTCCGACATCGTGCGTTCGACAACGGCGAGGGCGTCGTCGTCCAGACCGATCGTCAGGCCGGTCGAGACGCGTCTCGTGTCGTCGCTCCGGCTGCGGAGATAGAGCAGGGCACGAGAGTGGTGAACGGCCCGGAAGCTGACGAGCCCGCCGATGCACCGGTTGTACTGCTGGGTGAGGTCGTCACAGCGGGCGTCGACGACGAACCGGCGCAGGAGCGGACCAGCCAGGTCGATCGTCTGGAGGAACCGGCGGTGGGGCTTGGGCATGAGCCGGCGCCCGGCCACCGCCGACCGGGCGAGGGTGGACTCGCCGGCGATCCCGAAGGCTGAGTCGAGCGCCTGAATCGTCGGGAGCTGCATCCCGCTCGGGCCACCCTCCACGCGCCCCGGCTCGTCGATCTCGGCCGACCACGCGAACGTCGGCTGCACCAAGCTCAGCCACGTCCCCGGGTCAACCGTGCGTTTGCGGACGTTCAAGCTGAAGGCCAGGGTCATGGCGCTGATCGCCCCTTGCAGCGCCTCGAGCGCCACCCATGTGTCGTCGAGGCGACGCGACGCGGCGGCGTCGATCGCGTGGACGACGTGCCGCAGGACCGCCGCTCCGCGGGCCTCGATCAGCACGAAGCAGAGCGAGAACCGCTCGAGGTCGGCGGCGACCGGCGGCGGCAGCCAGTTCCGGGCCACGCGCAGGGTCTCGGTGCTCAACTCCTCGGGCCGGTAGGCAGCTCCCCCGGGGCGATCGACGCTCCTCCAGTTGCACAGGTGGAGGCTCCAGGTCGTGCCCACCCGAGGCTGGTCCAAGACTCGGGCCAACGCCGCCCACGGCGCCAAGATGCCCGGAGGCAACGGGACGCGGCGCTCCTCGAACCGGGCCGGCGCCGGGGGGACCCGGTCCCATCGGTAGGTATGGCCGAGCGCGCTCAGGGCTGTCATCAGCGTCTCGCGCTCGCCGGTGCTCAGCCGGGCGACGGCGCGTGTCACGGTCGGGTCTTCGCACGCGAACTCCCGCCCGAGCCAGCCCCGGACCCCGCCCCTCTCCTCCGGGTACCGGGCCGGGAGCTCGTCGCACGCCGACAGGTACCGGTCGAACGGCGCAGGGAGCTCGTCCAGGGGGACGCGGTCGGGCAGGAACGCGGCGACATCGCCGAGATCCACCTCGTAGGACGCGCGGAGACGTTCGGCCAGCCGCTTGGCGTCGAAGGCGGCGCCTCGGGAAGCAGGGGTTGCCTCCAAGAGATCGGCTGAATTGCTCGATATGACTAAAACGGTCATACCGGTAGTTTCGCATCTTTTCCTCACACCGGCGACCGTGCGGCCCGGGATCGGCCCGAGCTTGGAGCGCGTGGACGAGTTGCTGGGCGGCCGCCGGCGGGACGTTGGTAGGACGACGGCGCCGGCGTGACCTCGAGTCGGTGACGATCACCGACCGCCGACTAACGCGGCAAGGCCTCCAGGGCGGCCTCGTGGCCGTCCACGAAGACGACCGCCTTGCCCACCCCTTCGACCGTCCAGGGGCCCTCGGGGCGGCGGATGATCGCGGTCTGCTCGTCGACCGCCACGACGGGGAGGCCCGGGGGGGCCAGGTCGATCGTGCGCCTGGCCTTCTCGGGCGACCAGGTGTCGTGGTGGGGGATGAACGCCATCTGGACCAGGAGCCCCAGCCCGAGTGTGAAGGCGCCGCCCCGGGGATCGACCATCGGGTCGCAGAGCACCATGGCCCCCGCCGACGACCCGGCCAGCACCGACCCGTCGTGCCAGGCGGCGACCAGGGCCTCCCAGACGGGCGAGTCCTTGAGCACCGACCGCAGGTGCATGGGCGAGCCGCCGGCCAGGTACAGGAACCGGCTGTTGCGGACGACCTCGGCGTTCGCCGGGTCCTCGGCCTCGGCCCGGTGGAGGACCATGAGGCCGCGCACCCGCCCTCCGAAGCCGGCGAAGTGGCTCTCGGCCGTCGCCACCGCCCGCTCGGGGTGCTCGAAGGCGGCCGCCGTCGGGAGGACGAGCACCTCGGGGTTGCCGGCGTCGGCCAAGAGGCCGCGGTCGAAGGTGCAGCCCTCCTGCCACTCCCCGCCGCCCACCAGCACCAGCGGTCCGCTCATGGGCGGGAACGCTACCGTGCGGCCCCGCCCGGACGAGATTCCGGGGCATTCTTCCGGCGGCGGCGTTGCCGGAGTCGACGCCCGTCATTAGCGTTCGAGGCTTCACCCGAACGACGGCTCGTAAGGGGGCGGCTGTGGTCGGTCACGAGACTCCCGACGGCGAGCACTACGACCGGGTCTACGGGCACTTCGCCGACCCCGTCTACGCCGAGATCCGCGCGGAGGCCTACGGCGAGGACATCGGGCAGAACAACTGGTCCACGGCCGACGAGCACCGGCGCTTCCTCGCCTGGTTGGAGCTGACGCCCGCCGACCGGATGCTCGACGTGGCCTGCGGGTCGGGCGGCCCGACGATCTTCCTCGCACGGGAGAGCGGCTGCGCGGCCGTGGGCGTCGACTGCAGTGCCGAGGCGGTGGCGTACGGCAACGAGCTCGCCCGGCGTGAGCAGCTCTCCGGGAAGGTCGAGTTCGACCAGGTCGACGCAGACGGGCAACTGCCGTACGACGACGCGTCGTTCGAGGCCGTCGTCTGCCTCGACGCCATCAACCACCTCGCCGATCGGGAACGGGCACTGGCCGACTGGGCCCGGGTCCTCAAGCCGGGCGGGCGCCTCCTCTTCACCGACTGCATCACCCTCACCGGGCTCATCTCGGACGACGAGGTCGCCTCCCGCAGCCGGATCGGCCACTACGTGTTCGCCCCGCTGGGGGAGGACACGCGGCTCATCGGCGCGGTGGGCTTGGACCTGCGCATCACCGAGAACGTCACCGAGAGCCTGGCCGTCCTCTCGGGTCGGCGCCTCCGGGCGCGGGCGGCCCGGGCCGAGGTGCTCCGCCAGCTGGAGGGGCAGGCCGCCTACGAGGACCACCAGGACGTACTCCGGGTGGCGGAGCAGCTGGCGGTCGAACGTCGGCTGTCGCGGTTCGCCTACCTGGCGGTCAGCCCCGGCTCCCCAAGCAGCCAGTAGCGCAGCGGCGCCAGTGTGCGCAGAATCTGACTGTGGTCGACGAGGAGGATCCCCGCCGGATCGCCGAGCTCTACGGCCGGCTCTGGGAGGGCAGGGGCGAGGTCGAGAAGGAGACGCTCGTACGTGTCCTCCGGGAGGCGGTGGACGCCCTCGAGGACGACGGCATCCCCTACCTGGTCATCGGAGGCGTCGTGGCCGCCTTGGCCGGACGTCCCCGGTTCACGCACGACCTCGACCTGCTGGTCAAGGGCCAAGACGCTCGCCCGGCACTGGCCGCGCTGGAGCGCGCCGGCTTCGTCACCGACGAGACCGAGCCGCAGTGGCTCTACAAAGCGGTCAAGGACGGCGTGCTCGTCGACGTCATCTTCCGTTCGTCGGGAGACGTCTTGCTGGACGACGAGATGTTGGAACGTGCGACGGAGCGCGACTTCGAGGGCGTCAAGGTCCGGGCGATCCCGATCGAGGACTTCATCATCATCAAGGCGCTGGCGCACAAGGAGGAGACCGGACGGCACTGGTACGACGCCCTGTCGCTCCTCGCCAACCAGGACATCGACTGGGACTATCTGGTCCGGCGCTCCGTGCGGCGAGGGCCGCACCGGATGCTGAGCCTCCTCTTCTACGCCAAGTCGACCGACATCGTCGTTCCCAACCGGGTGATCCACGAGCTCTTCAGCGTGATCTTGGAGCCGGAAAAGGCGGAACGAGCCACGAGCGGAGGCTCGGACGCCGACCGCTGACCGTGATCGGCTAGGCGTCACCCTCGGGAGCCGAGGTCGGGAACTCGAAGCGGACGGTCGTGAGCTCCGTCCCGAAGCGGCGGACGGCGGCAGCATGGCCCGGCCGGCCGAAGGCGTCGAGACGCGCCTGGGCGTCGTCTCGGTCATCGACGTACGCCCGGGCGCCGTGCCACCTACGCCGGATGCGGATCCGGACGTCGGGATCGGCGTCGAGATTGCGGACGTAGCCGGCGTGGCGGCCGTGCTCGGCCACGACCCAACCGGTGCTCCCCTCCAGGTGCATCCCGACCACGTTGCGGCGCCGCTTCCCGGTGCGCCTTCCCTTTGTCTCGATCACCACGTAGCCCGGTAGGACCCCCGCCCAGGCAGCCAGCTTCACCGCGGGGTTGAGCGCGTACCGCTGCAGCCGGCGCACTCGTCGGCGCCGTCGTTCGCCGTCATCGGCCACTCGGCCATGCTGGCTCGTCAGCGGTGCCGTCATGTCCTGCGGGCGGCTGGCCAGCAGCGCGACGACTTGGCGGCGGAGAGCGCCCGGGCGTTGCTCGCCACGCGGTCCGTCCCCTCCACAAGCGGTAGCGAGCGTTGTCCCGACAATGATGGCGACAGCCAGGCGCCCGTTCACCCGCGCCCCTCGGTCAGCTCGTCCGCCACGTGCCATCGCTCAACACCTCCATCGTTGGACGTCGCCGACGCGAGGCCGGTTCCCGCCAGTGTCAACGGCCACCGAGCCGGTTCTCAACCAACTGGTTGACAAGAAGGTTGCCCCGGTCTATCTTGTACTCAACCAGACGGTTGAGTACACGGAGGAAGGAAGTGGCGGCTGATCCGCTGTCCCGGGTGTTCGCGGCGCTGGCCGATCCCACCCGGCGGGACATCGTGGCGAGGCTGTCGGTGGGCGACGCCACCGTCAACGAGCTGGCCGAGCCCTACGACGTCACGCTCCAGGCCGTCTCCAAGCACCTAAAGGTGCTGGAGGACGCCGGCCTGGTGAGCCGAACCCGGGAGGCCCAGCGCCGGCCGGTGCACCTGGAAGCGGAGGTCTTCGACCTGATGACCAAGTGGATCGAGCGCTACCGCCGCCAAGCGGAGGAGCGCTACCGCCGCCTCGACGACGTCCTGGCCTCGATGCCGGACGACGTCGAGCCCACTCCACCGCCCGAATCACCCGCGACAGACAAGAAAGGAGCAGTGAGATGAACACCACGACCGGCGAGACCCAGATCACCGCCGATCGCGACGTCCCCCTGATCCGCATCACCAGGGAGTTCGACGCCCCCCCGGCCAAGGTCTTCCGGGCCCACACCGACCCTGACCTCGTCGCCCAGTGGCTCGGGCCCCGGGACATGCAGATGCGCATCGACCACTTCGACTGCCGCACCGGCGGGTCGTACCGGTACGTCCACATCAGGGACGGCGAGGAGTACGGCTTCCACGGGTCCTTCCACGAGGTGCGTCCCACCGAGGTCATCGTGCAGACCTTCACCTTCGAGGGCGCGCCCGACGGCGTGGCGCTCGAGCGCCTCGTCCTCGAGGACCTGGGCGACGGCCGCACCCGGCTGACGGCGACGTCGCTGGTCGACTCCTTCGAAGCGCGCGACGCCGTCCTCGCCAGTGGAATGGAGGACGGCATTCGCCAGAGCTACGAGCGCCTGGACGAGCTGCTGGCAGGCTGACCTTTGGGGCACGGCGCGTCAGGAGCGCCCTGGCGGTATGACCAGAAGTAGCCGCCGCCTCGAGGGCGGCGGCTACGTTCGTCGGTGGCGGCGGCGGTTGTGGTAGCCGCAGGCAGGCCGGCCGTTGGCCTCGGTGGTGAGGCCGCCGTCGGCGTAGGGCTGGACGTGGTCGATCTCGCAGTGCTCGGCGGGGACGTCGCAGAACTCGGAGAAGCACTGGCGGTCGCGCACCTCCACGGCCCGGCGGGTGGCCCCTGCGAACAGGCGCCGGCGCACCCCCACGTTCATCACCCGGTCGGGGCCGTCGAAGACCACCCGTTCGATCCACGCCTGGTCGAGGAAGGGGACGAGGCTGCCGGGGCTCACCACCGTGCCGTCGGCCAGCTCGCAGATGCGCCCGGCGAAGGTCTCATAGCCCACGAGCACGCTGAACAGCGGCTCGGGCATGCGGGCCCCGGCAGGCACCGCTCCCGCCCGCCGGGCCAGCTCCAGCAGGGCGTCGGCCCGGCGCTGGGCCGGCGTCCGGGCCAGGTCGGCGACGGTGACGCCTTCGCCTTCGCCCACCCGATCGCGGGCGGCGGCCCAGTCGGCCGCGAACAGCTCGTCCTCGATGCGCCCCAGGGCCTCGGCCACCGCAGAGCCGCCGATGGGGTCCAACAGGCCCTCGAGGACCCACATCCCCCCGAAGCTGCGGGAGAGGTGCAGGCGGCGGGCGTCGTGCTGCGCCCGGGCGTCGGCCTCCGACCCGTCGGGATCGGCCAGCTGGCACCAGTAGGCCAGCACTCGCATGAACTGCTGGTGGGTCAGGCGTCGGGCCTCGCCCACCAGCACCGCCTCGTCGCGGGCAAAGGAGTCGGCGGTCACCGGGGTGCGCGCCGCCGCCAGGGGCCCGGCGTGGGCCTCGGCGATCCCTCCGGCCAGCCACGCCGCCTCGGTCTCGGGCATGTGGCGCAAGCCCCGGCCCACCCGCACCCGGCGGCGGGCGGTGGAGGCGGGCAGCCGGCAGCGGAACGCCACCCACGACGCCGCCGAGCGGGCGCCGTCGGCCGGCCAGGCGCCACCGGCGTCGAAAGCCGCCGTCGCCCGGGTGACCACCGCCTCCAGACGGGCCAGCTGGCGGTGCAGGGCCTCGACCGTCTCGCCGTCGCCCAGCAGGGCGGGGTCGAGCTCACAGGCGGCGTCGATCGCCGAGACCAACGCCTCAAGTACCTCGCTGGCGGGCATGCTCGCTCCCCACGTCGACCGACCACATCGGGGGAAGCGACGCCCACATCGTAGGCGAACGGGTGTTCGACAGTCAAGCACCTGCTGGCCCGCGGACCGGCGGCGGCGGGGCAGCGGTGGGCGGCGACGTCGGTCGCCGCCGCTGAGACCGCCGCTAGACGGCGGGCCGGATGTTCCGGTTGACCCTGAAGAGGTTCTCGGGGTCGTAGGCGCCTTTCACCCTCGCCAGCCGGTCGAGGGTGTCGCGGTACGCCTCTCTCGTCCGGCGCTCGTCTTCGTCGGCCGTCTGGAAGTTCACGTAGTTCCCGCCAGTCGAGTAGGGACGCACCGCCTCCCACGCCGAGCGCACCCACTCCCGGTGCCTGGTCGCCTGCGGTGCGTCGGGAGGCCAGGCCCCGGCGGCGTTCAGGACGTAGGCGGCGTCGCGGTTGCCGAACGCCGTCGTGCCCGTCTCCCGGTCGCCGACCGCTCCGCCCAACTGGAACAGCACCATCTGGGACATAGGCGACTCGATGGCGGTCGCCTGGTCCCCGAAGGTCTCGAGAAGGTCGTCCGGCAGGCGAGCGACGAACTCCGACTTCCAGTAGTAGTGCATCCCCTTGGGCTGGGTCGGGTCGAGCATGCACTGCTGCTCGACGTAGCGCTTCTGGACGATCAGGTCGGCGATGCAACCGTCGGCGACCCGGATCGGCGCCAGGTCGTCGGCCGCCTTTGCCACATCGCCGGTATGGCAGGCGAGGATGCCGATGATGGGCTTGCCGTGCCACTCCTGGGGGAGGAACGGAGCGGGCGGGGCGAGCCGCATCGTCAGGGCGAGCGTCAGCTCCCTCGGTGCCGACTCGGTGACCTCGCGGTAGCGAGCGAGTATCCGGTCAGCCTTCCCGGCGTCCCAGACGATGAGGCCTCCCGTGATGGTCGGGCCGACCGGGTGCAGGCGGAAGGTGAACCCGGTGACCACGCCGAAGTTGCCTCCGCCGCCGCGCAGCGCCCAGAACAGGTCGTCGTGCTCGTCGGCGGCGGCCCGGCGCACCTCGCCGTCGGCGGTGACGATCTCGACCTCCTCGAGGTTGTCGACCGTCCAGCCGAAGCGCCGCGAGAGATACCCGAACCCGCCTCCCAGCGTCAGCCCGGCGACGCCCGTCTCCGAGACGAACCCGAGGACGGTCGCGAGGCCATGCTCCTGGGTGGCCCGGTCGACGTCCCCGAGGAGGCACCCGGCCTCGACGCGGGCGACACGACGCCCCGGATCCACCTCGACGGCTTTCATCCGCGACATGTCCAGGGTCAGCGCCCCGTCGGCCAGCGAGGTCCCTGCGATGTTGTGCCCTCCGCCCTTGATCGACAGGAGCAGCCCGTTGGCTCGGGCGAAGGCGACGGTGGTCCTCACGTCGTCCACCGAGACCGGCTGCACGACGAGGGCCGGCGTCCTCGAGATCATGCCGTTCCAGATGCGGACCACGGCATCGTAGCCCGGAGCACCGGGCTGGAGCAGCGAACCATGAAGCTGCGCCGACAACCCCTCCAGCGCCTGCTCGCTGAGATCGACACGATCGCCGTCGAGCCCCGTCATCGAGATCGCGGCCATTCCCTCGCGCACCCCCTCCCCCGGGCGCCCCCCGGCACCCGCCGGCACCGTACCAAGAGAGCCGCCGGACAACAGGTCGGGCGGCCGGCGTGCAGCGCTGCTAGTCGTCGAGCCGCTGCTGGAGGCGGACGGTGACCGTGTCACCCGCCTCCTTGGCGATGGCCTTGCGCACGTCGGCCTTGATCGGAAGCTTGTGGGTGCCGTCGCCCAGAGCCATGAACGAGCTGCGGAAGGGATGGCCGTCGACTGTGCCGGTGACCTTCACCAGGCCGCGGGTGCCGAAGTACTCGGCCGAGCCGGGCATCACCACGTAGGTCCACCCCCCCTTGTTCGGGCTCTTCTGCAGCTCGGCGGTGAACGTCCTGCTCAACCTGCGCATCGAACCTCCCCTCGTGTCGTCTCCTGCCCTTCAGACGGGGGAACGACCGAGGATTCATCGCCGCGCCGCCGGCGCGCCAATATGGGCGGAGATGAAGCGCATCCAGTGGCAGGCCGGCACGACCGACGACGAGTCCTCCGAGCGCCCACGGTCCGACCAGGAGCTGGGCTTCGTCCGCCGGCCCATGGTGCGCTGGTTCGATCCCCACCAGCTCGTCGACACCCTTTCGCGGGTCGTGGCGTCGGGCCTCTGGAACTCCTACGCCGACAGCCGTGACCTCCAGGCCCTCGCCGCGTCGGACATCTACGACCGCTCCGAGGGGTCAGAGCTCTGGGTGGACTACGTGTCCGACCTCGGTGACGGGTTCGACTCGACGTACACGGTGGCGAGGGCCCTCGCCCAGGAGAAGCTCGAGCTCTCCTCGAACGGCGACCACGTGGCCACCGAGCGAGGGCGCATCCTCCTCATGGGCGGTGACCAGGTGTACCCGGTGCCCAAGAAGAAGGAGTACCAGAACCGCCTAATCGGCCCCTATACAGCGGCGATGCCCCACGCCGCCGGGACCCCCGAGCTGTTCGCCATCCCCGGGAGCCACGACTGGTACGACGGGCTCATCAACTTCTCGAACGTCTTCTGCCGCGGTCGCCCCATCGGCGGTTGGAAGACGGTCCAGAGCCGGAGCTACTTCGCTGTCAAGCTCCCGCGGGGCTGGTGGATCTGGGGCGTCGACCTGCAGTTCGGCGACTACCTCGACGAGCCACAGATCCGTTACTTCTGCAACGTGGGCGAGCACCTCGCCGACGGTGACCGGCTCGTGCTGTGCACGGCCAAGGAGGTCGAGAGCGGCCGCAAGACCAGCGAGGTCTTCTCCGACCGCGACATCCGGTACCTCGAGCGCGAGGTGGTCGAGCCGGCAGGCGCCCACGTGGCCCTCTACCTGAAGAGTGGGCGTCACCACTACTGCCGCTATGAGGAGGTCGGAGGTGGGCGCCAGCTCATCACCGCCGGGGGCGGAGGCGCCTTCATGCACCCGACCCAGGGTCTTCCCGAGCACACCCGGCCGCACCGCGGCGACGACGCGGGAGAGTTCGAGAAGAAGACGGTGTACCCCTCCGTGCGCGATTCGAAGCGGCTACGGAAGTGGCTGTTCGTCCTGCCCGTGTTCAACCTCCCGTTGGCCGCCGCCTTCGGCGGCATCTACGTCGTGCTGGCGTTCATGCTGAACCTGCACCTGCGGAACGCCCATGTCTCGCTGAGCCTCACCGACCTGCGCCTGGCGCTGTGGAACAGCCCCACCGCCTTCATGCTCATCATGCTGATGGTCGTCACGTTCGGGATCATGGTCCGCCTGGCCCACGAGGCCGGCGGCCCTACCCGGCTCCTCATCGGGCTCGTGCACACGGCCATGCTGTTCGCCACACTGACCGGGGTCTTCATCGCCTCGTCAGAGCTGGCCTCCCATTTCGGGGACGGAGCCGACTCGCTGCTCGCCTTCCTCGGTTTCGTCGGCGTACTGGGCGGGGTCACCGGCGTCCTCGGGATCTCCGCCTACCTGTGGACCACGAACCTTCTGGGCTTCCACGGGAACGAGGCGTACGCACCGCTCCACTACCCCCACTACAAGAACTTCCTCCGGCTCCACATCGGGGACGACGGTGACCTCACCGTCTACCCCGTCGGGATCGACAAGGTGAGCAAGAAATGGGAGTCGTCCCCCGAGGCGGCTCCCGACGCGCCATGGCTTTCTCCCGTCGGCGACGAGCCTCAGCTGCGCCTCATCGAGGAGCCGATCACGATCCCCAAGAGGGCGCCCGAGAAGTAGCGATCCGGCCGCCCGCGCCAGGCGGGCAACTGTCGTGGTCTCGGTCGCAACGGACGTCGCGGGGGAATGAGAAATTTTCCGGGCTTCGACGACTGTCAGGCGAAGGTGGCCGTGCGCGCCAAGTGGCCCCCGTGATTGATGCGAGCGAATGCCCGATCGGACGGTCCCGGTCGTGTAGCCGGAAGGCCCTTCGGCCACATCACCGCCGCCGGGGCCAGATCGGGAAGCACCGGTCGTCGATCGTCCCGAACGAGTAGGCCGGGTAAAGGCCGCCGAACATGGCCCGGGTGCGCTCCGACCAGTCGAGTGCGTCGGGCGCGGAGATGCGTCGGAAGACCTGGAGCACGCCCCCCTCGAAGACCCGGTACTCGGCCCACCCGCCGGGGAAGTCCTTGGTGGACGAGACCTCGACCCACGGGACGTCGCCGGTGCGCTCGAACGTGCGCACCCGGTTGCGATGGGTGTGGCCGGCGAAGTAGCCGACGATCGCCCGCCGACGGGCAACGACGTCGAGCAGCCGCTCGCTGTCATCAGGAGTGATGCCGAAGGAGTCGCTGCCGCCGTCGTAGAGGGGATGGTGCCCGAACACCATGACCGGGCGGTCGGCCCGCCCGCCCAACTCGTCGAGCCACTCCAGCTGGTCGCTGCTCACGGCGCCGCCCGCCCGCCCGGCGACGGGCGTGTCGAGCAGGGCGAGGATCACGCCCGGCAGCTCGACCGCGACCGGCGCCGCCGACGGCACCGTCCCCTCGACGAGAACGTCGTGGTTCCCCCGCACCCAGTGCAGCCGTTCGCCGAAGGCCGAGCCGTAGCAGTCGAGGAAGGCGGCGAACTGCTCGGCGGTGCCGCTGGACGTCAGGTCGCCTTTGACAACCACGGCGTCGGGCTCGACGGCGGCGATCTCGGCGGCGGCGGCCCGGTTCATGGTCTCCGTGTAGGGCGGCTCGTCAGGGCCCACCTCGAGCGGCGGGCCCAGCTCGATCCCCGCCATCACCCCGCAGACCGTCTCCCCGAAGTGCACGTCGTTCACAGTGGCGACGGTGGCGAGGCGATCGCCGGGCGGGCGGGGAAGGGTCCGCATGGCGACGCCGTCCAGCTCGTACTCGGTGTCGGGCGCCAGCCCACCGTGGCGCACGACGCGGAGGCCGTCGTGGAGCACGGCCTCGTCGTCGGCGACGGTGGTCAGCTCCACGCCTGGCGCCGGCGCCGCTCGGGCGACTGCCACCGCCGTCCCGACCACCGCCACGCCGGCGTCGGAGGCGGCTCTCCCTGGCCGGGGCCGAGGACGACCTCCAGGGCGGCCATCACCGCCGCCACCTCGTCGGGCGTCGGGGCGCCCGGGCGGTCGCCCTCAGAGGGGGACGTTGCCATGCTTGCGGAGGGGCAGCTCCTCCCGCTTCGAGCGGAGCATGGCCAGCCCCTTGGCCAGGTAGGGCCGGGTCATGGCCGGCTCGATGACGTCGTCCACGTAGCCCCGCTCGGCGGCGAGGTAGGGGTTGGCGTGGCGCGCCGCGTACTCGGCCACCAGCTCGGCCCGGCGGGACTCGGGGTCGTCCACCTGCTCCAGCTCCCGGCGGTGGATGATCTCGACCGCGCCCTGCGGCCCCATCACCGCCAGCTCGGCCGAGGGCCAGGCGAAGGCGAGGTCGGCGCCGATCGACTTGGAGTTCATCACCACGTAGGCGCCGCCGTAGGCCTTCCGGGTGACGACCTGGATGCGCGGGACGGTGGCCTCGCAGAACGCGTACAGCAGCTTGGCCCCGTGGCGGATGATCCCCCCGTGCTCCTGGTCGGTGCCCGGGAGGAAGCCGGGGACGTCGACGAAGGTCACGAGGGGGATGTTGAAGGCGTCGCACGTACGAACGAACCGGGCGCCCTTCTCGGACGAGTCGATGTCGAGCACGCCGGCCAGCACCTGGGGCTGGTTGGCGACGATGCCCACCGGGTGGCCGTCGATGCGGGCGAACCCGCACACCAGGTTGCGGGCCCACAGGGCGGCGTACTCGTCGAACTCGCCGTCGTCAACGACCGCCCCGATCACCTTGAGCATGTCGTACGGCTTGGTGGGATTGTCGGGGACGACGGTGGTCAGCTCGGGCGACGTGCGGTTGGGGTCGTCGGTGGGCTGGGCCCACGGGGGCTCCTGCCGGTTGCTCGGGGGGAGGTAGGCCAGCAGGCGGCGGACGTCGTCGAGGCACGCCTTGTCGTCGGGGCTCACGAAGTGGGCGGCACCCGAGCGGGTGGCGTGGGTCATGGCCCCGCCCAGCTCCTCGAGGGTGACGTCCTCACCGGTCACCGTGCGCACCACGTCGGGGCCGGTGATGAACATGTACGACGTCTGGTCGACCATGAAGACGAAGTCGGTGAGGGCAGGGCTGTAGACCGCGCCCCCGGCGCAGGGGCCCATCACCACGCTGATCTGGGGGATCACGCCCGAGGCGTTGGCGTTGCGGCGGAAGATCTCGCCGTAGGAGACGAGGGAGACGACGCCCTCCTGGATGCGGGCGCCGGCGCCGTCGTTGAGCCCGACGAAGGGGGCGCCCACCCGGTGGGCCATGTCCATGACCTTGTGCACCTTCTCGGCGAACACCTCGCCCAACGACCCGCCGAACACGGTGAAGTCCTGGGAGAAGACGAAGACCTGCCGTCCGTCGACCGTCCCCCACCCGGTGACCACGCCGTCGGTGTAAGGGCGCTCGTCCAGGCCCACCCCCTCGGCCCGGTGGCGGGCGAGCAGGTCGGTCTCCACGAAGCTCCCCTCGTCGAGGAAGTAGAGCACCCGCTCCCGAGCCGTCATCTTGCCCCGCTCGTGCTGGCGGGCGACGGCCTGCTCGGAGCCGGCGTGGTAGGCCTCCTCCCTGCGCCGGCGCAGCTCGTCGAGGCGGTCGCTCATCGTCCCCTCCATCCGGGCCGCCAGGCTACCGGAGGCGGTCAGCGTCCTCCCCGGTCGCCCGGGCGGCGGCGAGGGCATGGGCCCGCTCGGGGAGGCGCCAGGCGCGGAGGTCCTTGGCCATCGCCTCGAGCGCGGGCGTGGGGCCGGTCCAGTGGAGGTCGTCGACGTTCGCGAGCACATCGGCGTCCGCCCTGAGGGTGGCCAGGTCGCGGAACAGGAGCACCAGGTCGAGCTGCTCGACGAGGGTCTCGGCCAGCCGTAGCTGGCCACGGACCCGCACGTCCCAGCGGCTGCCGTCGACGGGGATGTTCTCGAGGTGCCCGTAGCGGGCGAGGACGGTGCTGGCCGCCACCTTGCCCCAGCCCGGCAGGCCCGGGTAGCCGTCGGCCGAGTCGCCCACCAACGCCAGCCAGTCGGGGATGGACGCCGGCGGCACCCCGTAGCGCGCCTTGACGCCGTCTTCGTCGGTCACCGTCTTGGCCCGGCGGTCGACCTGCACGACCCTGACCCCGCTGACCACCTGGGCCAGGTCCTTGTCGGGCGTCATCACGACCACCTGCTCGACCCGGTCGTCGGCCGCCGCCACCCGCGCCGCGGCGGCGAGCGCGTCGTCCGCCTCCAGCTCGACCATGGGGAAGACGGCCACGCCCAGGGCAGCCAGCGCTTCCTCGAGCACGGTGAACTGGGCGAGAAGGGCCTCGGGCATCCCCGCGCTCGACTTGTACCCAGGCCACCGGTCATTGCGGAAGGACTCGATCACGTGGTCGGTGGCGACGCCCAGGTGGGTGACGCCCTCCTCCAGCAAGCCGAGGACGCTCCACAGCACGCCCCGGGTGGCGGCCACGTCGTTCTCGGCCGAGTGCTCGGCCGCCGGCATCCCGTAGTGGTGGCGGAACAGCTCGTAGGTGCCGTCGAGGAGGAAGACCCTCACGGCGTCACCCGCTGCCCAGCCGCTCCCGGACGGCCTGGTAGCGGGACGAGCGGCGAAGGGGCGCGAGGTCGGGGTCGTTGTCGAGCGTGGTGCGGTCGGCGAACCCCGCCTGGGCCGCCCGTTCGAGCCACTCGAGGGCGGCTTCCTCTTCGCCGGCGCAGGCCAGGCTGCAGGCCACGTTGTAGGCGACCCGGGCGGGCTCGTCGGGGCCGGCGTCGAACGCCCGCCGCCCGACGGTCGCGGCCTCGTGGTAGCGGCCGGCGTCGTGGAGGTGCGACTGGAGGTGCACGAGGGCGGCGGTGCCGGCCCCCGGCGTCGAGACGAGGCGCTCGACCAGCTCGCCGACCAGTCCCCGGCTGGCCACCGCCGCGGCGACGATCGGGTTCCAGGGGCCGAACCGCTCCTCGGCGAAGGCCACCGCGAAGGCGTCCAGGGCCTCCTCGTCGTGGCCACCTTCGAGCGCGAGCGCCCCGGTGAGGAAGCCGTTCGGGGTGTGGCCCTCGGGCATGTCCTCCAGGGCGGCGGCCGCGTCGGCGACGCCGGTCGAAGCCAGGCACGCCCACGCGTGCAGCTCGACGGCGGCCGCCGCCACCTGTGGCGACGGCCTCCCGGTGAGCACCCGCTTGGCCTGGTCCCCCGCCCGGACGGCGTCCTTCTGGGCCAGGGCCCGGTAGCCCTCGACCAGCGGCCCCTCCTCCTCGAGCGTCCTCTGCTCCTTGATGGCGCCGTAGTTGTGGGCGACGAAGAAGACGGCGAACAGGGCGGCGAACGGATAACCCTTGGCGTAGGCGAAGATCGCCGCCGCGCCGGCGGTTGCGATCGAGACCTTGTGGGCGGCCTGCTGGCCGTCGGGGCCTCTGAGCCGGCGCAGCACCGACGCGGTCACGTTCCCGCCGTCGAGGGGCAGGACCGGGAGGAGGTTCACCACCGACCAGACCACGTTGACGTAGATGGCGAGCCGCACGACGTCGTCCCACGTCGACGACAGCTCGACGCCGGAGCGGTCGACGAGGATGGCCGGGAGCCCCAGGAGGAGGATCCCGGCCAGGGGCCCGGCCAGGCTCACCACGATGTCCCGCATCCCGGTCAAGGGGGCCGAGCCCCAGGTGAGGCCGCCCATGCCCTGGAGCAGGATCTGCGGTCGCTGGCCGTAGACCCGGAACATCACCGCGTGCCCGAGCTCGTGCACGAGCACCGAAACGGTCAGCACCGCGATCCACGAGAGCAGCACGGTGACGCTGCCGGCGCCGAAGCCGAAGAGCGCGGCGATCACCAGGAAGGTCGGGTCGATCCGCACGGGGATCCCGAAGACGCGGAACGAGGGGCCGGCTGCCATCTGGACCAGGCTACGGGTGCGGGTCCCCGTACCGGAGGCGCCGGTCAGCCGTCGAGCTCGCGGCGGCCCTCGAGGGCCCGGCCTAGGGTCAGCTCGTCGGCATACTCGAGGTCGCCGCCGACCGGGAGGCCGCTGGCGATGCGGGTCGTCCGCACCCCGAGGGGCTTGAGCAGGCGGGCCAGGTACATGGCGGTGGCCTCGCCCTCGATGTTGGGGTTCGTGCAGAGGATGACCTCGGTGATGCCCTCGCCGTCCAGGCGGGCGAGCAGCTCCTTCACCCGCAGGCGGTCGGGGCCGATGCCCTCGAGGGGGCTGATCGCTCCCTGCAGGACGTGGTAGCGGCCCCGGAACTCCTGGGTCTTCTCGACCGCGACCACGTCCCTCGGCTCCTCGACCACGCACACGACAGTGGGATCGCGGCGGGGGTCGAGGCAGATCTCGCACTCCTCGCCCTCGCAGACGTTGAAGCAGCGCCTGCAGAACGACACCCGCTCCTTGGCCTCGGCGATGGCGTGGGCCAGCCGCAGGGCGTCATCGGTAGGGAGCTTGAGGAGGTAGAAGGCGATGCGCTGGGCCGACTTGGGCCCGACGCCGGGGAGGCGGCCGAGCTCGTCGATCAGGCTCTGGACGGGACCGGCGTACAAGTGGTGCTGGGGGCGGCTAGCCGAACAGGCCGCCGCCCAGACCGCCCAGGTCGAAGCCGCCCATCGCCGACTCGTTCAGCTTCTCCACCTTGGCCATGGCGTCGTGGATGGCGGCCAGCACAAGGTCCTCCAGCATCGAGACGTCGTCGGGGTCGACGGCGGCGGGGTCGATCGTGACGGAGCGGAACTCCATGCCTCCGGTGACCCGCACCTTCACCACGCCTCCGCCCGACTGGCCCTCGACCTCCTGCTCGGCGGCCTGGGCGCGGGCCTCCATGAGCTGTTCCTGCATCTTCTGGGCCTGCTTGAGCAGCTGGTTCATGTCGGGTTGCTTCGGTCCACCGGGCTTGGCCACGGGCTACTCCTCGACAACCTGGGCGCCCTTGAACGCCTCCATGACGTGATCGAGAGGCGAGGCTAGCGTCCCCGGGGGCGCGTCACGGAGGTCATCCAGGTCGACGTCCTCGTCGGGTGCCTCCGGCGCGGCGGGCCCGCCGGTGGCGGGTGCGACGGGTTGGCCGTCGACGACGAGCTTCAGGGGGATGCGCCGGCCGAAGTGGGCGGACAGGGCCTGCTCGACCTCGGCCCGGGCCTCCTCGCAGCGGTCACGATGGACGGCATTGGGGAGGGCGAAGGTGGCCACGCCTCCGTCGGCGGAGAGGAAGCGCCCGACCTGGAACCGCACCGCCGCCCGCCGGCTCAGGCGACCGAGGATGTGGTCGCCCCAGGCGAGGGTGAGGTCGTCGCGAGACGGGAAGCGGCCTACGTCGGTCGTGACGCCCGCCGGGGTCGTGGCCTGGGCGGTCGGTGACGGGGTCGGCGGCCGCGCCGGGGTCGCGGCCGGGGCGGTCGGTGACGGCGGTGGTGCGCCGGCTCGGGACGGGGGCGGGGCTGCCGTCGGAGCCGGGGTGGGCGTCGGCGTCGGGGTCGGTGTCGGGGTCGGCGGAGGCGTCGCCGCCGGGGCGGTCGGTGACGGCGGTGGTGCGCCGGCTCGGGACGGGGCCGGGGCACCGCCGTGTGAGCCCGGACGGGCGCCGGTGAGGGCCTGGCGGGCACCGCTGACAGGCGCCGGTCGGGCCGGGGCCGGTTGGGGCGGAGCGAGCGGGCCGGCCGGGGGCGGGGTGGCCGTCGCCTGGGCGGAAGCTCGGCCCCCTTGCTCGGCGAGCGCCCGCTCCAGGCGCTCGATGCGCTCGAGCAGAGCGGAGGACGAGACGTCGACGTCGGGGTTGCACAGTCGCACCAGGGCGACCTCGAGGAGCACGCGGGGATCGGGGGCGTCGCGCATGGCGATGAGGGCGTCGCCCAGCGTCTCCATGGCGCGGACGGTGGCGGCCGGCCCCAGGCGGCGGCCCTGGGCCTCCACCCGGGCGAGGTCGTCGTCGGGGAGGCCGACCAGGCCCCGGCTCATCGTGGCGAGGAAGACCTGGCGGAGGTGCTCGAGGATGTCGCGAGTGAGCTGGCGGGCGTCGTGGCCGGCGCCGGCCCGCTCGGCCACGAAGACAAGGGCCTGGCCGGCGTCGCGCTCGCACAGCGCCTCGATGACCTCGTCGGTGCCCGGCGGCTCGTGGTCGATCCCGCCGGCGGCCGCCACCTGGTCGAGCACCGACAGGGCGTCCCGGACAGATCCGTTCCCCCGACGGACCACCAGGTCGATGGCCTCGGGGGCGACGTCGAGACCGGCGTCGGCGGCCACCCAACGGACCTGCTCGGCCAGCAGGCCCGGGGACAACAGCCGGAACTCGAACGGCTGGGTGCGGCTGCGGATCGTCAGCAGGACCTTCTGGGGCTCGGTCGTCGCCAGCACGAAGACCACGTGGGCGGGCGGCTCCTCCAGGGTCTTGAGGAGGGTGTTGGCCGCCTCCGTCGTGAGCATGTGGACCTCGTCGACGATGTAGATCTTCCAGCGCCCCGGCGTGCCCAGCGGCACCCGGGCCACCAGCTCCCGCATGGCGTCGATGCCCCGGTTGGACGCGGCGTCGAGCTCGATCACGTCGAGCGAGCGGCCCTCGACGATCTCGATGCACGACTGACAGCGCCCGCAGGGCTCGCCGTCCTCGGGGGCGGCACAGTTGAGGGCCTTGGCGAGGATGCGGGCGGTGGAGGTCTTGCCCGTGCCCCGGGGTCCGCTGAACAGGTAGGCGTGGGCCACCGTGCCCGTGCGCACGGCGTTGCGCAGTGTCTTTACGACGTGGTCCTGGCCGCGCACCTCCTCGAAGCGCTGCGGCCGGTACCGCCGGTACAGCGACTGGTAGGCCACGAGCCGAGACTACGCCAGGGCACCGACACGGGCCGTCGTGCGATCGGCCGCTGTCAATGTTCCCACTTTTGGAAAGTCGACCGATACCGTCCTTTTGGCTACCTCAGACATACGCGTCACAAAAGGAGCGGGAAAGATGGGGACCCAACGACGGATTCTGGTGGTGGCGGCGTTTCTCTGGGTGGTGACGACCCCTGGCGCATGGGCCGATCACCGCACCGACCGGCGCAACTGCTCGGACTTCCTCACCCAGGTCGGCGCACGGGAGTACTTCGTTCAGCACCCGGGCGACCCCGACAAGCTCGACCCCGACGGCGACGGCATTCCCTGCGAAGAGCTTCCCGCCGGCGTGCAAGCAGGTCCCGGTGGTGGCACGACTGTCACGACCGTCGTCAACGCCACGACCACGACGACCGACAAGTTGGTCAGGACGGGAAGCGAGGACGGCGCGCTGACGGCATTGGCCGCTCTTCTGGTCACGAGCGGAGCCGCACTGGTTGCCATCGGCCGAGCTCGCCGTCGAACGGCTTGAGTCGACATCCCGCCGCTCGGCGCAGCGGCCAGGCTGGACTGCGGCACACGGAAGGGACCGCTGAGAGCTGCTGCCTTCCGGCCCTGACTCGGTTCACGGGCTTCCGTTGCGCAGGACCCAGCCGCTGCGCGAAGCGGCGGGGACGCGTTCGCCCAGACGATACCGTGCACGGTCACGGAGGGATGCGGGAGCGGCCGAACCGGCACGCCTGGAGAGCGTGTAGGGGGCAACCCCTCGTGGGTTCAAATCCCACTCCCTCCGCCAAGATGTTCTCTTTCGAACTCGAGCGACAAAACGCCCTGATGGCAGCGGTGGAGCGTTTCCGCAGGTAGAGCGCTGCATCCGCACCGCCGCCATCGGCCTCGACCACAGGATCCGACTCGCCGCCGGCCACGTGCAGTCGCGGCAGGCCGTGGG
>DATAAF010000055.1:0-24087 GCA_036260255.1 Acidimicrobiales bacterium | reverse complement strand
GCGTCGTAGATCGAGTCGATCTTGCGGATGGTCGCCAGCACCGACTCCAGCTGGGACGGGTCGGCCAGCTCCAGGTCGAACCGCAGGCGGGCGACCCGGTCGGAACCCGTGTGGGTGAACGACGAGACGATGTTCACGTGGTTGTCCGAGAGCACGGTGGTCACGTCCCGCAGGAGCTTGGCCCGGTCGAGCGCCTCGACCTCGACGGTGGCCATGAACATCCCGCCGGCGTGCTGGTCCCACTCGACCTCGATGGCCCGCTCGCTCATCGTGTGGGCCAGGGCGGCGGCGTTGGCGCAGTCGGCCCGGTGGACGGACACCCCGCGGCCCGTCGTCACGAACCCCACTATCTGGTCGCCCGGCACCGGGTGGCAGCACCGCGACAGACGCACGAGGACGTCGTCGAGGCCCTCGACGTGCACGCCCGGCTCCTCGCGCCGGGTGGGTCGCAGCGGCCGGCGGGCGGTGGTCGGCAGCTGCTCCTCCTGCACGCCTCCCCGCAGCTCGCGGGCGACCCGCTGGGCGATCGACTGGGCGGAGACGTGGTTCTCGCCGATCGCCGCGTGGAGGGCGTCGAGGTCGGCGTAGTTCATGCTCTGGGCCACGGTGGTCAAGAGGCCCGACTGCGCCACCTTCTGCACGGGCAGGCCCTCCCGCCGCATGGCCCGCAGCAGCTCGTCGTGCCCGTTGGCGATCGCCTCGTCCCGCCGCGACCGGCTGAACCAATGGCGGATCTTGTTGCGCGCCCGCGGGGTGACGACGATCTTCAGCCAGTCCCGCGACGGCCCCGCCCCCTCGACCTTGGACGTGAACACCTCGACGGTGTCGCCCGACTGCAGCCGGGTGTCCAGCGGCACCAGACGACCGCTCACGCGGGCGCCGATGCAGCGGTGGCCGACCTCGGTGTGGATGGCGTAGGCGAAGTCGATCGGCGTTGCGCCCACCGGCAACGTGACCACGTCGCCCTTGGGCGTGAAGACGAAGACCTCGTCCTGCTCGAGGTCGACCCGCAGGGTCTCCATGAACTCCTGGGGGTCGTCGGTGTCCTGCTGCCAGTCGACGATGCGGCGGAGCCACGCCACCTCGCTGCGGGGCGAGCCCTCCTTGTACCCCCAGTGGGCGGCGATGCCGTACTCGGCCCGCTGGTGCATCTCCCGGGTGCGGATCTGCACCTCGAGGGGCTTGCCCTCGGGGCCCACGACGGTGGTGTGCAGCGACTGGTAGAGGTTGAACTTCGGGATGGCGATGTAGTCCTTGAACCGGCCCTGCACCGGCTTCCACGTGGCGTGGATCGTGCCGAGGGCGGCGTAGCAGTCCTTCACGCTCGCGACCACGACCCTGATCCCCACCAGGTCGTAGATGTCCTCGAACGACCGCCCCTTGACGACCATCTTCTCGTAGATGCTCCAGTTGTGCTTGGGGCGGCCGGTGACCTCGGCGTCGATGCGCAGCTCGGCCAGGCGGGCGGTGACCATGTCGACGACCTGGGCCAGGTAGCGCTCCCTCTCGGGCGCTCGGGTCGAGACCATCTGCTCGATCTCGGCGTAGCGCTTGGGATAGAGCGTCGCGAAGGCCAGGTCCTCCAACTGCCACTGGATCCCGGCGACGCCCAGGCGGTGGGCCAGCGGTGCGTAGATGTCGAGGGTCTCCTGGGCGATGCGCTGCTGCTTCTCGGGGGCGAGGGCGGCGAGGGTGCGCATGTTGTGGAGGCGGTCGGCCAGCTTGATGAGCAGGACCCGGATGTCCTTGGCCATGGCCACGAGCATCTTGCGCATGCTCGCCGCCTGCTGGGCCTCGCGGGAGTCGAACCGCACCCGGTCGAGCTTGGTGACGCCGTCGACGATCGACGCCACCTCCTGGCCGAAGTCGGCGATGACCTGGTCGAGGGTGACGCCGGTGTCCTCGACCGCGTCGTGCAGCAGGGCGGCGGCCAGGGTGACGTCGTCGAGGCCCAGGTCGGCGAGGATGTGCGCAACCGCCAGGGGGTGCTGGATATAGGGGTCGCCCGAGCGGCGCACCTGGCCGCGGTGGGCCTCGGCGGCGACGTCGTAGGCCTTGCGGATGAGCGTCACCGGCGCTCGCGGGTGGCGGGCGCGGTAGGTGGCGAGCACGTCGGCCAGGGGGTCGGTGGCAGCCGGGGCCGGGGACGTGAGGGTGCGCCGCCACGGGAGCACACGGTCGACGGCGGGCACGTCGCTCCCCTACTCGTAGTGCACCAGGGAGAGGGCTTCCCGACCCTGGAGGCGCCGCCGCCCGTCGAGGAAGTCCAGCTCGATCACGAACGCGAGCCCGACGACCGTCGCCCCCAGCCGCTCCACCAGCCGGGCGGCTGCCGCCGCGGTGCCCCCGGTCGCGATCACGTCGTCGACCACCAGCACCTGCTCCCCCGGCTCGAGGGCGTCGCCGTGGATCTCCAGGAGGTCGGTGCCGTACTCGAGCTCGTACTCCTCCGCCTCGATACGGCTGGGGAGCTTGCCTGCCTTGCGCACGGGCACGAACCCGGCCGACAGGCGGTACGCCACCGGGGCGGCGAGGATGAAGCCCCGGGCCTCGATCCCCAGCACCTTGTCGACGCGCCGGCCGGTCCAGTGCTCGGCAAGGGCGTCGACGGTCGTGCGGAACGCGGCCGGATCGGCCAGGAGCGGGGTGATGTCGCGGAAGACGATTCCGGGCTTGGGGAAGTCGGGGATGTCCCTGATGTGGTCCTTGAGCCAGGCCGCGTCTCCCATCCCCAGCAAAGGTACCGCGGGGACCGGCGCAAACCGCAGCTAGCCGGGCGAGGGCCCGGCGCCCGTCAGCGCTTCTTGCCCTTCTTCCGGGGGCGTGGTGCGCCCGGGCGGTGGCCCGAGTGAGACCTGGCGCCGCCGCCGGGGCGGGGGCGAGGCGCGGGTTTGCGAGTCGCCCCGCCTCCGGTCGAGACGAGGCGGTCGTCGTCGCCGGCGTCGACCCGCGGCTTCCCCCGCGCCGCCGCCGGCCGCCGCCCCGCCGCCCCGTCGCCCTCGTCGTCCCCACCGCCCAGGCTGGCGGCGGCCGCCGCCGGCGTGAGGATGCCGGTGCCTCCCCGGGACGACACCCTCTGGCGGATGGCCCGGTACCGGGCCTCCCGTTCCTTCAGCATGGCGAGGATCGGCGAGGCGATGTAGATCGACGAATAGGCCCCGGTGAGCAGGCCGACGAGGAGGGCCAGCCCGAAGTCCTTGAGCGCCGTGGCGCCGAGGACGCCCGAGCCGATGATCAGCACCGAGAGGATGGGCAGGATGGCCACCAGCGACGTGTTGAGCGACCTCATCAGGACCTGGTTCATCGAGAGGTTGACGATGCCCGAGTAGGTCGTGCGACCGGCCGCCGACATCGCCTTGGCGTTCTCCTGCACCTTGTCGAAGACCACGACGGTGTCGTACAGGGAGTAGCCCAGGATGGTGAGGAAGGCCACGACCGTCGCGGGTGTCACCTCGAACCGCGACAGCGAGTACACGCCGACGGTGACCAGGATGTCGTGCACCACCGCGCTGAGGGCGGCCACCGCCATCTTCCACTCGAAGCGCAGCGAGATGTAGATCATGATGACGACGAAGAAGACGATGAGGGCGGTGCGGGCCTTGTCGGTGACCGCCTGGCCCCACGACGGCCCGACGTCGTTCACGCTCACCTGGCCGATCTCGACCCTGGCCAGCTCGGCCAGCGCCTCGGACACCCTGGCCTGCTCCTCGGGCGACTGGTGGCCCGCCTGCACCCGCAGCGTGTCGTCGCCCGCGGTCTGGATCTTGGCGTCGGCCAGCCCGAGGGGCCGGAGGGCGTCGCGGGCCTCGGCCACCGACACGCCCGGGGCCCGCACCTGCCACGCGATGCCGCCCCTGAACTCGATGCCGTAGTTCAGGCCTTGGGTGAGCAGCGAGATCACCCCTGCGGCGATCACCAGGGCGGAGAGGGCGAACCAGATCCGGCGCCGGCCGACGAAGTCGAAGGCGGTCTCGCCGTGGTAGAGGCGGTGGCGCAGCGAGCCCCGGTCGGTGGGCTCCCCTTGCTGGCTCATCCCGTCCCCCCTGCCGGCGCCGCCGCCAGGCCCCGGGCCACGCCCACCCAGCGGGCCTCGGTGAAGAAGCGGCTGCGCCCCAGCAGGATCACCATGGGCCGGGTGAAGAAGTAGGCGATGACCACGTCGAGGAGGGTCGACAGGCCGAGGAAGAAGGCGAAACCGCGCACCGACCCGACCGAGAGCAGGTACAGGACGATGGCCCCGATGAACGATGCCGCGTCGGCGGCCAGGATCGTGCGGTAGGCCCGCTTGAACCCGCGGTCGACCGACGAGCGGATGGTCTTGCCGGCGCGGATCTCGTCCTTCAGCCGCTCGAAGTAGACGACGTAGGAGTCCACGGTGACGCCGACGGACACGATGATGCCGACGGCACCGGGGAGGGTGAGGGCCAGCCCGCTGGTGTTCCCGAGCAGGGTGACCAGCGAGTACATGAGGGCGGCGGTCACACCCAGCCCCAGCCACACGACGATTCCCAACGCCCGGTAGTACAGGATCATGTACAGCGCCACCAGGCCCAGGCCCACGACCCCGGCGGCGATCCCGGCGCGCAGCGAGTCCTTGCCCAGGCTGGCAGACACCGTCTGCACGGTCTGGCGTTCGAGCTGCACGGGAAGGGAGCCGTAGCGCAGCACCAGGGCCAGGTCCTTGGCCTCCCGCTCGCTGAAGTCACCGGTGATCTGACCGCTCCCGGGGAAGTCGGTGGTCTCCAGACTGGGTGCCGACCTCACCACGCCGTCGAGGTCGATGGCGATGCGACCGCCCACGCCCACCTTGCGGGCCATGGCGTTCCACTGGCTCGTGCCCTCGGACGTGAGGTTGAACGTGACCGCCCACGCGCCGCTGGTCTGGTTGATCTCGGCCCGGGCCGAGGAGATGGCTTGCCCCCTCACCTCGGCCGGCCCCAGCTGGTAGCGGGCGACCACGTTGCCCCTGCTGTCCCTCTCGGGGAGGACGACGGTCGCGCTCGGGTCGTTCTGCTCGGGCGGCGTGGTTTGCAGCTGGGCGGCCGGGACGGTGGTCGTGGTGGTCGCCCCCTCGGCCGGCGCGCTCGTGGGGGTCGTCTGCGGCGGCGCGGTGGTCGTCGGCGAGGCCTCGGGCGACGCCGGGAGCTGCTGGAGCACCGGCCGGAAGAACAGCTGGGCCGTCTGCCCGACGATCTGCAGGGCCCGGTCGGTGTTCCTGACACCGGGCAGCTGGACGATGATCGAGTCCCCCTGGCGGCTGATGTCGGGCTCCGCCACTCCCAGGCCGTCGACCCGGCTGCGGATGATCTCGATGGCCTGGTCGAGCACGCCCGAGGACACCTCGGTCTTGGGCTCGAGGACCACCGAGGCCCCCCCCTGGAGGTCGAGGCCCAGCTGGGGCGACTCGCCCGACGCCACCGTGGCGCCGAGGGCGCCGAGGGCCACGACGAGGATGCCCACCAGGCACAGGATCGTGGAGCGGCGGATCACGCCCGGCCCTGCTGGTCGCCCGGCGTGTCCTCGCTCTCGTCGTCCTGGTCGACGTCCTCGAGGACGACGGGCTCGCTCACCCGCTGGGCGATGGCGCCCTTGAGGACGCGGACGATGACGTTGGGGGCGATCTCCAGCCAGACGGTGCCCTCGTCGACGGCGGTGACGGTGCCGTGGATACCGCCGGCCGTGATCACCTCGTCCTCGGGCTGCAGCGATGCGGCCATCTGCTGGGCCTCGCGCAGGCGGCGCTGCTGGGGCCGGATGAGCAGCACGTACAGCAGGAGGAACGGGAAGAGAAGGACGAGTATCTCCATGAGACGGGTGCCGCTCGGGGCGGCCCGAGGATACCTCAGGCCCCGAACAACCCCCCGTCGGCCGGCCTCGCCTCCGGCCGGGCCAGGCCGAGGTGGTCCCAGGCCGCCGGCGTGGCCACCCGCCCCCGGGTCGTGCGCATGAGCAGGCCCTCCTGGAGGAGGAACGGCTCGTAGACGTCCTCCACCGTCTCGGGCGCCTCCCCCACGCTGATGGCGAGGGTCGAGAGCCCGACCGGCCCGCCCCCGAAGCGCTCGCACACGGCGCCCAGGATGGCCCGGTCGACCTTGTCGAGCCCCCGCTCGTCGACCTCGAACAGGGCCAGGCCCTCCCGGGCCGACGTGCGCGTGACCGTGCCGTCGCCCCGCACCTGGGCGAAGTCCCGCACCCGCCGCAGCAGGCGGTTGGCGATGCGAGGGGTTCCCCGCGCCCTCCGGGCCACCTCGTGGGCCCCCGCCGGGTCGAGAGGGACGGCGAGGATCCGCGCCGCCCGGGAGACGATCGACTCCAGCTCTTCGACGTCGTAGTAGTCGAGGCGGGCCACGAACCCGAACCGGTCGCGCAGGGGGCCTGTGATGAGGCCCGTGCGGGTGGTGGCCCCGACCAGCGTGAAGCGGGGCAGGTCGAGGCGGATCGAGCGGGCCGAGGGGCCCTTCCCCAGGAGGATGTCGAGCTGGAAGTCCTCCATGGCCGGGTAGAGGACCTCCTCGACCACCCGCGGCAGGCGGTGGATCTCGTCGATGAAGAGGACGTCGCCCTCCTCGAGGTTGGTGAGGACCGAAGCCAGGTCGCCCGCCCGCTCGAGGGCGGGGCCCAAGGTCACCCGCAGGGCGACGCCCATCTCGTGGGCCACGATGGCCGCCAGCGTCGTCTTCCCCAGCCCGGGGGGGCCGGCCAGCAGTAGGTGGTCGACCGCCTCGCCCCGGCGGCGGGCCGCCTCCAGGAGGATCTCGAGGTGCTGGCGCAGGCGGGCCTGGCCGACGAAGTCGCCCAGCCGGCGGGGGCGGAGGCTGACCTCCTCGCGCCGGTCGTCCTCGGTGGCCGCCGGCACCACCAGCTCGTTGCGCATGGCCATGCTCAGCGCCCCGCCGACAGGAGGCGGAGGGCGGCCCGCAGGAGATCCTGGACCTCGCCGTCGGCCGGGAGCTCGCGCAGCACGGGGCGAACCTGGTCGGCGTCGTAGCCCAGGGCGACCAACGCCTCCCGCACGTCCGCCCGGACCGAGCCGGCGCCGTTCCCGTTGCCCTCGGTGACGGCGACCGCCACCGCCACCTCCTCGGACGCCGCGTCGAGGCGCGACCTGAGCTCGATGAGCAGGCGGGCGGCGGTCTTGCGGCCGACGCCGGGGACCAGGGTGAGGGCGTCGAGGTCGCCATCGGCGAGCACCCGGCGCAGGTCGGACGGGTGGTGAACGGAGAGGATGGCAAGGGCGAGGGCGGGGCCCACGCCGTGGGCGCCGATGAGGGCCTCGAAGCAGTCCCGCTCGTCGCGGGTGGCGAAGCCGAACAGCGTGAGGGCGTCCTCCCGGACGTGCAGGTGGGTGTGGAGGAGGACGGTGCCCCCCGGCTCGCCCAGGGCGGCGAGGGTCGGAGGGGCGACGGTGGCGCGATAGCCGACGCCCCCCACCTCGACGACCACCTCGCCGCGGGACGACCGGTCGAGGAGCGTTCCCCGCAGCGAGCCGATCATCGCCGGGACCCGGCGACCCGGGCGGCCAGGGGCGCGGCGGCCAGGTGGCAGAGGGCGAGGGCGAGGGCGTCGGCGGCGTCGGCCGGCCGGGGCGGCTCGGGCAGCCCGAGGAGCGAGGTGACCATGCGCTGCACCTGGTCCTTGGTGGCGGCTCCGTAGCCGGCCACCGCCTGCTTGACCTCGTTGGGCGTGTATTGGACGACGTCCCAGCCGGCCTGGGCGGCGGCGGCCAGCACCAGCCCGCTGGCCTGGCCGACCGACATCGCCGTGCGGGCGTTGACCTGGAAGAAGAGCCGCTCGACGGCGACCACCGGCCGCTCGCCCCCCTCGCCGTCGCCCGCCCGGACCGCTTTGGCTCGCAGGTCGGCCAAGAGCGTGCGCAGCTCCCGGTCGAGCGACGCCAAGCGCTCGGGTAGGGGCGCCGACGGAGGCGTGGTGACGACCCCGACGGCCACCGCCCGTGTGTGGCCCCCGCGGCGCGCCAGCGCGCCGTAGCCGCAACGCGACACCCCCGGGTCGATGCCGAGCACGAACATCCGTTCGCAAGGCTAGCGCACGAGGCGCCGCCGGACGGGGATGGTGGGGTCAGGCCTCGACGGTCTGCAGCAGCTCGTCGGGGACGTCGAAGTTGGCGTACACCGCCTGCACGTCGTCGTGGTCCTCGAGGAGGTCGATCAGGCGGAGGACCTTGCGGGCGTCGGCCTCCGACTCGAGAGCCACGGTCGTCGTGGGAATGAGGCTGAGGTCGGCCGACTCCACGACGATCCCTGCCGCCTCGAGCCCCGCCCGGACGCCCGTCAGGTCGCCCGGGGCGGTGGTCACCTGCCAGGTGTCGCCCTGGTCCTCCATGTCCTCCGCCCCCGCCTCCAGGGCGGCCAGCATGAACTCGTCGTCGTCGTCCGTCTTGCGGGCGACGATCACGCCCTTGCGGTGGAACTGCCACGCCACCGCGCCCGGTTCGGCGGTCGACCCGCCGTTCTTGGAGAAGATGGACCGGATCTCGGCGCCGGTGCGGTTGCGGTTGTCGGTGAGGCACTCGACGAAGACGGCCACCCCGCACGGCGCGTAGCCCTCGTAGGTGACCACCTCGTAGCGCACTCCGTCCAGCTCGCCGGTGCCCCGCTTGATGGCCCGGTCGATGGTGTCGAGCGGCACCGAGGCGTCTCGTGCCTTCTGGAACATCGTGCGCAGGGTGGCGTTCGACTCCGGGTCGCCGCCGCCCTCGCGCGCCGCCACCTCCACCTGGCGGATCAGCTTGGCGAAGAGCTTGCCCCGGGCCTTGTCCACCGCCCCCTTGCGGTGCTTGATCGTCGCCCACTTCGAATGACCGGACATCGGGTGGCTCCTTTCAGGCGGCCGCGAGGAAGAGCTCGTGCAGGCGCAGGTCGTCGGACAGCTCGGGATGGAACGCCGCCACCAGCAGCGGGCCCTGGCGGCACAGCACCGGCCGGGAGTTGCCGTCGGGGCCGTCCACGATGGCCAGCACCTCGACTCCCTCCCCCACGCGCTCGACGACGGGCGCGCGGATGAACGTGGCGGGGAACCCGCCTCCGGGCAGCCCGGCGACGTCGAGGGTCGTCTCGAAGGAGTCGACCTGGCGGCCGAAGGCGTTGCGGCGCACGGCGACGTCGACCGCCCCGAACGTGCGCTGGTCGGGCCGCCCGTCGAGGACGTCGGCGGCGAGCAGGATCATCCCCGCGCAGGTGCCGAACGCCGGCATGCCGTCGGCCAGCCGCTCGGCGACCGGCTCGAAGAGGCCCGACGTGTCGAGCAGCCGGGACATGGTGGTCGACTCGCCTCCCGGGATCACCAGAGCCTCCACGCCGGCCAGGTCCTCGGCCGCGCGGACGTCGACGGGGTGGGCGCCGAGCGCGCCCAGGGCCTCAGCGTGGCGAGCCGAGGCGCCCTGCAGGCCGAGGACGCCGACCTTCAACCCGCTCACCTGGAGGCACCGCCCGCACGGCCCCTACCAACCCCGCTCGGCCAGGCGCACGGCGACCGCGCCCGCCTCCTCGCCGCGCATCGGCTGGCCCAGGCCCCGGCTCACCTTGGCGACGATCCCGGCGTCCTTGTAGTGGGCGGTGGCCTCGACGATGGCCTTCGCCGTCGCCTCGGGGTCGGCGCTTTTGAAGATGCCCGAGCCGACGAAGACCGCCTCGGCGCCGAGCTGCATGACGAGGGCGGCGTCGGCCGGGGTGGCGATGCCCCCGGCGCAGAACAGCGGCACAGGCAGGTGGCCGGCGTCGGCCACCTCGTTGACCAGCGGCACCGGCGCCTGGAGCTGCTTGGCCCAGTGGTAGCGCTCGGCCTGGTCGGCCTGGGTCAGGGCCCGGATGTCCCCGGTGATCGAGCGCAGGTGGCGAACGGCCTCCTTGACGTCGCCGGTGCCCGCCTCGCCCTTGGAGCGGATCATGGCCGCCCCCTCGGAGATGCGGCGCAGGGCCTCGCCCAGGTTGGTGGCGCCGCACACGAACGGCACGGTGAACGCCCACTTGTCGATGTGGTGGGCCTCGTCGGCCGGCGTCAGCACCTCGCTCTCGTCGACGAAGTCGACGCCGAGCGCCTCCAGCACCTGGGCCTCGGCGAAGTGGCCGATGCGGGCCTTGGCCATGACCGGGATGGTGACCGCCGCCTTGATGCCCTCGATCATGGCGGGATCGCTCATGCGGGCCACTCCGCCGTCGCGGCGGATGTCGGCGGGCACCCGCTCGAGGGCCATGACGGCCACCGCCCCGGCCGACTCGGCCAGCCGGGCCTGGTCGGGCGTCACCACGTCCATGATGACGCCGCCCTTGAGCATCTCGGCCAGGCCGCGCTTCACCCGGTCGGTGCCCATCGTGCGCCCTCCGTCCACGGGGCCATGGTACCGGCGGGCCGGCCGGTGCCCGGCCCTCTTGCGGGCCCGGCTCAGGTGACGGTCACGGTGGAGCCGGGTTCGATGAGGTGGACGAGCGTCTGGCCCGGGGGCAGCTTGATCGGAGCCCCCGCCGAGTCGGTGAAGGCGGTGACGTCGCCGGGACCGGCCTTGGCCCACCTGCCCTTGACGACCTGCCCTCCGGCGAACACCCACGCCTCGCCCGATCCGATGACCTCGGGGTACTGCACCTTGCTGTCGCCCGAGAAGCGGGAGTAGGGCGCGAACTGCACGATCACGTTGTTGGGCGCCAGCTGGGCGCCCCCCTCGAGGGCGTGGGGACGGCCGTCGGTCGAGCGCTTCCACCCGCCGGCGGCGGCGTCCCACTCGTAGCCGGCGCTGACGCCGGGCGCGGCGGGCAGGTTGATCCTGGTCGCCGGCACCGCTCCGGCGCCACCGAACGGCGTGCCCCGCGCGAGGAACTCGGCCAGCCGGGGCGGGGGCTTCGGGCCGGGCGCCTTCCCGAACAGGCCCTGGGTGGTCGAGTACAGGTTGTAGGGCGCCGACCGCCCCGAGCGCCGCCTCATGACGTCGGTCGAGTTCTCGTCGACGACGGTGAAGACGCCCGGAGGCACGAGCGAGCGGATCGCCGGCGAGCCGCCCGAGAAGGCGAAGACCCCGCTCAGCGGGAAGATGATCACCGGGTCGGCGGGCCGGATCGAGCGCACCGGCCCCACCGGGTCGGCGTCGGTGGAGTGGAACACCACGACGAAGCGGGTGATCCCCTCGGTGAACTCCTCGTAGATGACGTCGGCCTTGTCGATGCCGGCCTGCGGGCGGGAGGCCGAGTTGTTGTCGATCTTGACCGACAGCGCCGCTCGGGCCGCCTTGGCCGGGTCGTCGATCGGCCGGCCCGACAGCGGGTAGGTGTTGGGCGGGAGGGTGGTTGTAGGGGCGGGCGGGGGCGCCGCCGCCTCGTCGTCGTCGCCCGAGCAGCCGGCGACCAGGGCGACGACGCACGACAGGGCGGCCAGCAGGCGTCGGGTGGACAGGCGTCGTTGGCTCACGTTCAGAGCTCCTTCAGGGCCTGGATGCGCTCCTCCAGAGGAGGGTGGGTGTCGAACAGGCGGTTCAGCCACGCTAGGCGACCTTCCTCCGGGGTGCGAGCCAATGGCGACTCCAGCCACAGATGGGCGGTGGCCCGGGAGCCCGAGTGGACGACGGTGGTGTCCGTCTTGAGCTTCTCCAGGGCGGAGATGAGGCCGGGGGGGTAACGGGTCAGCGACACGCCGGTGAAGTCGGCGAGGGTCTCCCGCCGCCGGCTCACCGCGAACTGCATGACCTTGGCGGCGAGGGGGGCGACCAGCAGGAGGACGAACCCGAAGATCCCGAGGATGGCGAACGGGCCCCGACCGCCGCTGCTGTCGTTGCGGTGGCGGGGCCCGCCCCACCACAGGAACCGCAGGGCGAAGTCGGCGAGCAGGGTGATGACGCCGACGAACGTGACGGCGAGGGTCGAGGCCAGGGTGTCGTAGTTCTTCACGTGGCTCAGCTCGTGGGCGAGGACGCCCTCGAGCTCGATGCGGCTCATCTTCTCGAGCAGCCCGGTCGTCACCGCCACCGCCGCGTGGCGGGGGTCGCGCCCGGTGGCGAAGGCGTTGGGGGCGGGGTCGTCGATGACGTACACCCGGGGCTTCGGGAGCCCGGCGGCGATGCACAGCCCCTCGACCAGGTTGTGGAGCCGGGCGTACTGCGCCGGGTCGGCGGGCCGGGCGTGGCTCATGGCCAGGGCGATGGCGTCGGACTTCCACCAGCCCACGAACGTGGTGATGCCGACCAGGACCAGGGCGACGACCAGCCCCGCCGCGCCGTAGCCGACGAGGAGGTCCACCACCCACGCCATCGCCAGCACGAGCACGACGAACCCGGCAACGAGGAGGGCCGAGCGGCGCTTGTTGGCGGAGATCTGCTCGTACAGGAGGGGCTCCGAGCCAGCGGGGACGCCGGGCCTCAGAACTGCACGGAGACCGGCCCCCGAGACGTGTCGTCGGCCTCGAAGTACTCCCGCTGCTCGAAGTTGAAGGCGTTGGCGATCACGTTGGTGGGGAAGGTTTCGATCTTGGTGTTCAGCCGCAGCACCGAGTCGTTGTAGAACTGGCGGGCGTAGGCGATGCGGCCCTCCGTGCCGGAGAGCTCCTCCTGCAGCTCGAGGAAGTTCTCGTTGGCCTCCAGGTCCGGATAGGCCTCGGCCACCGCGAACAGGGACTTCAGCGCGCCGGTGATCATGCTCTCGGCCTGCGCCTGCTCGCCCACGCCCGACGCATTGATGGCGGCCGTCCGCGCTTCGGTGACGCGCTGGAACGTCTCCCGCTCATGGGTGGCGTAGCCCTTGACGGTCTCCACCAGGTTGGGGATGAGGTCGTAGCGACGGCGGAGCTGGACGTCGATCTGCGCCCAGGCGTTCTCGACGCGGTTGCGGGCACGTACGAGGCCGTTGTAGGTGACGACCACGTACAGGAGCAGCAGCACTGCCACCGCGACGAGGACGATGACCAGGACCATGCGGCGCTCATCTTAGGGAGGGCGCGCAACTACCGTGGCTTCGTGCCCGGCCGCCGCGCCATCCGTCTGCTCGCCGGCGCGGCCGCCCTGCTCACCGCCTGCGGCTCGGGGTCCGACGACGACGGCGTGGTCGTCGGCGTGCCCTTGACGACGTCGACCACGGCGGCGGCGGCCACCACGACCGCGTCGCCGCCGGGACCCTCACCGGCGCCCGCGCCCACCGCGGACGCGACGGCGGCCGGGGACTTCACGCGGGGGCCGGTGTCGGCGCCGGCACCGGCGCCGGGAGAGCCCGCCCTGTTGCGGGCGGTGCGGGCGGCGGGCCAGCAGGGGTTCGACCGGGTGGTGTTCGAGTTCGTCGCCGACCTTCCCGGCTACAAGGTCGAGTACGTGGAGCGGCCGGTCCGGGAGGACGGCTCGGGCAAGGAGGTGGCGGTCGCCGGAGCGGCGATGCTCGAGGTCCGCATGTCACCCGCGAGCGGCGCCGAGGTCTCCGCCGCGGGCGTGCGGATGACCTACACCGGGCCCGATCGACTCCGCCCCCGCGACGGGACGGTGGTGACGGAGGTCGTCAGGGTCGGCGACTTCGAGGGCCAGCTGACGTGGGTCGTCGGGACCTCCACCCGGGCCCCCTTCAAGGTCACCGCCCTGGGCGCGCCCGCCCGGCTGGTGATCGACGTCCGGAGCTCCTAGACGGCCACCCGGCCCTGCCGGGCGCGGGCGACCTCGTAGAGGTCGAGGTAGCGCTCGGCCAGCCGGTCCATGGAGAACTCGGCGGCGCGGGCCTCGCCCCCCGCCACGAGGGTGGCGGCGAGGGACGGGTCCTCGAGCACTTCGATCATCGCCCGGGCGAGGGCCTTGGCGTCGCCGGGCGGGACGAGGAGGGCCTCCCGCCCGTGCCGCCCGACGTTGCGGTAGCCGGGGAGGTCACTGGCGACCACCGGCTTGCGGGCGGCCATGCCCTCGAGCAGGACCATGCCGAACGACTCGCCCCGCAACGAGGGGGCGCACAGCACGTCGGCTCCCCGGATGCGCTGGGCCTTCTCCTCCTCGGTGAGGCGGCCGAGCCACTCGACCCGGGGGTCATCCGCCACCTGGGCCTGGAGGCGGGCCGTCTCCGGGCCGTCGCTCGCGACCCAGAGGCGCACGTCCTCGGGCAGGTGGGCCAGCGCCGCCAGGAGCACGTCCAGCCCCTTGCGCTCCTCGTGGCGGCTCACGAAGGCCACCGTGGGCCCAGCGGTGGGCCACGGCGTCGCCTTGGCGAACCACTCGACGTCGATCCCGTTGTACAGCACGACGTATTCGCCGCCGAGGGCCCTCTCGGCCATCTCCCGGGCGTCCTCGGACACTGCGCAGCGCACGGTGAGCCGCCGCCCCAGCCACCGGGCGAGGGGGCGCAGCCAGCGGTAGGCGGCGCTCGTGCCGGCGGCGTGGAAAGTGGCCACCGTGGGCGCCGGCGAGAGCACGAGGCTGGTCAGGGTGGGGCCCGGCGCGAGGGGCTCGTGCAGGTGCAGCACGTCGAAGTCCTCGTCTTCGAGGGCGCGCATCGTGCGCAGGACACAGGGCAGGTCCGGAGCGAGGGGTGCGACCGACCCGTTGGCGAGGGTGGCGAGGGTGTTCCCGAGGGGGATGACGCCCACCTCCGGTGGCGGCCCGTCGCACGGACCCAGCACCCGGGCCTCGTGCCCCAGCTTTCGGATCGACCGGGCCAGGCCCCGCACCTGCCCCTGCACCCCGCCCGGAAGGGAGAGGCTGTAGGGGCAGACCAGCCCGACGCGCACGAGACGAGGGTACCCGGGCGGGGGGCGGCCATACTGAGCGGATGACGGACGACAACCTGACCCGGGCGGAGGCCCGGGACCGGGCGACCAAGGTCTCGGGGATCAGCTACGAGGTCTCCCTCGACCTCACGTCCGGGGACGAGACGTTCACCAGCGAGACGGTCGTCCGCTTCAGCGCCCCGCTGGTCGGGCTGGCCACGTTCATCGACCTCGACGCCCGCGCCGTGCGGGAGATCGTCTTCAACGGCCGGTCGTTCCCCACCACCACGTGGGACGCCGAGCGGGCGCGCATCGCCCTGCGCGGCCTCTTGGCCACCAACGAGCTGCGGGTCGTCGCCGACTGCGAGTACCAGCACACCGGCGTGGGCCTCCACCGGGTGGTCGACCCGGTCGACGGGAACGTCTACCTACACACCCAGTTCGAGCCGTTCGACGCCCACCGGGTGTTCGCCTGCTTCGACCAGCCCGACCTCAAGGCCACCTTCGCGTTGACGGTGACCGCGCCTGACGGCTGGACGGTCATCGGCAACTCCCCAGTGGCCTCCCGGGAAGGCGGTGTGTGGCGGTTCGCGCCGACACCGGTGATCTCCACCTACCTGGCCGCCGTCGTGGCGGGGCCGTACCACGAGCACCGCGACCGCCACGGCGACATCGACCTGGGGCTCTTCTGCCGGGACTCGCTGGCGCCCCACCTCGACCCCGACGAGCTCCTCGAGCTGACGCGACAGGGCCTCGACTTCTTCACCGCCGAGTTCGACTACCCGTACCCCTTCGCCAAGTACGACCAGCTCTTCGTCCCCGAGTTCAACTTCGGGGCCATGGAGAACCCGGGCTGCGTCACCTTCAACGAGCGCATGGTCTTCCGGTCCCGCGTCACCGAGTCCGCCCGCGAGGACAGGGCCAACACCCTCCTGCACGAGATGGCCCACATGTGGTTCGGCGACCTGGTCACCATGCGCTGGTGGGACGACCTGTGGCTCAACGAGAGCTTCGCCACCTACATGGCCAGCCACGCCTCGGCCTCGGCCACCCGGTTCGGGCGGGCATGGGTGCGCTTCGCCGCCAGCACCAAGGCGGCCGCCGTCGTGCAGGACCAGCTGCCGTCCACCCACCCGATCTCGGCCGACATCGTCGACACCGACGCCGTCCGCCTCCACTTCGACGGCATCACCTACGCCAAGGGCGCGTCGGTGCTCAAGCAGCTGGCGGCTTGGGTCGGCGCCGACGCCTTCAGGAAGGGCCTCAGGGAGTACTTTCCCCGCCACGAGTGGGAGAACGCCGAGCTCTCCGACTTCCTCGGCGTGCTGGAAGACGCGAGCGGGCGCGACCTCGGCGCCTGGTCGAAGGAGTGGCTGGAGACGGCCGGCGTCAACACGCTGCGCCCGTGGTTCGAGCTCGACGACGCCGGGAGGTACCGGTCCCTGTCCATCGCCCAGGAGGCGACCGACGCCCACCCCACCCTGCGCTCCCACCGGGTGGGCGTGGGCCTGTACGTCCTCACCGACGAGGGCCTGGTGCGGGACCGAAGGCTCGAGCTCGACGTGGTCGGCCCCGCGACCGAGGTGCCCGAGCTGGCCGCCCAGCCCCAGCCCGACCTCCTCCTGCTGAACGACGACGACCTCACCTACGCCAAGGTGCGGCTGGACGAGCGGTCGCTCTCCACCCTGCACGCCCACCTCTCCGGCCTCGTCGACCCCCTCGCCCGCAGCCTCTGCTGGGGCGCCACCTGGGACATGGTCCGCGACGCCGAGCTGGCCACCCGCCGCTTCGTCGACCTGGTGCTCGAGCACGCCGCCGGCGAGGAGGACGACACCGTCCTCGGCCGCCTCCTGGGACAGGCGGCCGCCGGGCTGGATGTCTACGGCGACCCGGCCAACCGTGCGGCCGGGCGGGCCCGCCTGGCGGTGGCGGCCAGGCGGCAGCTGGAGGCGGCCGAGCCGGGCAGCGACCGCCAGCTGATCTGGGCCCGCCACTGGCTGTCCACCGCCGACGACCCGTCCGAGCTCGCCCACGCCCGGGCTCTGCTCGACGGAGAGGTGGAGCTTCCCGGCCTGGAGGTCGACACCGACCTGCGGTGGGACATCGTGGGCACGCTGGCCTTCCACGGCGCCGACGACGGCGGGGCGCTGATCGAGGCCGAGCTCGAGCGGGACCCGACGGACATCGGCCAGCGCCGGGCGGCCGCCCGCCGGGCGTGGCGGCAGACCGCCGAGGCCAAGGCGGACGCGTGGGAGCGCCTGCACAGCCGGGAGCTCAGCCTCGCCTTCGTGCGCGCCGTCGTGTCGGGGTTCGCCGGGTTCGGCCAGGAGGAGCTGGTCCGGCCCTACGTCGAGCCCTACTTCGCCGAGCTCGGGCGGGTGTGGGAGGAGCGCCCGCGCGAGGAGGCGCTCAGCCTCATCGGGGGGCTCTACCCGGGCACGCTCGTGGAGCGGGCGACGGTGGCCGCCACCGACCAGGCCCTGGGCGACGAGAGCCTTCCCGGCCCGGTGCGGCGGATCTTGGTGGAGGGCAAGGACGGCGTCGAGCGGGCGCTGCGGGCCCGCGCCGCCGACCGGCCGTGAGCGAGCACGGGGGCGGCGTGCCCCAACCGCCGCAGCCGCCCCAACCACCCCAGGTCCACTTCGACATCCAGGTCCCCGCGGGCGCCGAGACCGGCGTCTACGCCAACTTCCTCTCCGTCTGGCATGCCGAGCACGACTTCACCCTGGACTTCTGCGTCACCGACCAGCCCCGCCCCGACGCCGACGGGAACGTCCGGGTGGTCTGCCGGGTGGTGGCCCGGGTGAAGATCCCGCTCACCGTCGCCGAGGACGTGCTGCGGGCGTTGGCCGAGAACGTCACCCGCTACGAGGATGTCGCCGGCCGCATCCGCAAGCCGGGCGAGAACCTCCATGAGCCAGGAGAGGGCGGCATCCCCGACGCCCTCTGACATAAGCTGGTGGCCCGGCCCGGCGTCGTCCCGGCTGGGGGTGGGCCCGGGCCCCGAGGGGGTCAAATGAACCGCGGCGGTGCCAGGCGTGGGATACGTCCGCTCACCGCGGTCCTCGTGGCCGCGATGGCCTTCATCCTCGGGATGCCGACGGCCGCCGGCGACCACAGTCGCTCGAGGTCCCGCCGGCCCCAACCCGTCCCGCCGCACGGCGACATCGCCGAGCCCGAGCCCGTCCACCTCGGGTGGAGCGAGGTGGCGGCCGGGCGAGGGCTGGCCGAGCTGGCGAACGGGACCTTGACGCTCGTGCTGACGAGCGACCTCCCCTACGAGACCGACGCCCACGTGGGGGTGCGGGTGATCGACGGGTCGCGGCCCCTCGCCGCCGACCTCGGCCACGTGACGGTGCCGGCCGACGGGCAGAGCCGGATGACGGTCGACCTGGCCGCCTTCGACGTTGACTTCTTCTCCGTGGCCGCCCCGGCGAGCGTCGTCGCGCTGGCCGAGGTGTCCCACGCCGACGGCACCCACCTCTTCCGCTCTTACACCGACCCCGCCTACGCCCACGGCCGCTCGACGGCGGCGGGCGGGCAGCTCCTTGTCTACGACCATTCGACGCTGCTGGCCCGGTTCGCGGGCGGCGACCTCGGCGCAGGTGAAGGTCGCCCTGCTCCCGTCGGCCGCGACGGCTTCGTGGACGGGGGGCCCGGCTTGCCCGATCGAGTCCCCACCAGGCGGGGTCGCAATGTCCACACGTTCTGCCTGAAGTACAAGGTGAACGCCACGGACTACGGCGTGGGAGAGGACTACCACGCCGACGGCGACGCCTGGGTCTTCTTCCCCAGCTACACGATCGCCCAGGGCCTGTGGCCGGCCCACGGCGCCAGGCTCGACCTGTTCCGGCCGGGCATCGAGGAACCGACGCCGCTCCATGCCAGCGAGACCAGCGGCTGCCTGTCGTTCACGTCGAACGCCACGACGGGGTTCACGATCCGCCTGTACTACGAGGCGACGGTTGGCGGTAACACCTTCCGGGTCACCGACGAGCAGGGGAACGTGAAGTTCCAGGACATCAAGGCCGACCCCGGCTCCTACGGCACCCACATCTACTTCACCAACGGCACGCCGGATTCCAGCGCCATGGGGATCGCCGCCTGGAACGTGCTGCGCCTCAAGCAGGTGTTCGGCAACGAGGCGCCCAACGGCAAGACCTTCGACATGATCGTGACCCCGTGCAAGGAGTTCGGCGCGGGCAGCTGCTACCACGGCGCCGCCAACGGCAAGGGCCCGTACATGGAGCTCGACGTCAACAGCACGAAGAAGAAGTTCGCGGTGGCGCACGAGATCGGCCACTGGTTCGACGACCAGGTCTTCAACCGGGTCTGGCCCGACTTCACCGTGCTCGGGAACGAGCCCTACGAGCACAACGACTCGAACGACCCTCCCTGCCAGTTCACCGGAACCGGGCTGCACGCCCTGCGGTCGCAGGAGGAGTCGACCTACGCCCTGGTCGAGGGAGTCGCTCACTTCCTGTCGGTCGTCACATGGAACGACCTGGCGGGGCCCGACGCCGTCTTCAAGTACTACAAGTTCTGGGACCCGCCAGACGACGCCGAGCACTACAAGTTCGACCTGTTCGACGTCGCCGCCGACGTGCCCGACCCGGCTGGCGGGGTCGTGAACTGGAACGACAACCGGTGTCACGCCGAGCTCGAGAAGGGGTTCGGGCGCTCGGTCGAGGGCGACTGGCTCCGCTTCTTCTGGGACTACCTCACCGACGACGCGCTCGGCGCCGCGCCCACGCCACAGGAGTTGGCGTCGCAGCTCCGATCGGTGGACGCCCAGCAGGTGGACGAGTTCAACGTCTACACGAGGTTCAAGAGCGTCGTGGACAGCGACCCGCGCTTCACGGCGATCGCCGACGTCCACGGCGTGAACTACCCGCAGTAGGCGCGCGCGGGAATGCCTTGCGGTTCCCGCTCGAGCCACGCCGCACCGACGGCAGCGTGCCCCAGCCTTGGGACGCCGAGCGGGAACCGGGCGAACATGGTTCCCCGAGGAGGTCAACGTCAAACGGCGGGGCGGCGGCGAAGGCCGGCTGGCGTCACAACCGGCCCCGGGACCGGTCGCGGGTGCCCAGTCCTCTGACCGCGGCCCAGCGGATCTACCGGGGGGCTGGAGACGTCACTCGCCGTGTCCTTGACCGCACACCAGCCATTGCACGGTAGGCTGCTGGACACACCCTGAGTTGGCCCGCCATCTTCGACCAAGAGGATGTGACTTGCTCACCGTTTCGAGGGAGCAAGTCCAATGCCTGGCAACTCAGAGTCGTTGACGAAGGGCCTCGAGGCCATGTCCCGCTTCTTCGTGGGCGACGCCACGCTCCAAGACACCCTGCATCGGGTCGCCGAGCTCGCCTGCGCGGCGGTGAGCGGCGCCGACATGGCCGGGATCACCATGCTCGTCGAAGGGCGGGCCCGCACCGCTGTGTTCACCGACGACACCGCGCCACAGATCGACGCCGCCCAGTACGAGACGGGCGTTGGGCCTTGCCTCGACGCCTTCCGCCAGCGACAGGTCTTCCGCATCGACGACATGGACAAGGACCGCCAGTGGCCGCCATTCAGCGAGGCCGCTGGTGCGCATGGGATACAGAGCTCCCTGTCGGTGCCACTGTTGGCCCGCCACGAAGGAGTGGGAGCCCTCAACCTCTATTCCCGCCGCCGTGCCGCGTTCTCCGACGACGACGTCGAGGTCGGCCTGCAGTTCGCCTCCCACGCGGGCATCGTGCTGGCGAACGCCCAGGCGTATTGGGATGCCCGCCAGCTCGGCGAGGACATGGCCGAGGCCATGAAGTCGCGGGCGATCATCGAACAGGCCAAGGGCATCCTCATGGGCTCCCAGCGGTGCAGCCCCGACGAGGCTTTTCAGATCCTCGTGCGGGCATCGCAGCGGGAGAACCGCAAGCTTCGCGCGATCGCCGAGGAGCTCGTCGCGTGCACCAGTGACTCTCGCAACAAGAACGGCGCAGATCGGCTCGCCTGAGCCGCGACGCTTCGGACGACGGCGGTGATGGGTCAACGCCTGTACCCGGGGTCGGACGGCCAGTTGGGCTGGAAGAGGTGCATGGGGTCCGCCTACCTGGCTGTTTTCGCGAAAGTGCTGGTCAGAGGGTACGTCTGCTGCTGTCGAAGGTCACCGAGTTCCGCATTGTGACGCCAAAAGGTCCCCCTGAAGGTCCCCCTCGTCAGGAAAAGGTGCCACTACGATCCAGGGCGTGAAGCAGTGGATCGAGGTCGTCCCTGGCGGCCACAAGGCGCGGATCCGGTACCCGAACGGCAAGACCCGCAGCAAGACGTTCCCGACCATCCGCGAGGCGAGAGCGTGGCTCCGCCGGACGCGGACCGAGATCGACGACGGGACCTACGTCCCCGACACCCGCGGCAAGCTCCTCTTCGCCGACTGGGCCGAGCAGTTCGTCGCCATGAGCGTCGACCTGGCGGCCGGCACGATCAACCGGCGGGGCAGCGACCTGAAGAACTGGGTGCTGCCCGAGTTCGGCCACCGGACGGTAGGCTCCATCACCCAGCCCGAAGTCCGCGCCTGGGTCGCCGCCATGACCAAGGCGGGGTGCAACCCCGGCAGCGTGAAGCTGCGCTACGAGACGCTGTCCACCATCCTGCGGGCCGCCGTCGACGCCGATCTCATACGGCGCTCGCCATGCTTTCGCGTCGGGCTCCCCCGGTATGAGCGCAGCGAGATGCGGCTGCTCTCGCTGCGGGACATCGTCAACCTGTCGGATGCGATTCATCCGCGGTACAGGGCGCTCGTCCTCCTGGCCGGCACCGGGGGCTTGCGCATCGGCGAGCTGGGAGCGCTTCGCGGGAAGCGGGTCGACTTCAAGCGGGGCACGGTCGAGGTCGCCGAAAACCTGATCCTCGACAACGGCCGGCCCGAGTTCGGCCCTCTGAAGACGAAGGCGAGCCACCGAAAGGTCCCGCTGCCCCGACAGACCCTGGCGGCGCTGAAGGATCACGTTGAGACGTTCGGAGTCGGCCGCGAGGACTTGCTGTTCACCTCCATTACGGGAGCCATCCTCCGCCCGTACCACTTCCGCAGGAGACACTTCAATGAAGCGGCCCAGCTGTCGGGGCTCGCTCCCCTACGACCGCACGACCTGCGCCACAGCGCCATCTCCCTGTGGATCGCCAGCGGCGCTAACCCAAAAGTGGTCCAGGCCAAGGCCGGGCATGCCTCGATCAAGGTGACCTACGACCGCTATGGCCACCTCTTTCCTGACTACGACGACAGGGCAACGCGCCACCTCGAGGGGCTCTGGGAAGACGAGGGGAAGCAATCCAACGTCGTCGCGCTCCCAGTCCAGCCATGACACCGGCTGAGCAAGCATCGACCAGCTCCACTCGTATCGCTGAACTCCCGAAGACGATCCGTCGGACCCGACGAGCGAACAAGCGGTAAACCCCCCTCTGTCGATCCCGCTCGGGTGGCCCGCATCGGAGGCCGACTCGACACGGCACTTATCGCTCGGCGTCTCCAGCCACTGACGGGTCCCCTCGCGACCATCCTCGAGTTCCGCGAGAACTCTCTTCACGGCTGGATGCTGTGGACGGCGCTCGGGGACAACGTGGGAGAAGGCAGGCTGCCGGACTGGCCGGCTCCGGGCCGGCTCACGGTCGTTCGATCACCACCCGACCGTCGACCGGCGCTCCCTCCGGGGTCACGCACTCCAGCGGCTGTGGGGCGTGCCCGGCCTCGGCCACCCGTAGGGCGTCACCACCACCCGCTCGGCGTCGACCTCCACCAGCAGGCAGTGCGGCGCTTGGGCCCACGCCACGGTGCCCGCCTCCTCCCAGCGCTCCGGGACCTCCGGGTCGAGCTTCCCCCCGGCCCCCGCGACGACGTAGTCCAACCCGCCGACTCGGCCGTGCTGGAAGTTGTGCTCGTGGCCGCTCAGCAGCAGGGGCACACCGGCCCGCCGGTAGAGGGGGAGCAATTGCTCGACCTGGTCGGGCATGGTTTGGTGGTCGGGCCCGGCCGAGTACGGCGGATGGTGGCAGAACGGGATCGGCCACCGACGGCCGGTCCCGGCCTCCGGTGGAGGGAGGGCGTCCTCCAGCCATCGCCGGTGCTCGCCGTCGTCGAAGTAGTGGCTACCGACCGACGCGCCCCAGGTGGTGTCCACGCACACCAGCTCGAGCAGGGCGCCGATCTGGATGCGGTAGAACAGGCCGGGCTCGAGCGAGGCCCGGCCCTCCTCGACCCGGCGCCGGAACCTCGTCTGCAGGTGGAAGTTGTCCTCCAGCTGGGCCCGATCGTCGCTCGACTCCGAGTCAGGGCCGTCGTGGTTGCCCACGGTGGGGTACACCGGCAGGTGGTCGATGAGGTAGCGGTAGGGCTCGTAGAAGGTGAAGTACCAGTCGTCATCCTCGTCGCCGGTCGCCTTCGCCTTGCCCGCAGGGCCGTGGTAGATGTTGTCGCCCAGGCTGACGATGAGCCGCACCGGCCTGGTGGCCGCCAGCCACTCCATGGTCCGGGCCACCTGCCGCTGGCGGCGGCCGGCCTCGCCACTGGCGATGCCCACGCCGTAGTCGCCCACGGCAACGAACGTGACCGGGATCTCGACGTTCTCGCGGGTGTGCGTGCGCAGCCGCATGTCGTAGCGGCGGGGTCGGGGTCCTGACGGGCCACCGTCGTCGGAGTCCTCGGGGGCCCAGTCCCACCGGGGCCCGTCGGCCCACGGCCGCCCGTCGACCACGATCCGGTAGCGGTACTCGGTGTCCGGTTCCAGCCCCTCGACCCAGACCGAGTTGCGGTCGTCGGTCGTGGCCCGGGCGACCACACACCCGCCGTGGTCGAGCACCTCCACCACGGCCGGCCCGTACGACGACGACTGGGCCCCGATGGTGCCGTACCGCTGCCGGTCGGGGTGGTCCAGCTCCTCGTCGTCGACGACCCGGCAGCCACCGTGCTCGTCGCGGTCGAGCCAGAAGCCTCCCCAGCCGATCAGCGCGGCGGTGTCGGTGACGTCGACCAGGTGGACGAAGGGCTCGAAGCGGCGCTCGGCCTCGGTCACTTCGCCGAACGCTACCGCCGCTCGGATTGGCGGGCCAGGAACACCCAGTGGAGCACAGCGCCGAACCGGCGTCGGCGGTGGCTGAGCCCCTCGAAGCGGCCCGGATCATCTCGTCCTCGAGAGCCAGCCAGGCGAACTCCCCCGTCGTCACCCACGCGTCCCGGTGTGTCGACCTTCCTGCGCCGTAGCGGTCGAACACGGCACTTTCCCGCTTGGCACGGCGCCGCGTCAGGGCTCGGGGAGATCGACACCTCCCGCCCCATGCGAGGGCCGCGGTCGGCGAGGCACTCGATCACTCGACGAGCCGGGTCCGTCGTCGCCGCTCCACCCTTCCACGTCGGCACGCAGGAAACGGCGATGGCCACCAAGTGTG
>DATAAF010000054.1:0-3735 GCA_036260255.1 Acidimicrobiales bacterium | reverse complement strand
GGGCCCCAACCCCGCCCTCCTCCGAGCGGCGGCGGCCCCTACCCCGCCGCCGGCGGTGTCGCGGGCCCGGGCTCGAACACCACCAGCTGCACGGGACTCGTCCACGAGAGCTGGTCGATGACGACCTCCACCTCGGGCCAGCGCAGGCCGCCGGGGTCGCAGCCGATGCGGGGCATCCCGACGGCCGGGACCTCGGCGGCCTCGGCCATCTCCAGCATGCGGGCCACGGCGATCTCCACCGCGGCGAGGGTGGCGGGGCGGCCGGGGCGTAGCTGGACGGCCAGGTTGTACACGCGCGGCGGGCCCGGCCAGGCCAGGACGTCGCCGGGCAGGAAGCGGCCCTCGCGGCACCGGGCCCGGTACAGGCGGTACATGGCCGGCCAGCGGCGGCGGAACTCCTTGGCCACGGGCCCGGCCATCGTCCCCGAGCAGTTGCAGCCGTGGGCCAGTGCCGGCAGGTCGGCGCTGAACAGGTCGCCCCTCACCTGCTCGACGACGGGCATGCCCTCAGTGTGGCGGTCGGCGCCGGCCGAGCGGGGGACCCCCGGGCCGCGCCTACGCCACCAGCGGGCGCAGGACCCATCCGGCCCGGCGGATCTGGTCGGGATCGGACGTGTGCGCCATCTTGAAGAAGAACCCGTCGACGCCCGCCTCCCGGTAGGCCCCCACGTGGGCGGCTGTCTCCTCCAGCCCACCCGCTCGCACAGCTCGTCGTCGGGCACACCGGGGTAGCTGAAGGTCGGGATCTTGCCGCCCCAACCGGGTCACGGGGCGGCGCCCTGTCCGTCGAGGAACTCGCGGAGAGTTCGGAAGGCGGCGATCAGCTCGGGCAGCTGGTAGTGGGCCTGCAGCCCGCTCGGGTTGGGCAGGAGCCACGCCCGGGCCAGGCCGACGCCGTCGGGCAGCGGGCCGACGGTGGCCTCGGGCCGCCCAAAGGCGGTGCGGTAGGCGCCCAGGCCCACGAACGCCACGCACCGCGGCCGGTAACGGCGCACCTTGGCGGCGAGGCGGCGTGCCCCGGCGCGGAGCTCGTCCGCCGTCAGCTCGGCCGCCTGGGCCGTCGCCCGGGCCACCAGGTTGGTGATGCCCACGCCGACGTCGAGCAGCTCCCGCTCCTCGAACGGCGACAGCACGCGGTCGGTGAACCCGGCACCGGCCAGCACCTTCCAGAAGCGGTTGCCGGGGCGGGCGAAGTGGTGGCCCACCGCCCCCGACCACAGGCCCGGGTTGATGCCGCAGAACAGCACCGCCAGGTCGGGGGCGATGACGTCGGGGATGCTGCGGCCGGCCGCTTCGGCCAGCTGCCGGGGAGTGGGGCGCCACTCCCCGGGGACGCCCGTGCCGGTCAGGCGGCGGCCGCGGCGGCCCGGGTGGCCCGGGCGGCGGCCTGGCGGCGGCGGCGGAGCCGGCGCCGCTCGGTCTCGGTCAGGCCGCCCCAGACGCCGTCCTCCTGCCGGGTGGCAAGGGCGAACTCCAGGCACTCCAGACGGACCGGGCAGGTGGCGCACATGGCCTTGGCGGGCTCGGCCTCCTCGTCGGTGGTCGGGAAGAAGGTGTTGACGTCGGCGTCCCGGCACGCGGCGTGGGCGCGCCAACCCTCCTGTGCGGCGTCGAATGCGGTGTCGGTGAGTGCCATAGGAACGATTACAACGCCTGTCACCGCTCGGGCATTTCCGGGCGGGCGGCCACCAGGTCGTGGGTCGCCGCCCACCGGGCGAGGTCGCGCCGCTCGATGGCGGCGGCCATGAGGTCGGGAAAGAGGTCGGGCGTGCAGGCGAAGGCGGGCACTCCCAAGGCGGCCAGCGCGGCAGCGTTCTCGTGGTCGTAGGCGGGTGCGCCGTCGTCGGACAAGGCCACGAGGGCGACGACCTGCACGCCGCCCGCCACGAGGGCCGCGACTCTCCGGTGCATCTCGTCCTCGGCGCCACCCTCGAACAGGTCGCTCACCAGCACGAGGATCGTTGCCGACGGGCTCTGCACGAGCCCCTGGCAGTAGCGCAGGGCCTGGTTGATGTCGGTGCCCCCGCCGAGCTGAGTGGCGAAGAGAAGCTCCACGGGGTCGTCCAGCTCGGCGGTGAGGTCGACGACCGACGTGTCGAAGACCACCAGCGCCGTCCGCAGCGTGCGGATGCTGGCCAACACCGCGCCGAACACCGCGGAGAACACGACCGACGAGGCCATCGAGCCGCTCTGGTCGACGCACAGGATCAGGTCGCGCTGGAACGCCCGGTGCCGGCGCCGATAGCCGACGAGGGTCTCCGGGATGACCGTGCCGTGCTCGGGCTGGTAGTGCCGAAGGTTGGCCAGGATCGTGCGGTTCCAGTCGAGGTCGGCGGGCCGCGGGCGGCGGGTGCGCGACGCCCGGTCGAGGGCGCCGGTCACCGCCTGCCGGGTGCGCTGGGCCAGCCGCCGCTCGAGCTGCTCCACCACGGCGGCCACGACCCGGCGGGCGGTCTGGCGGGTCTGCTCGGGCATGACCCGGTTGAGGGCCAGCAAGGTCGATACCAGGTGGACGTCGGGCTCCACCGCCTCGAGCAGCTCCGGCTCGAGGAGGAGCTGGCGCAGGCCCAGGCGGTCCATGGCGTCCTGCTGCATCACCCGGACGACCGAAGACGGGAAGTAGGTGCGGATGTCGCCCAGCCAGCGCACGACCGACGGGGCCGACGCCCCCAGCCCGCCGGCGCGCCCACGGGGCCCGGGTCGCCGTCCCCGGCGGGGCCCGCCGGGAGCCTCGGCCGCCGACGGACCACCACCACCGCCGTAAAGGGCGGCGAGGGCGGCGTCGACGCCGGCGTCGTGGCCCGTCAGCCCGGCGCCGGTGCCGTCCGCCTCGCCGCCGCCCAGTACGAGGCGCCAGCGCCGGAGCTGCTCGGCGTCAGCCACCGCTCCCCTCCTCCAGGCCCAGGAGGCGAGCCACCGTCGCCAGCACGGGTGCCGCCCGCCCGGCGTCGAACCGACCATCCTCGCCGGCGCCGGCCGCCGGCGCCGTCGCCCGGTCGGGCCCCATCCGGCGCAGCCGATCGCCGATCTGGCGGCGCTCGGACGCCTCGAAGGTGGCGAAGGTGCGGCGCAGGAGAGGGAGGAGGTCGGTGAACCCTTCGTCGGGGACGTCCTGCAGCCACCCGTCGAGCAGCCGGAGCAGCGCCTCGTCGTGGAGCAGCACCATCCCGCTGCCGGACAGGAACCCCTCGATCCACGCCGCCGCCCGGGCCCGGTCCTCGCCGACGGAGAGCGCCGCGGCCAGGCGGGTCGCCGCTCCGTCGGCGGGCAGCGTCCCGCCGTCGAGGAGGAGGCGGGTGGCCCGGCCCGCCACCAGCCCGTGCAGGCCGGCCCGGTCCACGAGCGACCCGAGAGCCTCCTCCCACGACTTCCGCAGGTCGGGGCGGTCGAGCACGGCGAGGGCGCCGTGGACGCCCGAGATGCGGCGCACCAGCTCGGCCGCGGCCTGGTCGTCGAGGGACGACGCCGCCACCGGCAGGCCGATGTTGACCCGGGCGACCAGGCCGTCCACGACCGCCGCCACCGCCTCCGTGTCGCTGCGGCGGACGCTGCCGTAGCGGAGCACCCGGGCCAGCGGAGGCAGGGCGTCCATGAGGTCGCCCACGTCGGCGTCGACGGCGGCCCGCCGGACGCTTCCGTAGCGCAGGACCCGGGCGAGCGGGGGCAGGGCGTCCATGAGGTCGCCCACGTCGGCATCGAGGGCAGCCCGCTGGGCGAGGAGCTCCATCGTCGCCG
>DATAAF010000053.1:0-7816 GCA_036260255.1 Acidimicrobiales bacterium | reverse complement strand
GCTCACGGTGACGGTGCGCATCGTGTGGTTCGGAGGCCACAACCTGTTGATGTCGACGGTGGCCCCGGAGCAGTCCGGTGGCTGGTTGGCCACCTCGATGCGGACGTCCGAGAGGATCGGCGAGTCTCCCGACGCGTTCGCCGTGAGCGTCATCCGCACCTCGACGAACCGGCCGGTGAGGGCGAACGGCTCGGAGAACGAGGGCGATTTCCTGGCGACTGGCGAAGGGGCGCGCCAACTGCACCTGTCACTGCGGCGGGGAGGACGGGGTTTCGCCGGTGATCGGAACCTCTCCGGCCAGGCCCTCGCACCGGGTGAGAGACGTGGCTCTCCCGGAGGCGTGAGGCTGCCGCTATGCCGAGTGTCCTCGTCACGCTCCTGGCGGCGAGCTCCTCACCTCGAGGATCTCTTCCCGGCCTTCTTGGCCGCCTTCACCGCCTTCTTGGGTGCGGCCTTCGCCGCCTTCTTCGACGCCCCCGTGGTCTTCTTGGCGGGCGCGACGGCCTTGGCCGGACTCTTCGTCGTCACTGGGATCTTGCGTGCACCGGTCGCCCGGGTGGCCCCCGCGGTCGCCGGTGCCTTCTTCACCGCCGGTCGCCCGGACGCACGCCTGGGGAGTTGCCGGGCCGCGGGAACGAGGTCGAGGACGGGTTGCGTCTGCCCCGTGAGGTTCTCGAGGACGTCGAACCCTGCGGAGTACACGTCGACGAAATCGCGATTGGTCGCCTCGAAGAGGTCCGAGGCCAGGAAGCGCTCCATGGACTCGCGGTCGTCCCACAGGTAGACGGCGCCATAGCGGCCCCGATCCTGGTCCTCGAGCCAGATCTTGGCTTGCAGCCCCGGCATGGCCGCGAACCGGGATGCGACGTCGTTCGCGACGTCGAGGTACTCACGCTCGGAGATTCCGCCGAGCCCGTAGGTGACGACTTGAACGTACATGTCTCCCCCTTGGCGTCTGGGCGCTTCTCTGCGGTCTTTTCTCCGCGCTGCGGGAGAAGTCCTACCGCAGCCAACCACCCCGCACACCGTGGCTCTTCGTCGGCGTCCTGGCCGTCATCGCCATCGGTGTATGGCAGATCGTCACCGGCAGAGCGTCAACCGGCGTCTGGTTCATCGTCATCGATGTCGCCGACGAGGCTTTCTTCGTCACCTTGTCCGTCGTGCCCAGACCCGGCCTCGTGGCGAGCGTCCGGGCTAGGGGTCAGCCAAGAGGTGGTCCGAGACGCCGCGTCAGCGGCGCCGGTAGCGGCCCCGGCGGAGCCGGGCCAGCGCCATGCGCCGGGCCTCGTCCGACAGGCGGTCGTTCTCCTCGACGAAGCGGCGGACGGCGTCAGGCTCGGAACGGGAGAGCTCGCGGAGGACCCAGCCGGGCCCGGTGTGGGCGAAGCGGTCGTCGCTGACCAGGTTGTCGCGGCACAGCTGCAGCACCAGCTCGGTGAACCCTTCGAACTGCTCGGCGGCCCGGGGCGCCAGCTTGACGAAGGCGACCAGGCCGGCTCGCCGCTGCCACAGGCTCTCGGCACGACCCCACCGAGCCAGGCCGCGCGCCCGGGGCTCGGTGTCGTCGGGGTCGTAGGTCAGGAAGACGTGGAGCGTCTTGGTCGCGTACCAGTCGCACACGTTCCAGTCGGCGATGTGGCCGGCGCCGAACGGCGCGGCGAGGGCGCCGAGGTGCTCGACACCGAGGCGATCGGGCACTTGTTCGGCGAGGAGGAGGACGGCGGCCAGCTTGTCCTCGGACGTGGGCGCGGCGAACCACCGGTGGGCCAGGGTCAGCAGGTCGTTGGTGGACGCCTCGACCAGCGCGTGCTCGCGCCACGTCCGGCGCACGGCCGAGCGGACGCCGGCCATGGGGACGCCCCGGAAGCGAGCGGTCCCCTTGAGGTAGGCCTCCCAGTGCCGGCGCGTGGCGTCGTCGGCCGCCTCGGCGAGGAGACGTTCCAGGGTCGCCGTGGCCGGGTCGAACACGATGCCGAGTCTGCCCGCCGGCCGCCGGCCCCGCGGGCTGTCGCCGGCGCGGCGCGAGGATGGGTCCCGTGACCCTCCCCCGCCGACCGCGGTGGTACCACCACGTCGCCCCCGTCTCGGCCACCATCCCGTGCGAGGGCGAGGAGCACCGGGTCAGCTGGCAGCGGGGGAAGTTCGTGCTCCACGACCACGACCTGAGCGCCGAGCGGGCCATGCTCGTGCTCGGCGGGGAGCCGTGCGCCTGCCTGCGGGCGCTGCGCCTGTGGCGCGACCAGTTCGGCATGCCGCCCGAGCTGTTCAACCGCATGCAAACCTGGATGGGGGCCGACGCCGTCCTCGCGCCGAAGGAGATGGAGCTGCCCCGGAGCCTCGGGATGACATGGAGCTGGGCCCGGGCCTGGCGGCGCACGTCGTACCTCGACAAGCAAGGCCGCCTGCTGCAGGAGCTGGCCAAGGAGCGAGCCCTGCCGCCGTTCCGCCAGCACCTCACCGGTGAGAAGCAGCGGTTCGGCAGCCGGGTGATCTCGGGGGCCCAGGTGAGGATCGTCCCCGACCACGAGGAGGCGACCGTCAGCGGCCAGATGGACAGGGTCGGAGTGCGGGCCCGGGCCAGCCTCCATGCCTGGTGGCTGGTCGAGGTGTGGCCCCTCGGCATCGCCCTGGTGGACGGGGCCTTCGTCGTCGAGATCGTCGAGCGCCACTGGACGCGACCGGTGGTCCGGGCGGTGCGCTGGGAGGACGCCGGCGCCGGCCGCCAAGTTCCGGTGGTGCGCCTGGCAAGCGTCCACCTGGCGGAGGACGGAACCCGGCACCTCGACTGGGAGGCGGAGGCGACCACCCGCGCGTCGCCCGCTCCGTCGGGACCGCCCGGTGTTAGAATGTTCAAATAGCACCGGGCGAAAGACAGCGGAAATCATCCATATCCGCCTGACGTTCAGCCGAAAAAGGCCGCGCTGAATTCACTACAGTCGCAGCACCTTCTCGATGACCGCGCCAGCCCAGCCCTCCGGACCCTCCATCCACCATGTCGAGATCGCCGCCGAGCAGGCGGTGGTCGACCGTGCCTACGAGCGGCTCGAGGCCATGCGAGAGCAGGCCCGCAAGGTCGTCGCCGGCGTGCTCGACCAAGGCGCCGGCGGCACCCACCAGGCTCGCCTCGAGCGCGACGTGCGCATGCACGTCACCGAACGCCGGCTGGCCGAGCTCCGGGTGGGCGACGGGCCGCTGTGCTTCGGGCGGACCGACCACGAGGACGGCGAGCGGCTGTACATCGGGCGCATCGCCGTCTCCGACGAGAACCACGACGCCCTCCTCGTCGACTGGCGGGCGCCGGCGGCCGAGCCGTTCTACCGGGCGACCGGTGTCCACCCGATGGGGCTCACCCGCCGTCGGCACTTCATCTTCCGCGGTCGGCGGATCACCGGCATCGACGACGAGCTGCTCGGGCAGCCGTCCCCGGAGGGCGAGGCGGGCGGCCTCGTCCTCATGGGAGAAGGGGCCCTGCTCGCCGCCCTCGAGCGCTCCCGCACCGGGCGCATGAGCGACATCGTGGCAACCATCCAGGCCGAGCAGGACGAGGTCATCCGCGCACCACTCCCCGGCATCCTCGTCGTCGAGGGCGGCCCGGGCTCGGGCAAGACGGCGGTCGCACTGCACCGGGCTGCCTACCTGCTCTACACCCACCGGTTCCCCCTGGAGCGGGCGGGCGTCCTCCTCGTCGGTCCGAACCGCGTCTTCCTCCGCTACATCGAGGACGTGCTGCCGGCGCTGGGCGAGCACACCGTCACCTTCGCCACGCCGTCGGGGCTGCGGCCGGCCACCCCGGTCCGGGGGGTCGACTCCCCCGCCGCCGCCCGGGTCAAGGGCGATCCGCGGATGGTCGAGGTCATGGCCCGGGCCGTGGTGCAGCGCCAGCAGCCCTTGGGCGAGCCGGCGGTGATCCCCTTCGGCGTGCACCGCCTCACCGTGTCCGTCGCCGAGTCGGCTCGCATCGTGACCCGCACGGGGCGCCGGTCCGGCACCCACAACGAGCGGCGGGTCGCGGTGGAGCGCGGTGTCCTGCGGCTGCTGTTGCGCCAGCTCGCCCGCCGCGGCGTGGCCACCGGCGACGGTGGCAAGGCCGAGGTGGAGGAGCGCCTGCGGGAGACACCGGAGTTCGTCGCCGCCTGCGACGCCATGTGGCCGGTGCTCACGCCCGAGTCCCTGCTGCACCGGTTCCTCGGGTCGCCGCGCCTCGTGGCCGACGCCGGGAGGGGGATCCTCGGCGACGACGAGTGCCGGGCCATCCACCGGCCCCGGAGCCGCCGCCTGGCCGACGTGCCGTGGACCGACGCCGACGTCGCCCTGCACGACGAGGCCGTCACCCTCCTCGGGCCGGTGCCCACCCGGGGGCCGAGGCGGGCGGCGGCCGGCGCCGGCTTCGCCGACGAGCCCGACGAGGGAGGCGAAGGCTGGGCGATCGAGCGCGCCCTCGACGACATCGGCGCCGACCGGGCGACGCGGGCCGCCCTCCGCCGCCACCTGCTCGAGCAGGTCGACGACGGCGACGAGGAGGTTCCCGACCTCGCCACCCGCACCTTCGGCCACGTTTTGGTCGACGAGGCCCAGGAACTGTCGCCCATGCAGTGGCGGATGCTGGCGCGGCGGTGCCCGAGCGGGTCGATGACGATCGTCGGTGACCTGGGCCAGGCCACCGGTGTGTGGGCGCCCGGCAGCTGGGACGAGGTCGTCGCCCACCTTCCCCGCCGGCGCGACCCCCGGGTCGTGCACCTCACGGTGAACTACCGCACGCCCGCCGAGGTCATGGAGGTGGCCGCCCGCATCCTCGCCGAGGCGGCGCCCGAGCTGACCCCGCCCGTTCCCGTCCGGCGATCGGGCGTGGGGCCGGTGTTCTCTCGGGTCGACGCCGACGACCTGGTGGCCGAGGCGGCTTCCGCGGTGCGGGACGAGATCGAGCACGTGGCGCCGGGGAAGGTGGGAGTGGTGGCTCCGGCTGCCCTCTTGGGACCGCTTGCCGCCTCGGTCGGACCCGGCCTGGCGGCGGCCGGCACCGACGCCGCCGTCCTCGACGCGCCTGCCGCCGTCCTGGCCCTGGGGACAGCCAAGGGCCTGGAGTTCGACTCGGTCGTGGTGGTCGAGCCGGCGGCGGTGGTGGCCGAGAGCCCACAGGGCCTCCGGGCTCTCTATGTCGCTGTCACCCGGACGACGCAGCGGCTGCGGGTGGTCCACGCCCAGGAGCTTCCCGCCGCGCTGGCGCCGGACCGCGTGGCCGACGCCCCGCTCCCGTCCCCCGCCTGATCACAGCCATCCCGGGAAGCCGACCGGCGGCGGCGCCCAAGGGTGCCATGATGGCGCCCGTGCCGGACGCCAGCGCCTGGAAGATCGAGCCGGCCGGCCCTCTTCGGGGCGAGGTGCGAGTCGGTGGCTCCAAGAACGCGGTGACCAAGCTCATGGTCGCCGCCCTCCTCGCCGACGGCCCGAGCACCATCCTGAACGCCCCCTACCTGGGCGACGTGGCCATCACCTCGTCGATGCTGCAGTCGCTGGGAGCCGGCGTCGCCTTCGAGGACCCGGTGGGGAGCGCCGAGGACGGGGCCGACGTCGTCGTGGACCCGGTGACCGTGACCGACGGTCGCATCCCCGTCTCCTACACCGGGCTCAACCGGGTGCCGATCCTGCTGCTCGGGCCGTTGCTCCACCGCGTCGGCGAGGTCTTCGTCCCCCTGGTCGGGGGTGACCCGATCGGGGCCCGCCCGGTCGACTTCCACGTGGAAGCCATCCGCCGCTTCGGCGCCGAGGTCGAGCTCACGCCTGAGGGGCTGGAGGCCAAGGCCATCCAGCTCCACGGCGCCCACATCCGCCTGCCGTTCCCGAGCGTGGGGGCTACCGAGAGCGTGCTGGTCACCGCGGCCAAGGCGGAGGGGCGGACGACCCTCGAGAACGCCGCCATCGAGCCCGAGGTGGTCGAGCTCGCCCTCTTCCTTCAGCGCATGGGGGCCCGCATCGAGATGCAGCCCGACCGGGTGTTCATCATCGAGGGCGTCCCCCGGTTGAGCGGCGCCCGCCAGCGCCTGGGGGGCGACCGCATCGAGGCGCTCTCCTACCTGGTGGCGGGGCTGGCCACCGGAGGGCGGGTGCGGGTGCGGGGCTGCTCGCAGGACCGCCTGGTCACCGCCATCTCCACCCTCCAGCGCATGGGCGCGCACTTCGAGATCTCCGAGGACGGCATCGCCGCCTCGGCCGAGGAGCTGCGGCCGGCGGCGGTGCAGACCAGCACCCACCCCGGGTTCATGACCGACTGGCAGCCGCCTCTGGTCGTGCTGTTCACCCAGGTGCCGGGAATGTCGGTGGTGCACGAGACGGTGTTCGAGGACCGGCTGGGCTACGTGGAGGCGCTGCGCGCCCTCGGCGCCGAGGTCGAGCTGTTCGAGCAGTGCCTGGTGGGACAGGCGTGCCGGTTCCAGCAGAGCGGGTGGCAGCACTCGGCCCTCGTCCGCGGGGTCACCCCGCTCGACGGGGGCGAGATGGTGATGCCCGACGTGCGGGGCGCCTTCGCCTACGTCATCGCCGCCGCCGCCGCCCAGGGCCCCTCGACCCTGCGGGGCGTCCACCACCTCGAGCGGGGCTACGACCGCCCGCTGGAGAAGTTCTCCGAGCTGGGCCTGCGCATCACGCCGACGTAGGGACCCCGGATCAGGCGCGTACCTCGACGGGGACGCCGAGGGGCAGCTCGGTCACCAGGCGGGTGATGGCCTCGTTCGTCATGCGGATGCATCCATGGCTGACGTCCTGGCCGACGCTCGACGGGTCGCTCGTCCCGTGGATGGCCAGCCGTCCCTCCCCGCCCATGAAGCTCGTGAGCACCTCGGAGAACCCGGAGAGCGCGTAGGCATAGGGCCCGTACGCCCGCTGGTCCTGCTCCTCCACCGTCTTGAGGAGCTGCAGGGTGTAGAAGACGCCACCCGGGGTGGGTGCCTCCTGGCGCCCCACACCGATGGGCTCCACGGCGAACACGTCGTTGCCCTTCCAGACGGTGAGGCGGTGGGCGCCCAGCTCCACGAGGATGCGGAAGGTGTGGGACGCCAGGGTGACGTCGGACGTCCGGATCCACCCGGTGGTGCCGTTGGGCCGGACAGGCACCAGCACCTTCAGCCACTCCGGCTGCTCCTCGACCACGAGGAACACGAGGGGCGTCCCCTGGGGCCGGATCGGGTGCTCGAGGGAGCGGGCGGGTGCGGGCGCTCCCGGATCGTCGTAGACGTTGACCACGGGGACGGTGGCGGTGGCCACCGTCGACCGAGGCACCGGAGCCGTCGTGGACACGGTCGGAGGGGGCGCGGTGGTCGTGGGCGCCGTGGTGGCCGCCGTCCGCTCGGTGCCCGACCCACAGGCGGTCAGCAGCACCGCCGCAGCCGCCCCGACAAGCGCACGCCGGATCACGGCGGGATCGTACCGGTCGACCCCCGCCGATCCGGTGCAACCACCACTCTGCGTGGCGGCGCGTGCGGTTTGCGTCAACGGCCAGAAGGGAACCCCCAAGACAGGCAACCGCGAACGGAGGTGACCATGTACATCGGGCTCGGAACCCTGATCCTGATCATCATCCTCATCCTGCTCCTCACGTGAGAACGCCCGCTCGAGGGTCCATCGGATGAGCGACGAGACCAGCTTCTTCTTCTATCTCGGGGCCGTCATCTGCTTCGTGATCGCGGCGGCCGGGGCGGACTGGCGCTTCGGGCGCCTGGGCCGGCGCGGCGTGGCGCCGCGGCTCGTGCTCGTGCCGCTCGGCCTGGCGCTCTTCGTCTTCCCGACGATGTGGGACACCGGAGTCGCCGCGTTCTGACGAGCG
>DATAAF010000052.1:0-26241 GCA_036260255.1 Acidimicrobiales bacterium | reverse complement strand
GAGGGCGACAATTCAGCAGCAGGACAGCCCCACTGTGAGCGGGGGGTCTAGATCTACTTTCGGTCAGCCCTCGGTCCGGCCTCGACGGTACGGTGCCGTCGCACCGCACCGGTAGTCCGATTACAACACGGGGATCTACTTCGGTCGGGCGGGCGGCCCAAAGCGCTGAGGTGCGACTTCGCAGGCTCGGTCGCCGCGCCGCGCGACAGAACAGCAGTCATCTAGGGGCGAGCGCCTGACCGTGCGCAAGGCCGTCCCCCTGGCCGCCGCCGGGGTCGCCATCGCCGGCGCCGCCGGAGTCGGGATCGCCCTGGCCGACGAGGACCGCCGCAACCGCATCGATCGCCAGGCACGGGTCTGGCGCCTCTCCGTCCGCCGGGCCCTCGCGTGGACGACGGTCAAGCTCAGGGGCCGGCGCGCCACCGAGGAGCAGCGGGCCCGGTTGGAGGAGAGCTTCGCCATCCGCAGCGCCCAGGACGTCGCCGAGGTGCTCGGGGGCATGAAGGGCGCCATCATGAAGGCGGGCCAGATGATCTCGTTCATCGCCGAGGGGCTCCCCCCCGAGGCCCGGGCCGCCCTGGCCACCCTGCAGGCGGACGTGCCGCCGATGGCCCCGAGCCTCGCCGAGGGCGTCATTCGCGAGGAGCTGGGTGCCGACCCCCGGAAGCTGTTCCTCGACTGGGACCCCATCCCGACGGCGGCGGCGTCGATCGGGCAGGTGCACAAGGCGGTCATGCCCGACGGCCGCATCGTGGCCGTCAAGGTGCAGTACCCGGGGGTGGACAAGGCCATCCGCTCCGACCTGGACAACGCCGAGTTCCTCTACGGCCTGTTCGCCAGCTTCGCCCTGAAGAACATGGACGTGAAGGCCATGGTGGACGAGCTGCGGGCCCGTATGGGCGACGAGCTCGACTACCGCCTGGAGGCGAAGTGCCAGGCCGAGTTCGCCGACCGCTACCGCGGCCATCCCTTCATCCACGTGCCCGACATCGTCGCCGAGCGGTGCGCCCGGCGGGTGATCACCAGCGAATGGGTCGAAGGGCTCTCCTGGGCGGAGTTCCAGGACAGCGCCACCCAGGAGCACAAGGACGTGGCCGCCGAGATCCTCTTCCGCTTCGCCGAAGGGTCGATCTGGCACCACGGGGTGTTCAACGGCGACCCCCATCCCGGGAACTACCGCTTCCATCCCGAGAAGGGCAGGGTCACCTTCTTGGACTTCGGGCTCGTGAAGCGGTGGGCGCCCGGCGAGCTGGAGACGCTCAGCCCCATCCTCGACGCCATCCTCGCCGAGGACCCCGACGGGCTGGTGCGGTCGCTCGTGCGGGCCGGCTTCCTGCCCGCCGACCACGGCCTCGACCCCGAGCGCCTGTACGTGTACTGCAGCGGCCCCTACATCCCGTTCCAGAAGGACGAGTTCACGTTCACCTCGGAGTTCGTCGGGCGCACGCTCGGGCGCATGCTCGACCTCCAGGGCGAGTTCGGCGACGTCATCCGCCTGCTCAACATGCCCCCGTCCTACGTCATCCTCGACCGCGTGGTGTGGGGCATGAGCGCCATCTTCGGGCGCCTGCGGGCCAGCGGACGGTGGGGCGCGCTGCTGGACGAGTACCTCCACGACGGACCGCCGTCGACCGAGTTGGGGCAGGCGGAGGACGAGTGGCGGCGAGCGCGTCGAGCTACGGCCGGGCGCTGACGAGCCTCGTCCGCCGGTACGCCTTCGTCCCCCGCTACGGTCGGGCCGAGGAGCTGTCGCTGCTGACGGCGGACGGGGTGCGGCTCACCGGGGCGCGGCTCCAGGGCCCGCCCGGCGCCTTCGCCACCGTGGTGCTCGTGCACGGCCTCGTGCACTCCTCCCGCACCCCGCGCATCTACGCCTTCGCCCGCCTGCTCGCAGGTCACGTCCACGTGCTCGTGCCCGAGCTGCGCGGCCACGGGCGCTCGGGCGGGCACTGCACCCTCGGCCGGGACGAGCCCCTGGACGTCCAGGCCGCGGTGGCGGCGGCGCCCGCCGGGCTCCCCGTGGTCACCGTCGGTGTCAGCCTGGGCGGGGCGTCCGTCCTCCTGCACGCCGGCATCTTCGGGGGCGTGGCCGGCGTGGTGGCGGTCAGCGCGCCGTCGCGCTGGGCGGCGTGGGACACGCCGGCCACCCGACGCATCCGGCGGTACGTGACGACGCCGGCGGGGCGGCAGGTCATGGCATGGGTCCTGCGCACGCGCGTCGCCGCCACGCTGGAGGCGGTGCCGGACTCCCGCCAGGTGGTGGCGGCCATCGCCCCCGCCTTCACGATTGTCGTCCACGACCCGACCGACCACTACTTCGGCGAGGAGCACGCCCGCGCCCTCTACGAGTGGGCGGGAGAGCCCAAGGACTTGTGGCTGATGCCCGGCCACGGCCACGGGACCGACCTGTTGACGCCCGCCCTGGCCCAACGCCTGGTGGACGACCTCCGCCGGCGGCTGGGACCCGGGGTCGACGCACGCTGACGCTCGCGTTCGCACCGCTCACCGCCAACGGGCACAATGGCGCCGTGTCTCACATCGATCTATCCAACTCAGTCTGCGCCCTCTGCGGAGCCGGCGTCCACCTCGAGGGCGAAGGCCGGGTTGCCTGCAACGGCTGCGGCATGGCCACCGACAACTGCACGTGCACCGGCGAAGATCAACAGGACCGCTCCGGGCGGCGGTCGGGGCGCGGCGGCGGGGCGGGCGCCAGCGCCTAGTCTCCGGCGACCGCACGCGCCGGGAGGGGCGGAGCTTCGCCGCGGGGACGGCGGATGGGCGCGCCGTTCGGCCGATGGTCAGGCGTGGGCGCCGTCGTCGCCGCTCTTGGCCAGCAGGAAGCCCCGCGCCCGCTCGGCGCGGCGGTAACGGTTGACCAGCGCCCAGAAGTCCCGGTTGTGGCTCGGCTCCACCAGATGGGCCAGCTCGTGCACGAGCACGTAGTCGACGACCCACGAGGGGAAGCCGGCCAGCCGCGACGACACCCGGATCACGCCATCGGCAGGCGAGCACGAGGCCCAGCGGGACCGTTGGTTGTCGACCCAGCGCACGTCGGCGGGGCGTGGGAGCTGGTAGCGGCTGGCCAGGACGGCGGCCCGGGCCCCCAGGTCGGTGGCCTCGGTTGCCCGGCGCCGCCCCAGCCGGGCCACCATGTGGGCGACCCATCGCTCCTCGTCGGCCTTGCTCATGGAAGCGGGGATGAGGACTCGGACCACCCCGCCGTGCTCGGCCGCCTGCACGGTCTTCCGGCGCCGGCGGCTCCTGATGACCTCGACCTGCACGGTGTGCGACGCTAGCGGCGGGCGGTCGCAGGCCACTGGCATCTCCCCGGCCGCCCCTCGGCGGGCAAGGCAATGAGAGGTCGTCGCCGCTGATGGAGCAGTCGCTGGTGCTCGACACCGCCAAGGTGGGGTCGCGCCACGGCCCCGACACCGCCGTCGTCGACCCGGCGCGGGCCCGGGCCTACGCGGCCGCCACGAACGACGCCCTCGCTGTCTACGAGTCCGGGACGCTTGTGCCACCAGTCTTCGGGGTGGTGCCGACCTGGCCGACGATGATGGCCGCGGTGCTCGCCGCCGTGCCCGCCGAGGCCCTGCCCATGCTCGTGCACCTGGCCCACGACATGCGATTCCCCCGTCCCCTCCTCGCCGGCCAGACCCTCGTCAGCGAGGCGCAGGTGCGGGCGATCCGATCGAGGCGTTCGGGAGCCGAGCTGACGGTTGCCGTCACCAGCCGGGGCGACGATGGCACGTTCGCGCTGGAGCAGTTCGCCACCATGTTCATCCGCGGCCTCGGTGGCGGCCACAGCGCCGGCGAGGCCCGCCCCGACCACGCCCTGCCCACCGGCGCCCGAGAGACCCCGGTGGCCGAGCGGGTCGTCCACGTGGATCCGGACCAGACGTTCCGCTATCGCGACGCCTCGGGCGACGAGAACCCCATCCACTTGGACGAGACGGCCGCCAAGGAGGCCGGGCTCCCGGGGATCATCGTCCACGGGCTGTGCACGATGGCCATGTGCAGCCAGATCGTCGTCTCCGAGGCGGCGGGCGGTGACCCGGCTGCGGTCCGGCGCCTGGCGGTGCGGTTCTCCCGCCCCGTCCTTCCCGGCACCGATCTGGTGACGACCCTCTACGACCTGGGCGAGGTCGACGGAAGGCGCAGCTACGGCTTCGAGGCCCGGAGCCAGGGTCACACCGTGATCAGGGACGGCCGCGCCGAGGTCGCTCGATGAGCCTGCGCCTTCGGCGCGCCGGGCGGGGCATCCCCGCCCTCCTCCGGAGCGTGGGGCGCCCGCCCCACGCCCGGCCGTACTCCATAGGACTGGCGCATTGCCCGTCCTGAGGCTGTTCGCGGCGGCGCGGGAGGCGGCCGGTGTGGCCCGGGCCGAGATCCCGGGCACGACGGTGGCGGAGATCCTCGAGCATGCTCGGGCCCGCTACGGCGAGCGCTTCGACGCCGTCCTGGCCCGCTCGAGGGTGTGGGTCAACGGTGAGCCGGCGACCGCCGACACCGTCGTGCACGGGCACGACGTGGTCGCCGTCCTTCCACCGGTGTCGGGGGGAGCGGGCGACCTCGTCGTCGCCGACCGGGCTCCCCGCCCGTCCCCTCGGGGCCCGGCCCGGCCGCCTCGGGGCGGGCCCGGCGGCCCGCCGGTCGAGCCCCGCCCGTCGCGGCCGTCGGGGGCGGGGAGGGGCCAGCCGGTCGAGACAGGCGCCTTCGCCGCCCTCGGTGGCCTCCCCACCGGCCAGCCGGCGCCGGACGGGGCGCCGGCGAGCAACGGGGGGCCGTCCCGCGCCTCGGCCGTCGTGACCGTCGGCGGGCGTTCCGCCACCACCACCCTCGGCCCGCCGCCGAGCGCCCCGGACGTCGCCCGGCCGCCACCCCCCCGTACGGCGAAGGCGCGCGCCCAGGGTGTGAGAGCGGTCCTCGGCGAGCTGGCCGTCACCTACGACAGCACTCGGCCGCACGGCCGTATCGGGCTGCTCTGGGCGGTCGTCACCGTCGTGCTCACCGTGCAGGGCGAGGAGTGGCTGGCCGGGTGGTTGGCGCTCAACGCCTTCGTCGGCGGGTCACAGGCGGCGGCGTGCCGGCGGGCGCTCGACCAGCGCCCGCAGCCGGCGTTGGCCGCCGCCCTCGCCGCCGGCGCGCCGGTCGCCGCCCTCGGCGGGGTCCGGTACGTCGTGGGGATCGTGGGCCTGGCCCTCGCCCTGGCCCTGCTGGCGGCGACATCCGGGCACGGGAGCCGGGCCCGCGACCTGGCCGTCACCTTGGCCGTCGGTGCTGTCATCGGGGCGGCGGCGGCCGGACCGGTCGTGACCCGCGACCTCGGCATCGCGCCGACGCTGTACCTCCTCGCCTGCGTCGCCGTCTACGACGCCGGTGCCTACCTCGTCGGGACCGGCGCATCCTCCTCGTGGGAGGGGCCGGTCGCCGGTGTGGTCGCCCTCATCCCGGTCACGCTGATCGGCGCCATCATCCTGTCGCCGCCGTTCCCGTCCGGGGCCCCCCTCGCCCTCGGGGTGCTGGCCGGCGTGCTGGCTCCCGCCGGCCCCCTGGTCGGCACCGCCCTCGTCGGCAGCCGGGACGCCGACGCCCCCGGCCTCCGCCGCCTGGACTCCCTGATCCTGCTCGGCCCCGCCTGGGCCTGGTGGGCAACGTCGCTGATCCGCTGACCCGGGCACCTCCGGCGTCCGAACTGGGCGCGCCTAGGGTCACAGAGTGACCGCGAGCGCGCCCAGAAGGGAGGGGCGGACGCTACGCCTTCTTGGTCTCCCAGAAGATCTTGTCGATCTCGGCGATGAGGTCGAGCAGCTTCTGGCCGTCGGCCGGGTCCTCGGACTTCTTGGCCGCCCCGGCCGCCTTGGTGGCGTCCCAGAACAGCTGGTGCAGCTCCGGGTACTTCTCCAGGTGCTCGGGCTTGAAGTAGTCGGTCCACAGCACCCAGAGGTGGTGCTTCACCAGGTCGGCCCGCTCCTCTTTGATCTGCACGGCCCGCTGCCGGAAGACCTCGTCGTCGGAGGCCTGGTACTTCTCCTGGCAGCCCTTGACCGACTCGGCCTCGATGCGGGCCTGCGCGGGGTCGTAGACGCCGCACGGAAGGTCGCAGTGGGCATGCACCTTCTGCGGCGGGAACACACGATCGACGAGGGCGGTCAGGCCGGTGAGAATGGGCATGCCCTGACTCCTTCTCTCGGGAGGGTTCACTCGGGGAGGTGGTCCGTACCGAACACTACCCAGTCGACCGCCGGGCCGCCGCCGGGCGGGGCGTGCTGGCCGCCGGCGCGCTGGTCCTGGCCGGCTGGCTCGCCTCCCGCGTCGTCCGGCGGGTCGAGGTCGTGGGCGACAGCATGGCCCCGACGCTCCTCCCGGGTGACCGGTTGGTGGTGCTCCCGGCACTGGGCGGGCCGCACGAAGGGGACCTCGTCGCCCTCCCCGATCCCCGCCAGCCCTCGCGTGTGGTCGTCAAACGGGTCGACTCGGTCGGGGGCGGGGCGCTGTCCGTCGTGGGCGACAACCCGTCGGCCAGCACCGACAGCCGGCACTTCGGCCCGGTGGCCGTCGGCGGCGTGCGGGGCCGGGCGGTCTATCGCTACCACCCGCCCGACCGCCGGGGTTCCGTCGCCCGGAGCAGCGCCCCTGCCCGGGCCGGGGCGGCAGCCGACGGTACTGTGGGTCTCGTGCTAGAGGCAGAGCTCGACCGCGTCCTCTCCCCCGACTACCTGGGCGACCTCTCGTCGCTCTCGGTCGACGAGCTCCGCCGCCGGCGCGACGATGCCACCGCCGTCGGCGAGAAGATCTCGTACCTGCGGCGGCTGGTCCACGTCCGCATCGACATCGTCCTGGCCGAGCTCCGGCGGCGTGCCGAGGGCGGTGACCCGAGCGACGTGGCCGGCCTGGTCGAGGACCTCAAGGGCGTCCTGTCCGGCAACGTCGTCTCCCCGGGCCATCAGCGCATGGTCGACCCCTCGCCGCCGCCCGACCTCGACCAGGTCACCGCCGAGTTCGAGGCTTCGTTGGGCCCGAAGGGGCTGGCCGACCTCCCCGACCTCGGAGACGAGGAGATCCGCGCCCTCGGGGACCGGCTGACCGCGCTGGACCGTGAGCTGTCGTCTCGACGGCGCGAGGTGTTCGACCGTGTCGACGCCCTCGGCGCCGAGCTGACTCGGCGCTACAGCTCGGGTGAGGCCACCGTCGACTCGGTGCTGCGCTGACCGCTCGCTGACCCTCCGAGCCCGCCCGTCCGCCGACGGGTGACGACGGCGTCCCTGGGTAGGGTTTGACCCGTCGTGCGCCGGCTGGCCGTCCTCTCCCTGCACACGTCTCCGCTCGCCCAGCCCGGTGCCGGCGATGGCGGGGGCATGAACGTGTACGTCCGTTCGCTGTCCTCGGCCCTCGCCCGGGCCGGCGTGGAGTGCGAGGTCTACACGCGCGCCTGGCGACCCAAGCTCCCACGGGTCGTCGACGTCGAGCCCGGCTTCCGGGTGCACCACGTGGAGGCCGGTCCGCTCGAGGCCGTGCCCAAGGAGGAGATGCCCGAGCTGGTCGCCCCGTTCACCGAGGGGGTGATGGCGCGGGTGCTGGGCGAGGGACCGTCCGACCTGATCCACGCCAACTACTGGCTCAGCGGCGTGGCCGGCCATGCCCTGAAGCACGACCTCGGCCTCCCGCTGGTCTGCACCTTCCACACCCTGGCCCGGGTGAAGGCGGAGGCCGTGCTGGGCGAGAGCGACGGCCGGGCCCGGGCCGAGACCGAGGTGGTGGGGTGCTGCGACGCCATCCTCGCCTCGTCCGAGCACGAGCGGGCCGAGCTGGGGCGCTTGTACGGCGCCGAGCCCGAGCGGGTCGAGGTGGTGCCTCCGGGCGTCGACCACGAGCTGTTCTCGCCGGGGGACCGGACGGTGGCGCGCGCCGCCCTCGGGCTGGGCGAGGGTCCCGTCCTCCTCTTCGTCGGCCGGATCCAGCCGCTCAAGGGAGCGGACGTGGCCATCGAGACGGCGGCCCGGCTCGACCCCGACACCGTCCTCCTCGTCGTCGGGGGGCCGAGCGGCCCCGAGGGCCAAGCCGAGTGCCGGCGCCTCGCCGCGCTGGCCCGCGACCGGGGCGTCGACGACCGGGTGCGCTTCGTCCCGCCTCAGCCGCACGAGCGGCTGGCGACCTACTACCGGGCGGCCGACGCCTGCCTCGTCCCCAGCCGGACGGAGTCGTTCGGCCTGGTCGCCTTGGAGGCGGCGGCCTGTGGGACGCCGGTCGTCGCCGCCGCCGTGGGGGGATTGCAGACGCTCATCGACGACGGGGTCACCGGCTTCCTCGTCCCTCCTCGTGACGCCGACGCCTTCGCCCGCGGCGCCGCCGAGCTGGTCGCCGACCGCCGCCGCGCCGCCGAGATGGGCCGGGCGGCCACCGTGGGCGCCCGCCGCTACAGCTGGTCGATCACCGCGGCGCGCCTGCGGCGGCTCTACGCCGACCTGACCGCCCGCGAGCCCGTGGAGTGCCGGTAGGCTGAAGGCGTCATCCGGCTGGGCGGTCGGCGGGCGGGATGTCCGGAGGTGGCGCCGTCGCCCGTGCTCGGCGCTGTTCTGCGCGTCTCGTGACCTTCTGTGCTGTCTTCTTGCACCTCGCGCCCCCGAACCGCTAGAGTGACGCCTGGCCCGAGGGGCGGAACGGACGACCGTTCGGGGAAGTGCGGGCGTCCGGGAGGTTCCTCGGGCCGTTCGCGTCTCCAACCCGGGCTCTCCGGTGCGGCCACCCCGGTCGGGGCACCGGTATCCGGTCGGAAGGCTTGCGCCGGTAGGTGCGGAGTAACTACGTTTCTCGGGCACCGTGGGCAGCCCGGCGGAGGCTGACGCAGCGTTCACCCGCATGGCGAAGACCAGGATTCCGGCTGCCGCGCTCGTGCTCGTGCTGGTTGTGGCCTTGGCCACGCCGAGTTCCGCCGACTCGTTGGAACAGCGTCGTCGGGCGGCGCAGGCCAAGCGGGCGGAGGCGGCCCGGCAGCTCGACACGCTGCGCGCCGACGACCGCCAGCTCGAGTCGGCGCTTCGCGACCTCGACGCCAGCCTGGCCTCCCAGGCGGCGGCCACCCAGGCCGCCCAGCAGGCCGAGCGGGCCGCCCAGGCCGCCGTCGGCTCGGCCGAGGCCAAGCTCAAGGCGACCGAGGGGCGCATGTCCAACCTCCGGGCCCAGGCCGCCGCCCTCGCCGTACGGGCCTACGTCCACCCCGGCGGCGACAGCCTCCTCGAGATGGTGCGGTCGCGCGACCTCGGCGAGGCCAGCCGGCGAGAGACGCTCTTGGCCCACGTCGCCAGCACCGACCGTGACGTCCTGAGCCAGCTGCGGGCGACGCGCGAGGACCAGGAGTCCGATCAGGAGCGCTTGCGGAAGCTGCGGGAGCAGGCCGAGGCCCGGCGCCGGGCTGCCTCGACTCGCCTGGCCGAGCTGGCGCGGGCGCGCGCCGACCAGGCGCGGATCCAGGGCGCGCTGGACGCCCGCATCGCCGCCTACGTCAGCGACCTCGAGGGGCTGGCGCGGGAGGAGGGCAAGATCCAGGAGCTGATCCGAGCCCGGTCGCAGCCCCCGCCCGTCGCGGTCGTGCCCGCCCCGCAACAGCAGCAGCAGCGGGGGTCGGTTGGCAACGCCCCCCGGGCGGCGTCCTCGGGCGGGTTGATCTGGCCGGCCTCGGGACCCGTGAACTCGCCGTTCGGGCCCCGTTGGGGCCGGATGCACACCGGCATCGACATCGGTGCCCCGAGCGGGTCCGCCATCAGGGCGGCCAAGGGGGGGACGGTGATCTCCGCCGGCTACAACGGGGGCTACGGGCTGGCCGTGGTGATCGACCACGGCGGGGGGCTCACCACCCTGTACGGCCATTGCAGCTCGATCTCGGTGGGCGACGGCGCCAGCGTGTCGCAGGGCCAGACGATCGGGGCGGTGGGCTGCACCGGCAGCTGCACCGGGCCCCATCTCCACTTCGAGACGCGCGTCGGCGGGACCCCGCAGAACCCCATGAACTACCTCCCTTGATCGCCTTCGCACCCAGAGGTCGCTCGGCGAGTTGATCGTGCGCCGGTCGGCCGGCACAGCCGGCCTCCCTCCGCGCTGACGTCTCCTTTCCGGCAGTCACCGCAGAGGCCGCCTTCGGCGGCGGCTGCGGCGCCCGCAAAGCAAACCCCCGAGTCCTTCTGCTGCCTAGCCTCTCCCTGTGATTCCGCGCTTGCTCGTCGTCGGCGGGGGGAAGATGGGAGGCGCCCTCGTCGGGGGGCTTCTCGCCTCGGGGTGGGCACCGGCGGAGGGCATCGCGGTGGTCGAGCCGGTGGCGGCCCGGCGGGAGGAGCTCGCCCGGGCCCACCCGGGCCTGCGCGTGGTCGCCGAGGCCGAGGCGGCCGACGGGGCGGTGGTGGCGGTCAAGCCGGGCGACGTCGAGGCCGCCTGCCGGTCCATCGCCGCCGCCGGCGTGGCCCGCGTCCTCTCGATCGCGGCCGGCGTCCCCCTCTCCCGGCTGGAGGGGCTGCTGGGGCCGAGCACCCCTGTCGTCCGGGCCATGCCCAACACGCCCGCCCTGGTGGGCGCGGGGGCGGCCGCCATCGCCCCGGGCCGAGCGGCGGGCGAGGAGGATCTGGCGTGGGCCGAGGGCATCCTCTCGGCGGTGGGCGTCGTCGAGCGGGTCGACGAGAGCCTCCTCGACGCGGTGACCGGGCTCTCCGGCTCCGGCCCGGCGTACGTCTTCCTGGTGGCCGAGGCGCTGGTCGACGCCGGGGTGCTGAACGGCCTGCCCAGGCCGGTGAGCCGGGCGCTGGTCGTCCAGACGGTGCTCGGCTCGGCCCGCCTGCTCGCCGAGTCGGGTCAGGAGGCCGAGCAGCTGCGCGCCGCCGTCACCTCGCCCGGCGGGACCACGGCAGCGGGGCTGCGGGCCCTCGAGGCGGGGGCGGTCCGCAGCGCCTTCCTGGAGGCGGTGACGGCGGCGGCCGAGCGCTCCCGGGAGCTGGGCCGGGGCTGAGCGGAGGGGCCACCTCTTTCCTCGCCCGACCGGGGGGCATAGATTGCCCACCAGCGAAGAGGGGTGATCTCACGGTGCAGTCGAATGCGCGGGGCGGCTTCCTGACCGCGGCGGAGGTGGCGGCCCTCCTCCGGGTCTCCACCATGACCGTCTACCGGTTGATCAAGAACGGTCAGCTGCCCGCGGTGCGGGTCGGCAAGTCCTACCGGGTGCGGGAGGACGACGTCGACCGCTACCTCGCCGGCACCTACACCGAGGCGGGGTAGACGCTCCACCCCCGAACCGGCGGGTGCAGCCCGGCAGTAACGTGCCGGGGCCATGGCCGCCGGCTTCGAGACGGTGTCGTTCCTGTCCGACTACGGGCTGGAGGACGAGTTCGTCGGGGTGGTCAAGGCGGTCATCCGGGGGATCGCCCCGGCCACCGCGGTGATCGACATCACCCACCAGGTGCCTCCCCATGACGTCCGGGCCGGTGGCCTGACCCTTGCCCGCACGATGCAGTACCTCCCGCCCGGGGTGGTGCTGGCCGTCGTGGACCCCGGCGTCGCCACCGAGCGCAGGGCGGTGGCGGTCGAGGTAGGCGGAGCGCCCGACGCCGGCGGCGAGGAGGAGCCGCGGTCGGTGCTCGTCGGGCCCGACAACGGCCTCCTGGCGCCCGCGGTGGCCCTCGCCGGCGGCGCCCGCCGGGCCGTCGCCCTGACCAACGAGGAGCTCCACCTCGCCGCGCCCGGGCCCACCTTCGCCGGGCGGGACGTGTTCGCCCCGGTGGCCGCCCACCTGTGCAACGGGGTCGAGCTCGACGAGCTGGGCGAGCCCGTCGACCCCACCCTCCTCGTACCCGGGATCCTCCCGCTCTCGCGGATGGAGGACGGCGGTATGGAGAGCGAGGTGCTCTGGGTCGACCGCTTCGGCAACGCCCAGCTGAACGTCGATCCGTCCGACATCGACGACTTCGGGTCGCCGGTCGTGCTCCGCATGGGGGACCGCTCGCGGACGGCGGTGCGGGCGAACGCCTATGCCGAGCTCGCCCCCGGCCAGGTCGGCCTCGTCGTCGACTCCTACGGCCTCGTCTCGGTCGCCCTCGACCGCAGGTCGGCGGCCGCGGAGCTCCGCCTGGGCCCCGGCGACGCTGTGCGCATCGAGCCGGCGGCCGACTGAGCGAACGCAGTGCGACGCACGACGGTGTTCGTCCTGGCCTTCCTGCTGGCCGCCATCCTGGCCGCCGCCATCGTGCAGTTCCTGGTGCTGGCCCGCTAGGAGCGTGTACGAGGTTGGGGGGACGCCCGGCCTCAGTAGATCAGCCCGCTCCTAGCTCCCACTTTCCCGACTGGCGGATCAGGTCAGGCTCGTGCACAGGCGGCTGATCTCGCGCTCGAGCGAAGCCAGGCCCTCGATCTTGTCGAGGCACAGCGCCACCCCCACCTCGGCCGCCTCCCGCTCGAGGGCGTCGTCGATGTAGGCCGTGTAGAGGACGACGACCTGGTGGGGCCGGCGTGACCGCAGCTCGCGGGCGGCGGTCAGGCCGTCCATGACCGGCATCTTGTAGTCGATGACGACGACGTCCGGATCGGCCTCCTCCAGCCGCTCGACGGCCTCGGCGCCGCTGGTGGCCTCGGACACGACGTCGAACCCGTCGATCGAGAGCATCGAGGTGAGCATGCGCAGGACGTGGGGCGTGTCGTCGACCACCATCACCCGGATCGGCTTGGCTGCCACCGGGCCCACCGTACCGGCCGGGCCCTGGTGGGAAGGGCCGCGGCTCAGTGCCGGAAGCGCTGGTCGAACGCCCGCAACCCGTCGAGGACGTAGGTGAGGACGGGGCTGGGCGCCTGGATCGGCGCCGGGGCCGCCGCCGGGGCCGCCGGGCGGGCCGGCGCGAGGTCGGCCGCCGGACGCGGCGCGGAGGGCCGGGCGGGCGCGGTCGTCGACGCCGCCCGGCGGGCGGTGGTCGGAGGTGGCGCCGCCGGCGCGCCCGAGGCGCCGGCCGACCTGGGGCGGACGAAGTTCTCGACCACGTACACGTTGCCGGCGCCCACGTCGACCACGCCGATGCCGACCCTGGTGTACGCCGGCTCGACGATGTTGGCGTAGTGGCCGGGGCTCTCGACCAGCGCCTGGTGGACGACGCCGAGCGGGTGACCCATCCCCACGTTCTCGCCGATGCGCGACCAGCCGCCGACGAGCGTCTTGAAGTTCGGGTTGTGCGAGATCGTCCCCGCCGCCGCCATCTGCAGAGCCCAGGCCCGGGAGACCACCGAGATGCCCTCGTCGAGCTGGAGCGCCGGCACTCCGACCGACGCCCGCACCTGGTTGACCAGGTCGAACAGCTGCAGCTCCTGCGACGACGCCGCCGCCGCCGGAGCGGCGGGAGTGACCGCCCCCAACCCCACCGTCAGCGCCGCGAGCGCGACGGATCCAAGGCAACGCCTTCGCATGTCCCCTCTCCCGAGCCGAGCTGACGCCCGAGCCTGGGGAGCTCGTCCCCCGACGCAGCGCCAGGTCCCTCAGTGCTTGCAGGCTCGTGCTTCTGTCACGACGACCTTCGGCGGGACGGGCCGGGGGCTTGAACCGTTCCCGACGCGTTCGGTGGTGGGGCGCTTGTGAAGCGGCGCACGAGGTTCGTACACTGAGGACGATGTCCGACGACGCCCCGCCGGCGGACCGGTCCGCCGAAGGGGTCCGTGCGGACTGGCGCTGGCACCTCACCCAGGCCGCCGCCGCGCCGCTGCCGGAGCACGTCGAGGAGGGCGACGACGCCGCCGATGCCTACCATCGGGGCGACCGCCGGGTCCCCGAGGCGACGGTGGCCCGCCTCCCCGTCTACCTCCGCTGCCTCGTCGAGCTGGCCGACGCCAAGGTCGTCACGATCTCATCGGAGCGGCTGGCGGAGATGGCCGGGGTGAACGCCGCCAAGGTCCGCAAGGACCTCTCGTACCTGGGCTCGTACGGCACCCGGGGGGTTGGCTACGACGTCGAGTACCTGCTGCTCCAGGTCTCGCGGGTCCTGGGGCTCACCCAGGACTGGCCGGTGGTGATCGTCGGGATCGGGAACCTGGGCCACGCCCTCGCCAACTACAAGGGTTTCGCGGCGAGGGGGTTCCGCATCGCCGCCCTGGTGGACGCCGACCCGGCCAAGGTTGGCGAGAAGGTCGGCGGCATGGCCATCCGCCACCTCGACGAGCTCCCCGAGATCGTGGCCGAGCACCAGGTGGCCATCGGCATCATCGCCACCCCGGCGAGCGTCGCCCAGGACGTCGCCGACCGGCTGGTGGCGTCGGGCGTGAGCTCGATCCTGAACTTCGCCCCGGTGGTCCTCGCCGTCCCGCCCGAGGTGTCCCTCCGCAAGGTCGACCTGTCGATCGAGCTGCAGATCCTGTCCTTCTACCAGCAGCGCCGCGGCGGCGGGACGCCGCTGGACGAGCTGCCCGCCGACGCAACCGGGCAGGTGGCCTTTTAGTGTCGGTGGCCGTGGCCACTCCCGAGCGTCGGCTGGCTCGGCCGTACCCGGTGAACCTGATCCTCGAGGGCCGGCCGTGTCTCGTCGTGGGCGGGGGCAGCGTGGCCGCCCGCAAGGTCGAGGGGCTGTTGGCCTGCGGCGCGGTCGTGCGCGTGGTCGCACCGGAGATCGACGAAGAGATCCGGGGCTGGCCCGAGGTCACCTTCGACGAACGGGAGTATCAGCAGGCCGACGTGGCGGGTCAACGTCTCGTGATCGCCGCGACCAACTCCTCCGCCGTCAACCGGGCCGTCTTCGTCGACTGCGAGGCCGAGGGCATCTGGGTCTGTGGGGCCGACGATCCCGAGAACTGCTCGTTCACCCTGCCCTCGGTCGTGCGCAGGGGCTCGCTCGTGCTCACGGTGTCGACGGGCGGCCGCAGCCCGGCGGTGTCCCGGTGGCTCCGGCAGCGGCTGGAGGCCATGTTCGGGCCCGAGTACGAGGTCCTGCTCGACCTGGTCGCCGAGCAGCGGGCCGCCATCAAGGCCGTCGGGGGCAGCCCCACCGACATCGACTGGCAGAAAGCCCTCGACTCCGACATGCTCGACCTGATACGCAGCGGTGACCTCGATTCGGCAAGGGAGCGCCTCGAGACGTGTCTGTCGTCGTAGTCGGACTGAGCCACCGCACCGTGCCGCTCGAGGTGCTCGAGCGGATGGCGGTCGCCGACTCCCAGCTCCCCAAGGCGCTGGCCAACCTCACCAAACGCGCCTTCGTCAGCGAGGCGGTGCTGCTCTCCACGTGCCACCGGGTGGAGGCCTACGTGGTGGCCGAGCGCTTCCACGGGGCCGCCCAGGACGTGCGCAACTTCCTGTCCGAGCTGGGGTTCGTGCCGCCCGAGGAGTTCACCGACGGCCTCTACACCTACACGGACGAGGCCGCCGCCGCCCACCTCTTCGGCGTGTCGGCGGGGCTCGACTCGGTCGTCATCGGCGAGAGCCAGATCCTGGGCCAGGTCCGGGACGCGTGGGAGCGGGCGCGCGCCGAGGGCACCGCCGGCGCCCGGCTCTCGGCCCTGTTCCGCCACGCGGTGGAGGCGGGCAAGCGGGCTCGCACCGAGACGGGGATCGGCCGGGGCGTCACCTCGCTGGCCCACGCCGCCGTCGTCATGGCCGCCGACCATCTCGGGGCCCTGGAGGGGCGGCGGGTCGTCGTCCTCGGCGCCGGCGAGATGGGTGAGGGCATGGCCTCCGCCCTGGCCGGGGCCCGGGCGGGCGGCGGGGAGCTCGTGCTCGTCAACCGCACATCGGAGCGGGCGGCGGCGCTGGCCGAGAGGGTGGGGGGGCGGGCGGTTCCGTTCGAGGAGCTGCCCCGGGTGCTGGCCGACGCCGACCTGCTCCTGTCGTCGACCGGAGCGCCGGGCGTGGTGGTGGAGGAGTCGGACCTGGCTGCCGCGACGGTCGACCGCCCTGAGCGGCCGCTGCTCGTGATCGACCTGGGCATGCCCCGCAACATCGCCCCCGGCGTCGGCGACCTGCCGTCGGTGACGCTTCTCGACCTGGCCGACCTGCGGACGTTCGTCGAGTCCGGTCTCGACGAGCGGCGCAAGGAGGTCGCGCGGGTCCGGTCGCTCCTGGCCGAGGAGCTGTCCCGCTACACCGCCGACGTCGCCGCTCGCGAGGTCGCGCCGACCGTCGCCGCCCTGCGCCAGCACGCCGAAGGCGTGCGGGCGGGCGAGCTGGAGCGCCACCGGGCCCGCCTGACGGGGCTCGACGAGCGCCAGCAGGAGGCGGTGGAGGCCCTCACCCGGGCCATCGTCGCCAAGCTCCTCCATGAGCCCACCGTCCGCCTGAAGGACGCCGCCGCCACGCCCCGTGGCGAGCGCCTCTCCAGCGCCATCAGAGACCTGTTTCTTTGATTCGCCTCGCAAGCAGAGCTTGCTCCGGGACTGGAAGGAAACCGCCTGCGCTCCTTCCGTACTCATCGGCGCGCGCGGCGACCTGACAACAGCGCAGGCGGTTTCCTTTCGTCCCGGCGGCGAGTGAAATCGTGCTCCCCCGGCCGGCGGAGCCGGAGGGGCGCCTTCGGCGCTCGGGCGGCCGCCGACTGTTCCTGTGAGACCGCCCCGGCCGTAGAGTCGGGGCGTGGCCAACAAGGCGCGGCGCGCCGCCACCCGCAAGAGCCCACTGGCCCGCACCCAGACCTCGTCGGTCGGCGAGGCGCTCGGCGTGGAGCTCGAGCACGTGGTCGTGGAGACGGCCGCCGACAAGCGCCCCGACACCCCGGTCTGGGAGCTGAACGACCGGGGCGTGTTCGTGAAGGAGGTGCAGGCGGCGGTGCTCGAGGGGCGGGCCGACATCGCCGTCCACTCGGCCAAGGACCTCCCGTCGTCGACGCCCGACGGCCTCGTCATCGCCGCCATCCCAGAGCGGGAGGACGCCCGTGACGCCTTGGTCGGCTCCACCCTCGACGGCATCCCGGTCGGCGGTCGGGTCGGGACCGGCTCGGTGCGGCGCCGGGCCCAGTTGGGCTGGCTGCGGTCCGACCTCACGTTCGGCGGGGTGCGGGGGAACATCGGGACCCGGCTGGAGAAGACGCCCGACTTCGACGCCATCGTGGTGGCGGCGGCGGCGCTGCGCCGCCTCGGCCGGCTGGCCGCCGCCGCCGAGATCCTCGACGTCCGGCTGATGGTGCCCCAGGTCGGCCAGGGGGCCCTCGCGGTCGAGTGCCGGGCCGACGACGAGGAGACCCGGGAGCTGCTGGCGGCCGTCGACCACCTGGCGTCCCGGCGGGCCGTCGAGGCGGAACGGGCGTGGCTGGCCGAGATGGGCGGGGGCTGCGACCGCCCGGTGGGCGCCTACGCCACCATCGCCGAGGACGGCGACGAGTCCGGCGAGGGCACGATCCACCTCACCGCCATCGTGGCGTCGGGGGACGGGCGGGTGATGCTCCGCCACGAAGGCGACGGCGACGACCCCGTCGAGCTGGGCCGCCGCATCGCCCGCCACCTCCTCGACCACGCGGGGGGCCACTGGCTGCTCGACGAGGCGTCGCCGTTCGTGTCATCCGTCGGGAGCATGACGACGACCCTCGCGCCCTTGCCCCGGTGACCGAGCACGGCGAGCGGGGCCGCCGGCGCCTGCCGGTCGCCCGCCACCCGCAGGGGCCGGCGGCTCCCCAGCGCGAGCCGGGCGCCGGTCACCAGAGGGCACAGTGACCGAGCACGGCGAGCGGACCCGCCGGCGCCTGCCGGTCGCCCGCCACCCGCAGGGGCCGGCGGGCCCTCGGGGCTCGCCGAACGCCGGTCCGCAGGAGAGACGGTGACCGTCTACCTGGTGGGGGCGGGCCCGGGCGATCCCGGCCTTCTCACGGTGCGGGGCGCCGAGGTCCTGCGGAGGGCGGACGTCGTCGTGCACGACCGCCTGGCCGAGCCGTCCCTGCTCGACCTGGCGCCGGCGGGGGCGGAGCGCATCGACGTGGGCAAGTCGCCGGGGGCGCCCATCCCCCAGGACCGCATCAACGCCCTGCTCGTCGAGCGGGGGCGGGCGGGCCAGGAGGTGGTCCGGCTCAAGGGCGGGGACCCCTTCGTCTTCGGCCGGGGCGGCGAGGAGGCCGAGGCCCTCGGGGCGGCCGGGGTCCCGTTCGAGGTGGTGCCCGGCGTCACCTCGGCGGTGGCCGTGCCCGCCTACGCCGGCGTCCCCGTCACCCATAGGGGGCTGTCCACCTCCTTCACGGTGGTCACCGGGCACCGCCGCCACGCCACCGACGACCCCGTCGACTGGGACGCCGTCGCCCGGGCGGGCGGGACGATCGTGGTCCTCATGGGCGTTGCCCACCGGGCCGAGCTGGCCGGCGACCTCATCGCCGGCGGGCTCCCCGCCCGGACTCCTGTGGCCGCCGTGCGGTGGGGGACCCGGCCCGGGCAGCGCACCGTGCGGACGACCCTCGACCGGCTCCACCAAGTCGAGCTCGAGCCTCCCGTGACGCTCGTCATCGGCAAGGTGGCGGCGCTGGACCTCGCCTGGTTCGAGACCCGCCCGCTGTTCGGCCGGCGGGTCGTGGTCACCCGGGCCCGCGAGCAGGCGTCGGCGTTGGCCGATCGCCTCCGGACCCTGGGGGCGGAGGTCGTCCACCTTCCCACCATCGAGATCGCCGACCCCGCCGACGGAGGGGCGGCGCTGGCCGCCGCCGCCGCCCGCGTGCGCCACTACGGCTGGGTGGCGTTCACGTCGGCCAACGCGGTGGAGCGCTTCTTCGCCTGCCTCCGCGACGCCCGCGCCCTGGGCGACACCCGGGTGGCGGCGGTCGGCCCGGCGACGGCGGACTCCCTCGCCGCCCGAGGGGTGGTGGCCGACCTGGTCCCCCGGCGGTCGGTGGCCTCGGCCCTGGCCGAGGCGTTCCCTCACGGGTCGGGCCGGGTGCTGCTCCCCCAGGCCGCCATCGCCGACGACGCCCTCTCGTCCGGGCTGGGCGCAAAGGGCTGGTCGGTCGACGTGGTCGAGGCCTACCGCACCCTGCCGGTGGTGCCGCCGCCCGAGGTGGCGGCGGCCGCCGCCAAGGCCGACGCGGTGGCCTTCACCTCCTCGTCGACCGTCGACAACTACGTCGACGCGGTGGGCGCCGGCGAGGTCCCCCCGGTGGTGGCGTGCATCGGCCCGGCCACCGCCGCCACCGCCCGCCGCCGGGGCCTGGACGTGAGCGTGGTGGCCGACGAGCAGTCGGTCGACGGCCTGGCCGCCGCCATCGCCTCGTGGTTCTCCGGCGGGGGCGGCGACCAGCGGTCGTAGGCTCGTGGCCATGGCCTTCCCCGCCCGGCGCATGCGGCGACTGCGGCGCACTCCTGCCCTCCGGAGGCTGGTCGCGGAGACCAGGCTCTCGGTGTCCGACCTGGTGGCGCCGCTCTTCGTCCGCGAGGGCATCTCCGAGCCGGCGCCGGTGCCGTCGATGCCGGGCGTCTTCCAGCACACCCGCGAGTCGTTGCGCAAGGAGGCCCGGGCCCTGCTCGACCTGGGCATTCCCGCCGTCGTGGTGTTCGGCGTGCCCGCCGCCAAGGACGCCGAGGGGTCGGGGGCGTGGGACCCCGACGGGATCGTCCAGGTCGCCCTCGGCGACCTGCGCGACGAGGTGGGCGACGGGCTGGTGCTCGTCGCCGACCTGTGCCTGGACGAGTACACCGACCACGGCCACTGCGGCGTCCTGGGGCCGGACGGCACCGTCGACAACGACGCCACCCTCCAGCTCTACGGGCGGGTGGCCGTGGCCCAGGCGGCCGCCGGCGCCGACGTGGTCGCCCCCTCCGGAATGATGGACGGGCAGGTGGCGGCCATCCGCGCCGCCCTGGACGGCGCCGGCCACACCCAGACGGCCATCCTGGCCTACGCCGCCAAGTACGCCTCGGCGCTGTACGGGCCGTTCCGCGACGCGGTCGATGTCTCCATAAGAGGTGGCGGCGACCGGCGGGCCTACCAGCAGGACTGGCGGAACCGGCGGGAGGCCCTGGCCGAGGTCGCCCTGGACGTGGCCGAGGGAGCGGACATGGTCATGGTGAAGCCCGCCCTGGCCTATCTGGACGTGATCGCCGCCGTCCGGGCCCGCGTCGATGTGCCCGTTGCCGCCTACCACGTGTCCGGCGAGTACGCCATGGTCAAGGCGGCGGCCGAGCGGGGCTGGATCGACGGGGCCGCCGTCGCCCGTGAGCACCTGACCGCGGTCAAGCGGGCAGGGGCCGACGTCATCCTCACCTACTTCGCCCGGGAGCTGGCCGAGTCGGGTCTCGACGACCTTCGGTGACCGTCGGCCGCAACGAGGAGCTGTTCGCCCGGGCCTGCCGGGTCCTGCCCGGGGGCGTCGACTCACCGGTCCGGGCCTTCGGCAAGGTCGGGGGCACGCCCTACTTCGTGGCCCGGGCCGAGGGCGCCTACCTCTGGGACGCCGAGGGCCGCCGCTACACCGACTACGTCCAGTCGTGGGGGGCGTCGATCCTGGGCCACGCCCACCCCAAGGTGGTCGAGGCGGTGCAGCGGGCGGCCGCCGAGGGGACGTCGTTCGGGGCGCCCACCGAGCGGGAGGTGCTGCTGGCCGAGGCCATCCGCGACCGCGTGCCCTCGTGCCAGCGGGTGAGGCTGGTGTCGAGCGGCACGGAGGCGACGATGAGCGCGGTGCGGGTCGCCCGGGGGTTCTCCGGGCGAGACCGCATCGTCGTGTTCTCCGGCTGCTACCACGGCCACGCCGACACCCTGCTGGCGGCGGGCGGCAGCGGGCTGGCGACCCTGGGCCTGCCGGGGTCGGCCGGTGTGCCCAAGGCGGCGGTCGCCGACACCCTCGTGGTCCCGTACAACCGGGTACCCGAGGTGGGCGACGACGTGGCCGCCGTGCTGGTCGAGCCGGTGGCCGCCAACATGGGCCTCGTCCCCCCTGCGCCGGGGTTCCTCGAGGGGCTCCGGGCGGCGTGCGACCAGGCCGGCACTCTGCTGATCTTCGACGAGGTCATCACCGGGTTCCGGCTCGGCCGGGGCGGGGCCCAGGCCGCCTACGGGGTGACGCCGGACCTGTCGTGCTTCGGGAAGGTGATCGGGGGCGGCCTGCCCCTCGCCGCCTTCGGCGGCCGAGCCGACGTGATGTCGGTGCTGGCGCCCGAGGGCCCCGTGTACCAGGCGGGGACGCTGTCGGGGAACCCGCTGGCCACCGCCGCCGGGCTGGCCGTGCTCGAGCTGCTGGACGACGGTGCCTACACCCAGCTGGCCGGTCGGGCCGCCCAGCTGGCCGCCTGGCTCACCGACGTCATCGCCGAGGCGGGCCTCCCCGCCGCCGTCCCGGTGGTCGGCCCGCTGATGGGGCTGTTCTTCGCCGAGGAGGCCCCCGCCGACTACGAGTCGGCCCAAGCCGCCGACGCCCGCCTCTACGCTCGCTTCTTCGCCGAGATGCTGGCCCGGGGCGTGGCTCTCCCCCCCAGCCCGTTCGAGGCCCTCTTCCCGAGCCTGGCCCACACCAAGGACGAGCTGGAGCGCACCGCCGACCTGGCCGCCGCCGCCGCCCGCGCCGTCGCCACCGCAACCCGAATTGGGTGACGAAAGTGGTTGGAATTCGCGCTCTGAGCGGGCCAGAACGTCTTTCAGTCCCAGCCCAGCTCTGCCAGCCGGCCGTCGTCGATGCCGAAGTGGTGGGCCACCTCGTGGACGACGGTCGTGCGCACCTGCTCGACGACCTCGTCCTCGGTGTCGCACACCCGGCAGATCGAGCGTCGGAAGATCGTGATGCGGTCGGGCATCACCATCCCGCCGTACGCCTCCCGCTGGGTCAGCGGGATGCCCTCGTAGAGACCGAGGAGCCCCGACGCCGACCGATGGTCCACCTCTACCCAGACGTTGTCCATGAGGGCGCCCAACTGCGGGGGGATGCCGTCGAGGGCATCGGCGACCAGTTCCTCGAACCGGTCGGGAGCGACGTCGATCACGAGGCGGTGGCGGCGCCTCTGTGGGCGGGGGCCAGCCGGGCGATCGCCGCCACCGCCCTGTAGGCGGCCTCGGCCGGGCCCAGCTCGTCGGGACGGAGGAGGTTGGCCATGATGCGCAGCACCCACTCCATGAGGGTCCGGGAGTGCATGCCCGTCCCGACCAGCGCCCTCATGAGGGTTGGGCGGCCGATGATGCGCACGAAGGCTCGGGCGACCTTGAAGTAGAGGGCGTACTCGGCCTGGAGGCGCTCGTCGTAGGCGCGCAGGGCGCCGGCGTCGCCCGTCGCGAGGGCGGCGGTCACCGCCTCGGCAGCGAAGCGGCCGGTCTCGTAGGCGTAGGCGATGCCCTCGCCGTTAAACGGGTTGATCGCCCCGACGGCGTCGCCGGTGGCCAGCCAGTTGGCGCCCGACGAGGGCCCGACCGCCATCCCCATCGGGAGGCGGCCACCGGTTGGCGGGCCGCAGGACGTCTCCGGGGCGATCCCCCACGACTTCGGCGCCCAGCCGACGAAGGCGTCCATGAGCTTGGAGGTGTTCACCGCCTTCCAGTGCCGGAACGTGGAGAGCAGGCCGACGCCGACGTTCACCCGGCCGTCGCCCACCGGGAAGATCCAGCCGTACCCGGGGAGGACGTTGCCGGCGGGGTCGTGGACGTCGAGGTGGGACTCGATCCACGGCTCGTCGTGGCGGGGTGAGGTGAAGTAGCCCCGGATGGCCATGCCTTGGGGCCACGACCGGTTACGGGACGTGCCGAGGGCGCGCCCGAAGCGCGAGTTCGCCCCGTCGGCGACGACCACATACCGGGCCCGCACCTCCGTCGTGGCGGCGGCCTGGTCGTCGTCGCCCTCGGGGGCCTTCCTCTTCACCACCGCCCCGTCGACCCCTCCGCCGTCCTCTCGGAGGGGCGCCACCGCCTCGCTCCCCTCCCACAGGGTCGCTCCTGCCTTCACCGCCCGCTCGGCCACCAGTTGGTCGAGGTCGTGGCGGGTGACGACGTAGCCGTGGCGCGGGAAGCCGGGCGTTTCCGGCCACTCGAGCTCGAGGGTGCGGCCGAAGGCGATGGAGCGCAGGCCGCCGAAGCGGTGGTGGCGGGCCAGGGCGTGGGTCAGGCCCATGTCCTCCAGCTCCTTGACCGCGCGGGGGGTCAGGCCGTCACCGCAGGTCTTCTCCCGGGGGTAGTGCTTCTTCTCCAGGAGCAGGACGTCGTGGCCCGCCTCGGCCAGCCAGTACGCGCAGGCGGCGCCCGAGGGGCCGCCACCGACGACGAGGACCTCGTGGGCGGTCCCGCCACCGTCGGCGATTACATGCCCTCCCGCTCGAAGAGCACGACCGCGCGGATCTGGGCGTCGCTCAGCTGGCCGGAGAAGCCGGGCATCTGGCCGGTGCTGGCGACGCGGGCGCCCCCCGGACGGTTGGGGTCGCCGTAGGGCTGGCCCCTCCTGGACGACGAGCCGTTCTGCACCCAGGTCACGTGGTCTTCCTCGTTCGGGAAGGTCAGCGCCGACTCGCCGCCGCTGAGCTTGGGACCGATGCCACCGCCTCCCGAGGCCCCGTGGCAGGAGGCACAGGCGCTGGCATAGATCTGGCGGCCCTGGTCCATCGGCGACACCGGGCCTCCCCGGCTCCCGAACGAGCCCAGGTAGACGATCGCCCAGAGGGGCAGCACGACCAGCACGGGGTACATCCAGACCGGGATGCCGTTCTTGGGCCCGGGCGGCGGCAGGTAGGTGGGGAGCGCCTCGGTGGGCGCCTCCGCCTCGGTGGAGGCGGCAGCCGCCGGGGGCGCCGCGTCGGGGACCGCCGGCGCCGACGAAGGAGCCTCTCCCTGCTCGGCCGGGGGCGCCTCGGTTGCCGTGGCGGTGGCCTTCGCCGCCCCCCCGCCCTCGGGGGCGTCGTCGCCCGGCGACCCCCCGCCCTCGGGCAGCAGGCCGAGCGCCTCCCTGCGCTCCCGCGAGCGCCGCAGCAGGTACTCAGGGACCTCGGTCACAAGCCTCCTCTCGGCCCGAGACTGTACGTAACCCAACTCCTTGAGGGCCAAGCGGCCCGCCGAGCGGGGAGCTTCGCGAGCCTTGCTCGGCGGAAAAGGAGGAACGCCGCCGAAGGCGGCTCCGAGCAGTTGACGTCGGGGGGCACTCGGGGGGCAGAGCCCCCCGAGCGGGGAGCGAAGCGAGCCTTGCTCGGCGAAAAAGGGAGGACCGCCGCCGAAGGCGGCTCCGGGCAGTTGACGTCGGGGCACTCGGGGGCAGAGCCTCCGGAGAGTGCTGCGCACCGATGTGCCACTCGTATTTGGGGCGTGGTAGAACCCGCGACGGGTACGAGTGTCGTCGCAGGGTAATGTGATCGCGTTCACGAAGTGGCCGAGGGGAGGTGCCGGGTGGCCGCGCTGGTGATCTCGATTCTCGTCGTCGTGGCGGGCATCGCTCTGGCCCTCTTCGTCGGCAAGCGCCGCCCGGTGGGCACGCCCCTCACCTGGGGCGAGGCGTTCGTGGCCGGGACCTTCGTCTTCACCATGATGGTCGTGGCCTACGGCATCGTCCCCCACCAGTGGCTGGATTACGCCGACAACGAGCTCCTCTGGAGGGCGGACAAGCTCCTGGTGGGCATCTCCAGCGAGGGGGTGGAGTTCGGCCAGAAGGCCAAGGACTTCGGCGGCACCGGTCGGGTGATCATCAACTACCAAGCCGTGCGCGACATCGTCGCCGCCGGCATCTACATCGTCTTCCTGGGCGGTCAAATCTACCTCTGGTCGGCGTGGCAGAAGCGTGGCCGCACCAAGGCGCCGGCCGAGGTCAGCTCCCGCTTCGGCCGCCCGGTCATCAGGAAGGCCTAGGAGGCAGACAGATGGCCAAGAACGACGCCAACCCGCCCATGCCCGCCTTCCCCGGCGAGTACGTGTTGCAGGAGGTCGACTCCTCCTACCTGGGAAAGTCGGTCAAGCCCAAGCAGTTCCTGCACATCGACCAGTCCGAGTGCATCATGTGCGAGGGCTGCGTCGACATCTGCCCGTGGAAGTGCATCCACATGCTGTCGACCGACACCATCGCCGACTCGGTCGACGCCGACCAGCCGGGCGACGATCCCGACGACAAGGTCGTGTTCATCGTCGACGAGGACGTGTGCACCCGCTGCGGCCTGTGCGTCGACCGCTGCCCCACCGGCGTCATCATCATGGGCAAGGCCGGGGTGGCGGCGCGGGAGGGCGACCCCCACGGGCGGGACGAGAAGCACGGGTTCGCCTACGGGATGCGCTTCTGATGCCGAGCGGCTCGCCGGTGGGAAAGGGAACCTGCTAGGTGGCGCGGCGCGGCTCCAACGGCGACGGCAACGGGAACGGGAACGGGCACCGCTCGGCGGCGGAGCGGCTGGCCGAGGTCGGGGAGAAGGTCCGCAGCTCCCAGGCGTGGAGCTCGATCTTCCGGCCCGGGTCCATCTTCCGCAAGGGCTACACCGACAGTCCGAGGAACCGCTCCTACGTCATCATGAACAGCCTGCTGTACCACCTCCACCCGGTGAAGGTGAAGCGGCACGCGGTGAAGGTGAGCTACACGCTGTGCCTCGGCGGGCTCTCGTTCTTCCTGTTCGTCATCCTCACCATCACCGGCATCTTCCTGATGTTCTTCTACCGGCCGACGGCGGCGCAGGCCTGGAACGACATCCAGACGCTGGAGACCTCGGTGAGCTTCGGGCTCCTCGTACGGAACATGCACCGGTGGGGAGCCCACCTCATGGTGATCTCCGTCTTCCTGCACATGTCGCGCGTCTTCTACCACGGGGCCTACAAGCCGCCCCGGGAGTTCAACTGGGTCATCGGGGTGATCCTGCTCACCCTCACCCTGCTGCTCTCCTTCACGGGCTACCTGCTCCCGTGGGACCAGCTCGCCCTCTGGGCGGTCACCGTGGGCACGAACATGATGGGCTACACGCCCGTGTTCGGGCAGCAGGTGAAGTTCGTGCTGCTCGGCGGCGTGGAGATCGGCACCGACACGCTCCTACGCTGGTACGTGCTGCACGTGCTCATGCTCCCGTTCGTGATCGTCATCTTCATGGCCATCCACTTCTGGCGCGTCCGCAAGGACGGCGGCCTCTCCGGCCCGCTGTAGTGGAGAGGGAGGTGACTTCATGACCGAGGTCCCCGAGCACCTCCTCCGTCGCTCCCGCGAGCGCCGGAAGGCGCTGGGCCTGCCCGTGCCGGGCGAGGGCGCCGACGGCGGCGACGGCGGCGCGCCGGCCGGCCCTCCCGCCGAGGCCGGCGACAGCGGGAAGATCCCCCCGCACCTGCTCGCGCGCAGCCAGGCGGCCAAGGGCGACGGCGGCGGCGAGGCCGCGCCCGCGGCGGCAGCCGCCACCGGCGGCCGGGCG
>DATAAF010000051.1:0-17242 GCA_036260255.1 Acidimicrobiales bacterium | reverse complement strand
GGGACCGCGCCCGCATCCGCTGACGCACGCGACACCGGGCGATGTAGTGGAAACACCGGCTCGGCGCGAGGCCGCTACCTGGGACTTTGCGCCGACCCCGCCAAACTCGGGTCTGCCTGGAGGGTTGCTCCTGGTGGCACCGAAGGGAAAGCGTTCGAACTCCAAAGGCGTGTGTTGGAGACCGTTGATGCGGCGGCACACGAAGCCTTCCGCACGGGACGCCCTGGTGACCATCTGAGGGTTGCCTGGAGTGCTGTTTATGGGCGCTCCCCCAGCCCGAGCGAGGCATACAGCGAAGCGGTTCGGGCGGTTGAGTCAGCCGCTCAGCCCGTTGTCAGCCCGGGCGACCGAAAGGCGACACTCGGCACAATGATTGCTGCTCTCCGGGAAAAGCCAACGAAGTGGCAGGTCATTCTTGACGCCCCTCCAAGCTTCGACCAGGTGGAGGCACTCCGCCGAATGGCCGAGCTACTGTGGAAGGGCCACGCTGGCAGGCACGGGACTTCGGACACGGCGGCGCCAATTGCCGTCTCGCAGGAACAAGCGGAGGCGGCCGTTCATCTAGCGGTGGTGCTTGTCCAGTGGTTCACGGCTCGCTCGATTCGGCCCGCAGAAAGCAGCGACGCTTAGCTGTACTCTACTAGCTCGGCTAGCTCGGTTTGTTGCTCCGGGTTCTTCCGGCAGAAGAGCGAGCCAGCCCGGCTCTCTCCGCATCGAAGAGAAGGGTCAACCCGCAGTTTGAGCATACGGCCAGGAATACAGCTTCAAGTCCGCCACCGGTAACCGACGTAGTTGAGTTGTCATAAGAGTGGTGAGGGAGGGCAACGGGTTCTTTGAACTGCCAGTTGTCCTGCTCGCAGACGGGGCACTCTCGCCTCGATGCATGGGACTGGAACCAGGCTTCCGCTTGCTCTAGGAATTCCTGGGGAAACGGGTAGGTCGATGGTTCGCTCATTTGCGCTTAGCCTCTTTTCTTCTCGGCTGTAGGGGTTCTCCCGTCCGGGCTCCCGAGCGACAGCATCGTCGGGAAGGACAGCCCCCACGAGATAGCCAGATAATTACATCACCGTACTTTCAGCCGTGTCAATGGTTCGGCCGAACGGCCGTTCGGTTGTACGGAGGAGTATTCTGCCCGTGACGCCGTAGCCCCAGTGTTCTGGGGCAATGCTTCGACCCAGACGAACAACCAGATCACCAAGATCGGTCAGTAGGTCCGCCCGCGACGAGCGCGGGGGTGGCCCCCTCTCGGCGTGGTTCGGCTTCGTCGTCTTCCTCGCCCTGCTGCTGCTCGCCGTCCAGGTCCTCTACAACCTCTACGCCACGTCGGTCGTCACCTCCGTCGCCTTCGACGCCGCCCGCCGGGTGGCGGCGGCGGAGGGCGGCCCAGGGGCGGTGGGCCCGGCCGTGGCCGAGGCCGAGGCGCGCCAGGCGCTGGGCCGCTATGGGGAGCGGGTGACGTTCGAGTGGGCGGTGGACGGCGACGTGGTCGCCCTCAGGGTGAGGGCCGAGAACCCGAGCTTCCTGCTGCCGGCCCAGGCCGGCCCCGTCGCCTTCGGCGACATCGACCGCACCGTCCGGGTGCGGGTGGAGCGCTTCCGGTGAGACGCGGGTGGTGGCGGCGGGACGAGGCCGGGCAGGTGGCCGGCATCGAGGCGGTCCCCTTCGGCCTGCTCGTCTTCGTCGTGGGCGCCTTGCTGGTGAGCAACGTCTGGGCGGTCGTCGACGCCAAGACCACGGTGGCGGCCGCCGCCCGCGAGGCCACGCGGGCCTTCGTCGAGGCCCCCGCCGGGAGCGACGCCCTGGCGGCGGCCCGGGCCGCCGCCGAGGAGGCGGTACGCGGTGGAGGGCGCGACCCCGCCCGGCTGAGCCTCACGCCCGAGTCCGCCGAACTGGCCCGCTGCCGGCGGGTGACGTTCGTGGTGTCCTACCCCGTGCCCGCGGTGAGCGTCCCTTGGGTCGGCGGCTACGGCCAGGGCTTCACCGCCACCGCCCGCCACTCCGAGATCGTCGACCCCTACCGGAGCGGCCTCCCGTTGGGCCCCGGCTGTGCGCCGACCGCCCCCTGAGACGGCGGAGGGCGGGAGCGTGCTCCTGCTCTTCCCGGCGGCGGTTCTGATCGTCGTGGTGCTGGCCGCCATCGCCGTCGATGGCGCCATCGCCTTCCTCGGCCAGCGCGAGGTGGCCAATGCCGTCGTCGCTGCGGCCAACGACGCCGCCGGGGCGGGGATCGCTGACCGGGCCTTCTACCGGGAGTCGACGGTGGACCTCGACCCGTCCGCCGTGGCCGTGCTGGCCGAAGAGCGGGTGCGGACCGTGCTCGACCCCGGCCGCTTCCACCGCCTCGAGGTCGACGTGGCGGTGGTGCGAGCGGCCGGTGCGTGCCCGCCCCGCGTGCGGGTACGGGCCAGCGCGACGGTGGACACGCTGTTCGCCGACGCCCTCCCGGGTGGGGCCCGCCAGACGCTGGTGTCGGCGGTCGCCACCGGTAGCCCGCGCCAGGACGCGTCACCGGCCTGCTGACCGGTTGTCTGACAACGTCGTGCTACTTAAGATCACGACGTGCTACGAGATGACCGAATCGCCCTTCTCGGCCGGGAGCGCCAGGTCCTCGAAGCGGTCCGCCATCCCGGCGTGGTCGAGCTCTTGGCCGTGGAGAATGGCCCGGACGGGCCCGTCCTCCTCACTGCTCCCTCCGACGCGCCGACGCTCGCCCGCCTGCCCGCCGTCACCCTGGAGGAGGTGGCCGGCCTGGTCGCCGCAGTGGCCTCCACCCTGGCCGACCTCCACGACCTGGGCTTCGTGCACGGCGGGCTGACCGCCGAGGAGGTCCTCGTCGGGGCCGACGGCCACCCGGTCCTCCGCGGGTTCGGCCACGGGGGACGGGTCGGCGAGCCGCCGGTGGTGGAGCCGACTGCTCCCCCCGACGCCATCGACCCCGCCCGCGCCGAGGGCGACCCGCTCGACCCGACCGTTGACGTCTTCGCCCTGGGCGCCCTGATACGAACCTTGGTGGACGCCGCCGGGGCGACCCGCGGCGACCGGGCCTGGCGGAGCGCCGCCGACGCGCTGCGGTCGGTGGCCGACCGGGCCATGGCCCCCGACCCCCGGCTGCGCCTCAGCGCCAAGGCGCTGGCCGATGCCGTGCGCCATGGCGTCCCGGGCGCTCGGCTTCCCCGCCGGGCGACCCCCGAGCCGCCCGGCGCCGCCGAGCCGCAGTCCACCTCGCGGGGGGCACCGCTGCGCCGGCCAGTCGCACCGCCCGTGGCCCGAGATCGGCGGCGCTCCTGGTTCCTCGCCGGCGCCGCCGTGCTCGCCGTAGCCGTGGTGGGTCTTGCCGTCGTGACGACGAGCCGTCCGGCGCCCCGGCCGGCGCCCCGGCCGGCGCCCGACCCGGTCCCGCCGGCGACGGCGGCGGCCGCGACCACGACGCTCAGGCCTCGGCCGGCGGTCACCATCGCCCCGGCGCGGGGCTGTCCCGAGGTCGACGCCACGCTGGCGGCCGACACCGACGGCGACGGCTGTCCCGAAGGGCTGCGCTGGTCCGAGGGCATCGTCGAGGCGGGCGGCGCCCGGTGGGCGGTGGGCGGCCCCGGCGACGTGGTGGCGACCGGCGACTGGGCCTGCCGCGGCCGCAGCACCCTCGCGCTGCTCCGCCCGGCGACCGGCGACGTATTCGTGTTCGACGGCTGGGCCTCGCCCGGCCGCGAGCTCGCCGCCTCCCCCCTCACCCGCGTCGACGGCGGCTTCGCCCTCCGGTCGGCCGACCTCGACGGCGACGGCTGCCCCGAGCTCCTGGTCGAGCGGCCGGGCGGCCCGCCGGTCCCCGTGCCCACGCCATGAGTCCCGACCTTCTCTGTCGAGTCGACGACCGTAGAGGTGGTCAACTCGACCAGAGACGACCCGGGCAGCTGTTGCTGTGGGCCGCAGGGATCGGCGCCGCGCTCGCCGGCCTCCACCTCGCCGGGCGGGGCCCCTTGGCGCCGCCACCGCTGAGGTCGCCTTCGGGCTGGGCCCCGTGGTTGCAGCAACGCGACCCTGTCGTCGCCGCCTTCGCCATCCTCCGGCTCGTCGCCCTTGGCATCGGGTGGTACGCCGTCGCGGTCACGGCGGCCGGCGCGGTCGCACGCCTGGCGTCCCGCCGGCGGCTGGTCGCCGCCCTCGACCGGCTCACCGTGCCGCCCCTCCGGCGGCTGCTGGCGGCGACCGTGAGCGTCGGCCTCGGCGCCGGCGTGGCCAGCCCCGCCGTGGCGGCACCCGACCGCCACCCGCCGCCCGTGGTTGCCGACACCCCGGCGCCCGGGACGACGGCGCCCACCATCACGATGCGCCGCCTGCCGACGGCGACCGAGACGTCGCCACCGCCCGCTCCCGCCACCGGCGGCACGTGGACGGTCCAGCCGGGGCAGTGCTTCTGGTCGATCGCCGAGGCGGTCTTGGCCGAACGGCTGGGCCGCCCGCCGACGGCGCAGGAGGTAGTCCCCTACTGGCAGCGCCTGATCGACGCCAACCGCACCGCCCTCGCCGACCGGGAGAACCCCGACCTGGTCTTCCCGGGGCAGGTGTTCACGCTGCCGCCGCCGTAGGCCGTTCTGGCGCGCTCAGAGCGCGAGATCCAACCACTTTCGTCACCCAATTGGGATTGGGGGGTGGGTCAGGCGTCGGCCAGGACGGCCCGGTTGGAGACGCGGAGCTGGTGGGCGTCGAGGCGGGCCAGGAGCTCGGCGGGGTCGATGCCGAGGAGGCCGGCGACGGCCTGGATGTCGTCGTGGCGGATGGTGAGCACCCGGCCGTTGAAGTCCTGGCGCTGCACCATGATGGCTTTGAGGTAGCGGTTGAGCATCTCGAGCTCGGGCTCGGCCACTTGCTCGAACCGGGCCAGGTCGAAGGTGACCTTCTCGTGGGGCCCCGATCGCGACCCGACCGCCTCGACGGTGGCCACGTCGACCGCCGCGCCGCCCTCGCCTGGCGGGGGCAGGAGCTGGTCGACGGGGACGTTGTACAGCCCGGCCAGCCGCTGCAGGCGGGACACCGAGATGACCCGCTCGCCACGCTCGTAGGCCCCCAGCACCGACGCCTTGAACTCCTGGTCGGAGCGCGCCTCGACCTCCTGCAGCGACAGCCCCTTCTGGCGGCGGATGGCGCGCAGGCGTTGTCCGACCCGGTGGGCGTAGGCGCGCGTGAGGTTCCCGGCCTGCTCGCTCACCTCCGTTGCCCCCTTTCTGCGTCCGGAGGAGGAACAGCGCGGACAGTGTACGTCAGACCGCGCCCCGCGGTCACCCGGGAGAGGCCACCAAGCCCGCTCGCAGGGCCGCCAGCAGGGCGCCGACAGCGAGCGCTGCCGTCTCCGCCCGCAGCACGTGCGGCCCCAGGGCGATCCGGGGCAGGCCCCGGGCCAGCTCCTCGTCGCTCCACCCGCCCTCGGGGCCCACCAGCACCGGTCCGTCGGGCAGCCACGGCGGCGAGCCTTCCTGGTCGGCCAGGACCGCCCCCGCTCGGCCGGCCACGTCGGCGAACGTCGCCACCTCGTCGACCTCCGGCAGCCACGTGCGCCGGCACTGGCCCGCCGCCTCCCGCGCCACCCGGCGGAGCCGCTCGACGTGGCGGGCGGCGCGGGAGGCGTCCCAGCGCACCACCGACCGGGCCGCGGCGAAGGGGATGATGCGGTCGGCGCCCAGCTCGGTCAGCTTCTGCACCACCAACTCGGGCCGCTCGCCCTTCACCAGGGCGAAGGCCACCTCGACGGGGGGCGACGGCCGGGGATCCCGCACGACCTCGCCGGCCGGCGACAGCTCCGCCTCCGTCCCGAAGCGGCAGGCTCGCCAACCGCCCCGCCCGTCCGACACCGTCACGACCTCTCCGGCGCCCAACCGCAGCACCCGCTCGAGGTGGTGGCGGTCGCCGGGCGCCAGCGAAGGACGGTCGAGGTCGGCCACGAAGACATGGGCCGCCGCCCGACCCGGCGACCCGGCCGACGTTGCCCGACCGCCTACTTGAACGCCGACCGGATCCGCGCCCGAAGCCCCGTCTCCGGCGGCGACACCTCCTCGCCCCGCGCCGCCGCCAGCCGCCGCAGCAGCTCCTCCTGCTCGGCCGTGAGGTCGGTGGGCGTGTCGACCACCGCCTGCACGAGCAGGTCGCCCCGGCCCCGGCCGTCCACATGGGGCACGCCCCGGCCCTTGAGCCGTAACACCCGCCCCGTCTCGGTGCCCCTGGGGATCACCAGGTCCTCGACGCCGTCGAGGGTCTCGAAGCGGAGCTCGGTGCCCAGGGCGGCCGAGGTGGCGGGCAGGTGCAGGATGTGCACGAGGTCGTGGCCCTGGCGCGCGAACCGGGGATCGGGACGCACCCGCAGGTGCACGTACAGGTCGCCGTTGGGCCCGCCGCGGGGCCCGGCGCCGCCCCACCCGGGCGAGCGCAGCGTGCTGCCGTCGTCCACCCCGGCGGGGACCTCGACGGTGAACGAGCGCTCCTCCGTGCGTCGCCCCTCCCCCCGGCAGTCGGGGCACGGGTCGCGGATCTCCAGGCCCAGGCCGCCGCAGCGCCGGCACGGCCCCGACGTGACCATCTGGCCGAGGATCGACTGGCGCACCTGGCGGACTTCGCCGGTGCCCTGGCACATCTGGCAGGTGCCGGGCGCCGTCCCCGGGCGGGCACCCGAGCCCGAGCAGGTCCCGCACGTCACGGGCAGTCGCAGCTTCACCGTGGCGCGGGTGCCGAAGACGGCCTCGGCGAAGTCGAGGTCGACGGCCGTCTCCATGTCCGGGCCGCGAGGCGGCGCCGCCGCCCGACGGCCGCCCCCGCCGAACCCGCCCCCGCCGAACCCGCCCCCGCCGAAGAAGCTCTCGAACAGGTCGCCCAAGCCCCCGCCGAACACGTCGCCGAAGCCACCGGCCCCGGCCCCGGCGCCCGCCGCCCCCGAGCCCCGGATGGCTTCGGGGCCGAACATGTCGTAGCGGCGCCGCCGCTCGGGGTCGCGCAGGGTCTCGTAGGCGAGGGTGACGGCCTTGAACCGCTCCTCGGCGGCGGGGTCGTTGTTGGTGTCGGGGTGGAGCTCGCGCGCCAGCTTGCGGTAGGCCCGCTTGATCTCGTCCTCGCTGGCGCTCCGGGACACGCCCAGCAGCGCGTAGAAGTCGTCGGGCACTCAGCCCTCCTGCAGGCGCCGGCTCAGGCGCTCGCTGACGACGGCGACCGCGGCCATGGCCTGCGGGTAGTTCATCCGGGTGGGCCCGAGCACGCCGATGGTGGCGGGGGAGCTCCCCGTCTCGTAGGGCGCCACCACCACGGAGCACTCGGCGAGGGGCTCGACGCCGTGCTCGGCCCCGATGGAGACGAGCTTGTCGTGGCGCAGGGCGTCCTGCAGGAGGCTGACGACGACGTACTGCTGCTCCAGGATGGACAGCACCTCGCGGACGGTGTGGATGGCCTCGAACGTCGACGCCATACGCGACGCCCCACCGATGTAGACCTCGTCGGGATCCGTGCGGGCGGCGCCGGCGAGGGCACGGAGGGCCCGAGCGACGATCCCGTCGGTGACGCCGTCGCCCGTGGACGGGAGCTCTGGGAGGTGGGCTAGCGCCGATCCGGTGAGGTGGGCGGCCAGGAGGGCGGAGGCGGCCGACACCCGGGCGTCGGTGACGTCGGCGTTCAGCTCGAGGGTCTCCTTCACCACCGCCCCGTCCGAGAGCACGGCCACCGCCAGGACGACGCGCGGGCCCAGCGCGACCAGCTGCAGCGAGCGGACGGTGGCGGCCACGTGGCCGGGAGCCGTTACCAGGGCGGCGCAGTCGGTGAGCTCGGACAGGAGCCGGCCGGTGTCGTGGAGCAGGCGCTCGAGCTCGCCGTGGGCCCGGGCGAAGTGCTCCTCCACCCGCCGCTTCTGGGCGGGGGCGAGGGGGCCGGGCGGCGTGCGCAGGTGGTCGACGTAGAAGCGGTACCCCTTGTCGGTGGGGATGCGCCCGGCGCTGGTGTGGGGGTGCACGAGGTAGCCCTCGCGCTCGAGCACCGCCATCTCGTTGCGGACGGTGGCCGGCGACACGGCCAGCCGCCCGGCGCGCGCCACATGACCCGAGGCCACCGGCTGCGCGGTCTCGATGTACTCCTTGACGACAGCTCGGAGGATGGCGGCCTTGCGTTCGTCGAGCATCGCTGGCACTCGATGATACCGATTGCCAGCGTCGAGCCGGGGGTGGGGCAGGCGGCCCCGAGGCTCACCCCTGCGCGATGAACCACCCCGACACCCGGCTCAGGGACGCCCGGGTGTCGAGGTCCTGGTCGTGCTCCGGGAGATGCAACGGGCCCGCCGAGCCCGCCCCCGTGGCCACCGACGCCGCCCTGGTCGACGAGGGGGGATCGACGGTCCGAGTCGCCTTCCTGGGGGGGACCAGCAGACGGACGACGGGCGCACGGATGACCAGCTCGCTCATGGCCCCATCAAGCCAGATCCGCCTGGCGCTTCCAAGAGGGCTGGCATGCGTCTACGACGGTGGTGCTAGCACCACTGTGTCACTGGCGGCTTCGCCGCCCCGGGCGGGGCCCCAACCCCGCGGCGGTTTACTCGCCGGCGACGGCGTCGAGGACGGCGAGTTTGGCCGCCCGGCGGGCGGGGAGGATCCCGGCCACCAGCCCGGCCAGCGTTGCCGCGCCGAGGAGGGCGAGGAGCTGGCCGATCGGGAACACCCGGCGGGTGACCCCGAGGTCGTGCATGGCCGCCACCAGCGCCCACCCGAAGAACACGGCCACGCCCACCCCGAGTGCCGCTCCCAGGCAGGCGACGATCATGGCCTCGGAGCGGATCATCGACCGGAGCTGGCGGCGGGCCATGCCGATGGCCCGCAGCAGCCCCAGCTCGCGGGTGCGCTCGTGGATCGAGAGGGAGAGCGTGTTGGCGATCCCCAGCAGGGCGATGGCCACCGACAGGCTCAACAGGGCGGTGACGGGGACGAGGATGCTGTCCACCTGCTTCGCCTGGGCGGCGAAGACCTGCGACCGGTCCATCACCGAGACCCGGGGCAGGCCGCCCAGGGCCCGCTCGATCGCCGCCCGGCCGGCGGCGGGCGCGGTGCCCGGCGCCAGCAGGACGTCCACCTCCAGGTCGAGCTGCTGGGCGAAGTTGGCTTCGAAGGCCTGGAGCGAGATCACGAAGTCACTGCGCACGGTCGGGGCGGAGAACGTGTCCCGCAGCCGGAAGGCGCGGGTGCCGGTGCGGGCGAACGTCATGGGCACCTCGTCCCCGATGCGCCAGCCGTGGCGGGCGGCGACAGTGTCCCGAACCAACACGCCCCGCTCGTCGAGACGGCGGGTCGCCTCGAGGGCGGCCTCGTCGAGGCGGTACACGTCGGCGAGGGTGGCGGGGTCGAGGGCCACCAGCGTCTGTGCCCGTCCGTAGAGCCCCCACTGGCCGCCCCGGATCTGCGACACCACCTGGACCTCGGGGAGCTCGCCCAACCGGGACGCCACCACCGGCGGGACGCCCCGCCCCTGGCCGGCGCCGCCCTCGGCGGTGACGACGAGGTCCGCCTTCAAGCTCTCGGCCACCGCCCCCTTGGCCGAGGCCTTCATCGAGGCCCCGAGGATGGCCACCAGCCCGATGAGGCCGATGCCGATCATGAGGGCGGCGGCGGTGGCGGCGGTGCGGCGGGGGTTGCGCATGGCGTTCTCCCGCCCGAGCAGCGCGGGCTCGCCCAGGAGGCGGCCGAGGGGGGCGCCGAGGGCCCGTGCGGCGGGGCGGGCGAACATGGGCGCCAGCACGGCCAGCCCGGCCAGGATGGCCACCGACCCGGTGCCGACGAGGGCCAAGGGGCGGCCGGCGCCGCCGGACACCCCCGCCCACAACGCCACCAGCCCCACGAGGGCGGTGCCGCCCCCGGCGAGCAGGCGGCGGGACGGGCGACCGGCCCCGTCCAGCAGCACGTCCCTGGCCCCCACCGGCGACGAGGTGGTGGCCCGCCGGGCTGGCACGAGGGCGGCGGCAGCCGTGACGAGCACGCCGGAGGCCAACCCCGCCACCGCGGTGCGGGGCCGGAAGACCACTGACGCGGCCGGCACGTCGAGCGGGCCCGCTCCCAGGAGGGCGAGAAGGGCCCGGGCGGCGCCCAGGCCGAGCAGGACTCCGGCGACCGACGCCCCGGCCCCGACGGCCGCCGCCTCCACGAGGATCGACGCGGTGAGCTGGCCCCGGCTGGCGCCCAGCGCCCGGAGGACGGCCAGTTCCCGGTGCCGCTGGGCGACGATGATCGAGAAGGTGTTGAAGATGATGAAGGCGCTGACCAGGAGGGCGATGGCGGCGAAGACCCAGAGGGCGGTGGTGAGGAAGCCGAGCGCCTCGGTCCACGACTCATTGGCCTGCCTGGCCGCCTGGTCGTTCGTCACCGCCTCGTAGGCGTCGGGCAGGGCGGCGCCCAGGCGCGCCCGCAGCTCCTCGCGGCCGACGCCGGGCTCGGCCTGGACGGACAGGGTGTCGAAGCCTTCGGCCCGGCCCAGCAGCCGCTTGGCCGTCTCGAGGTCGAACGTGGCGAGGGTCGAGCTCACCAGGTTGGCGGCCGCCCGCAGGCCGTTGATCCTGAACTCCTGGACGGCGTCCTGGAACAGGACCTTGACGCGGTCGCCCAGCTCGAGCCCGTACCGGGCCGCGGTCCGGGCGTCGATGGCGACCTCGTCGGGGCGCGCCGGCGGCTGGCCGGCGGTGATGGTCGCGTCGGGCGTCCACCCGGTGCCGACGGTGGGCAGGCCCGACGCGCCGATGGCCCGTCCCTGGTCGTCGACCAGCTCGGCGAACCCCCACACCGAGCCCCACGCGGCCCGCACGCCGGGGATCGATCGGACGGTGGCGAGCAGCGACTCGGGCACGGGCTCGCGCTCGGGGACGGTAGTGGCGAGGACGGTGAACTCCGTCGTCGAGCGCACGACGATGTCGACCTCGCCGGGGGAGGGGGCGGCCGCCTTCTCGAACGCGGCGTCGATGGTGTCGGTGAGGGCGAACGTCCCCGACACCAGGCTGACGGCGAGGGCGACCGCCATCGTGGTGTGGAGGAGCCGCCTCCGGTGGGCGAGCGCTCCCTTGAGCAGCCGCCACATGCCGGTGCCTCAGTCGCCCAGGTGCTTCATGCGGTCGATGACCGCCTCGGCGGTCGGCCTCTGCAGCTCGCCCACCACCCGGCCGTCGCCGAGGAACAGCACGCGGTCGGCGGTGGAGGCGGCCATCGGGTCGTGGGTGACCATGACGATGGACTGCCCGAACTCGTCCACCGCCCTGCGCATGAAGTCCAGGAGTTCGCCGCTGGCGCGGGAGTCGAGGTTTCCGGTGGGCTCGTCGGCGAAGACGATCTCGGGGCGGGAGAGCAGGGCCCGGGCGGCGGCCACCCGCTGCTGCTGGCCGCCCGACAGCTCCGACGGGCGGTGGCCGAGGCGGTCCCGAAGCCCGACCACGTCGACGACCCGGTCGAACCACTCAGGCTCGGGGCGACGCCCGGCCAGGGCCAGGGGGAGGGTGATGTTCTCGGCCGCCGTCAGGGTGGGCAGCAGGTTGAACGCCTGGAAGACGAACCCGATGCGGTCGCGACGGAGGCGGGTGAGCCGGCGCTCGTCGAGCGTTCCGAGGTTGACGTCGCCGATCCAGACCTGGCCCGATGTGAGGGTGTCGAGACCGGCGAGGCAGTGGAGGAGCGTCGACTTGCCCGAGCCCGAGGGGCCCATGATGGCGGTGAAGCGGCCCCGCTCGAAGTCGACGGTGACGCCGTCGAGGGCCTGCACGGTGGTGTCGCCCCGGCCGTGGACCTTGACCGCGTCGACCGCCGCGGCCGCCGGGGCCGGGGGCGCCTCCCTGCCGTCGTAGGCGAGGTCGCTCCGGGGGTTGAGGAGGAGGGTCATGGTGGCGTCACCTCACGCGTCGAGGGGTCGGTCGCCGGGTTACGGGAGCAGGGACGCGTAGCCGGGGCAGAACAAGCCCACGGCGGTGCGGATGGCGTAGTCGATGTCGGCCGACGAGATCGGCACGAGCGGCACGTTGGGAAGGGCCTGCTGCACCTGGGCCTTCACCTGGGCGTACGGCAGGCCGGCGTCGAACGCGCTGCAGACGTCGTTGCCGAACTGCCGGACCTGGGCCTCGGTCGGCCGGAACAGCGGGATGCGCTGGCCCACCTGGGCGATGACGCCCTGGATCTCCGCGCTGGACGGGCTGAGCCGGGCCGCCTTGGTCGGCCCGGCGGGAGCCGCCGCTGCCGGTGCCGACGCCGCCGCGCCCGGGTTGGCCGCCTGCCGCGCCGCCCGCCGGGGCGCGGCGGTCGTCGCCGGCGCGGGGCGAGGAGTGGTGGTCGGCGGGACGGTCGTGGGGGGCGGCGGAGGGGGCGGGGGGGCCACCTGGGTGGGCCCCGGGTCGACCGGCGCCGGCGCCGACGGGGCGAAGTCGAGGGTCACCGACGCCGGCTCGGTCTTGCCCATCTGCGGGACGACGCCCGCCGCCGTCCCGACGCCGATGGAGAGGGTCAACGCCGTCGCTCCTGTGAGCACGCCGACGTTGCGCTTCGTGGTCTCGAACACTTCCTGGCCACCCCCCGTGCGGTGGTGCGACCCGGGCAGGCCGCTGGACTAGGAAGGTGATCGGCTCCCGGAGACCCCCGCTGAAGGCGAGAAGTGCCGGAGTGGGCCACTGCGGCGGTCGCCAGGACGCCTCGATCAGGGGACGCATCGACGGGAGGTAGCGGGTGGCTACCTCCCGTCGACTCGCTGCGCTAGGCGCTCGTCTGGGGGGACGTGCACATCATCCCCCCGCCCCCGCCGATCCGACAATCACCTGATCGGACCTTTTGCACTGGCCCGAAGTGACTATCGAGGCGGCGACGCATCCCCGGCGGCCGCGGCGCCGCCGAAGGCGGCCTCCCCGGCCGCCGGCAGAAAGCGAGGCGAGACCCCTACGGCAGCTCGAGGAGCTTGGTACGCATGGCGTACATGACCGCCTCGAGGCGGGAGCGGAGGTGGAGCTTGTCGAGGATGTTGGCGACGTGGTTCTTGACCGTGTTCTCCGAAAGGTGCAGGGCGGCGGCGACCTCCCGGTTGGTTCGTCCCTGGGCGACGAGCTTGAGCACCTCGATCTCCCGGGGCGACAGCCTGGGCGTACCCTCGTCCCCCTCCTTCTCCCCGGGCGACTCCGCCCCGCCGGTGACGGCCGTGAACTCGGCGAGGAGCTTGGACGCCATCGACGGTGAGATCAGGCTCTCCCCTCGGGCCACTGCCCGCACGGCGGCGGCGACGTCCTGCAGCGACGCGTCTTTGAGCAGGTAGCCGTTGGCGCCCGCCCGCACCGCGTCGTAGAGGTCGTCCTCCTCGTCGCTGATCGTCAGCATGACCACCCGGGTCGAGGGGGTCGCCTGGCGGATGCGCCGGGCCGCCTCGATGCCGTCGATCCCCGGCATGCGCACGTCCATGAGCACGACGTCGGGAGCCAGCTCGGCCACCTTGGTCACCGCCTCCTCGCCGTCGGCTGCCTGGGCGAGGACCTGGAAGCCCGCCTCCGTTGCCAGCACCGTCTGCATCCCCCGGCGGAACAGCTCATGGTCGTCGGCCACCACCACGGTGATCGGCCGGGCGTTGTCCACCACGGCGGCATTCTTGCGTCTCGACCGGAGCAGCGGCGGTCGGCACCCTTGCCCGGACCGCTTCATGGCGCGACACTCCGGCGGGGACGGGGAGCTGGCGTTGACGCGATCGAGACGGGTCGTGAGGCGGTCGGTGTTGAGCCTCGCCCTCGTGCTCTCGAGCACCACCCTCACCGCGTGCCACGAGCTCTACTGCAACTTCGTGGAGGGGCTGACAGGAGAGCCGCTCGACTGCTCGCACGACCCGTTCCCCCAGGTGCCCGACGTCCCCGTACCGTCGCTCCCGCCGCCCCCTTCCCTCCCCACGACGACGACCAGGGTCCCGAGCACGACGTCGACGACGCGGCCACCGGCGACGACGACGACCCGTCCCTCGGTCACGACGACTCGTCCCGGCGCTCCGCCGACGTCGACCACCCGCCCCTCCGCCCCGTCGACGACGGTGGGCACGACCCCCACGACCCTCGGTCGCCGAGTCGGCGAGGCGCGACTCACCCGGCCGGAGCGGCCGCCGATGCCCAGCCGACCGGCGGCGCCCAGCAGACCGGAGTAGGTAAGGAACGACGCCCGGCGGCCGTGCCAACATCGGGGCCGTGCCCGCGACCGCCCGATCGTGGCCCGAGCGGGACGCCGCGGTGGTGTGGCACGGCTTCACCCAGATGGCCGGCTACGCCGACGCCGCCGTCGTGGTGGAGCGGGCCGAGGGCCACGAGCTGGTGGACGTCGACGGGCGGCGCTACCTCGACGCCATCTCGTCGCTGTGGGTCAACACGCTCGGCCACCGCGTGCCCGAGCTCGACGAGGCGGTGCGGTCCCAGCTCGACCGGGTGGCCCAGACGACCATGCTCGGGCACGGCAACCGGGTGGTGGTCGAGCTGGCCGAGGCCCTGGCCCGGGTGGTGCCCGTCGACCGTCCCCACCTCCTCTTCGCGTCGGACGGCGCCTCGGCGGTGGAGCAGGCGCTCAAGGTGGCGTTCCAGTTCTGGGCCAACGAGGGCGTCGAGGGCCGCACGACCTACCTGGCCTTCGGTGACGCCTATCACGGCGACACCGTCGGCTCGCTGTCGCTCGGGGGCGGCGGGTTCGGGACGGACCTGTTCGATCCGCTGCGGTTCCCCGTCGTCCGGGCTCCCGCCTTCTCCGACCCCGGCTGGCTCGGCACCGCCCGAGCGCTGGTCGACGAGCACGCCGATCACCTGGCCGCGGTGGTGGTCGAGCCCCTGGTGCAGGGCGCCGCGGGGATGCGGATGGCGCCGCCCGACGCGTTCGCGTCCCTGGCGCAGGCGTGCCGGGCGGCCGACGTCCTGCTGGTCTTCGACGAGGTCGCCACCGGGTTCGGGCGCACGGGCACGCTGTTCGCCGCCGAGCAGTGCGGCGTGCGCCCCGACCTGTTGTGCCTGGGCAAGGGGATGACGGGCGGCTACCTGCCGATGTCGGCGACGGTGGCGTCGGAGCGGGTGTTCGCCGCCTTCCTGGGCGCCGACCTCGGGCCCCGGACCTTCTACCACGGGCACTCCTTCGGCGGGAACGCCCTCGCTGCGGCGGTGGCCCTCCGCCACCTGCAGCTGCTCGGCGAGCGGGACGTCCTCACCAACGTGGGCGCCCGCTCCGCCCAGCTGCGGGCGCTGCTCGACGAGCGGGTGGCGGCCCTGCCCGGAGTGGCCGACGTGCGGTTGTGCGGCTTGATGGGAGGCGTCGAGCTGGCCCCGCCCGACGCCGGCGAAGGGGGGCGCTGGGGCCGGCGGGTGTGCGCCGCCGCGGTGGCCCGGGGCGTGCTGCTGCGACCCCTGGGGCCGGTCGTCGTCCTGATGCCGCCCCTCACGGTCACCGCCGCCGAGATCGAGCGCATCGTCGACGTCCTGGTCGAGGCGATCGCCGAGGTGGCCGGCGATGGCTGACTGGCGGGCGTGGACGGAGGGCCAGGCGGCCGACGTGCGGGCGGCGCGGCGATGGCGCGAGGTGCGGGACGTCGAGCTCGGTCGCGGCCCGGCCGGCCGGCTGACCGCCGACGGGCGGGAGGTCGTGTCGTTCGCCGGCAACGACTACCTCGGGCTCTCCGGCCATCCGGCGGTGGTGGCCGCCGCCCACGCCGCCCTCGACCGCTGGGGAGCGGGGGCGGGCGCCTCCCGGCTCCTGACCGGTTCGCGCCCGGTCCACTCGGAGCTCGAGGTGGCGCTGGCCGACTGGAAGCGAGAGGAGGCGGCCCTCCTCTTCCCGACCGGCTACGCCGCCAACCTGGGGGTGCTGTCCACCTTCGGGGGCGAGGGCACCCGGATCCTCTCCGACGAGCGCAACCACGCCTCCATCGTCGACGGCTGCCGGCTCGCCCGGGCCGACGTCGCCGTCTACCGCCATGCCGACGTCGAGCACGTCGACGCGTTGCTGGCCGCCGACTCCCGGCCGGCGCTGGTCGTGACCGACACGGTGTTCTCGATGGACGGCGACCTGGCGCCGGTCGACGAGCTGGCCGCGGTGTGCGCCTCGCGTGGAGCGCTGCTGGTGGTGGACGAGGCCCACGCCGTGCTCGGGCCCCACCCTGACCTGGGCGGCGTCGACCACCTGCGTGTGGGCACGCTGTCGAAGGCCCTGGGCGCGGCGGGCGGGTTCGTGGCCGGGACGGGCGCCATGGTGCAGCTCCTCGTCAACCGGGCCCGCCCCGCCATCTTCTCCACCGCCTCGCCGCCGGCGGTGGCGGCCGCCGCCCTGGTCGCCCTGGGCATCCTCCGTTCGGGCGAGGGGCGGGCACTTCTCGACCGTCTGCGCGCCCACGTCGACCGGGTGGCCCCCCACCGGCCGTCGCCGATCGTCCCCGTCGTCGTAGGCAGCGAGGCGCGGGCGCTGGCCGCTTCGGCCGCCCTCCTCGAGGGCGGCCTGCTGGTGCCCGCCATCCGCCCGCCGACGGTGGCCCCGGGCACGTCCCGCCTGCGGGTGACGTTGTCGGCCGTCCACACCGACGAGCAGGTGACGGCACTCCTGGGCGCCCTCGACACCCTCGCCCCCGAGGCAGTCGGTGCGCCCTGAGCGGCTGGTTGCGGTGCTCGGCACGGGCACCGAGGCGGGCAAGACGTGGGTGGGCGCGGCGGTGCTCGGCGAGCTTCGCTCCCGGGGCGTGAGCGTCGCCGCCCGCAAGCCGGTGCAGTCGTTCGCACCGGGCGACGGCCCGACGGACGCCGAGGTGCTGGCCGCCGCCACCGGCGAGGCGGTGGCGGACGTCTGCCGGCCCCACCGGTCGTACCAGGCGGCCATGGCGCCGCCGATGGCCGCCGACGCGCTGGGCCGCGCCCCGTTCACGGTGGCCGACCTCGTGGAGGACCTGGGGTGGCCCGAGGGTGTCACCGTCGGGTGGGTGGAGACGGTCGGCGGGCCCCGCTCACCGATCGCCGCCGACGGCGACTCCGCCCGCCTGGCCGCCGCGTTGGGCCCCGACGTGACCGTGCTCGTGGCCGACGCCGGCCTGGGCGTGATCAACGCCGTCCGTCTCTCGGTCTCGGCAACGGTCGCGCCGCCGGTCGTCGTCCTCAACCGCTACGACGGCTCCGACCTCCACGCCCGCAACCGCCGCTGGCTCGAGCGTGACCGGTTCGACGTCGTCGTCGAGCCCGCCGACCTGGCGGCCCGTCTCACCCCCTGATTCGTTCCGGCGGTGGTTTCTG
>DATAAF010000050.1:0-42255 GCA_036260255.1 Acidimicrobiales bacterium | reverse complement strand
TTCCAACATCCGTGGAGGTCAGCCTCCGGGGAATTCCCCCGCCGTCTCCCGCTGCTCGACGTCGAACGACCAGAGCTCACTCTGAGTGGCGACGGGGCCACTCTGCGCCTGGGCGTGTGCGTGGCCTTGGGTGAACGCCCGCGACCCCATCCAGGCGGTGAACGCCGCCTCGTCCCGCCAGCGGGTGTAGACGAGCCACGTGGTCCGGTCGTCGGTGGGGCGGAGGAGCTGGAACTCCTCGAACCCGTCGGCCTTGCCCACCTCCCCGGCCCGGGCGGCGAAGCGCGCCGCCAGCTCGTCGGCCCGTTCGGCGGGGACGGTGATGGCGTTGATCCTCACGACGGACATGGCGCGATCATCACCCGTCGCTCAGGTCGGCGCCAGGTGCCACCGCCCGCGCATGGACGCCTCCCGCGAGTCGGCGGCGAGCGGCGACGAGAAGAAAGAAGCAGTCGTGAGGCCGGCGGGACGAGTCGCAGGTCCGCCGGGCTAGGACAGGCGCTGACGGAGCAGCTGGGTGACCGCCTTGCCGTCGGCCCGCCCGGCGGTGGCGGCCATGACCTTGCCCACGAAGAAGCCGATGAGCTTCTGCTCGCCGGCGGCCAGCCGCTCCCACTCGGCCGGGTGGGCGGCGACAGCGGCGTCCACCGCGGCGGCCAGCGTGTTGCCGCCGAGCGCCTCGAAGCCGCGCGCCTCGGCGATCTCGGCGGGGTCGCCTCCCCGCGCCAGCAGCTCGGCCAGCACCTGCTTCGCCTGGGTGGCGGTGAGCCGGCCGTCCGCCTCCATCCGCAGGAGCGCGGCGAAGGCGGCCGGATCGAGGGCGAGGCCGGCCTGCAGGTCGGCGGCCACCTCGTTGGCCGCCCGGGCCAGGGCGAGGCGCGGCTCGGCCCCCCGGTCGATGGCCGCTTCGACCAGGTGGTCGAGCCCTCGGTCGACGACGAGGGCGACGTCCGCGGGCGCCACGCCGGCCTTGGCCGCCAGCTCGGCGCGCCGGGCGGCCGGCAGAGCCGGAAGCGTGGTGCCCACCTCTGCCTTCCACTCGTCGTCGGGGTCCACCGGCACGAGGTCGGGCTCGGGGAAGTACCGGTAGTCGAACGCCTCCTCCTTGGAGCGCATCGAGGAGGTGCGGCCCTCGTCCTCGTTCCAGTGGCGGGTCTCCTGCACGACCGGCTCGCCCGACTCGAGCAGCGCCACCTGGCGGGACACCTCGTACTCGAGCGCCCGGCGGAGGGAGCGCACCGAGTTGAGGTTCTTGATCTCCGCCCGCGTGCCGAACCGCGCCGAGCCGGCGGGGCGCACGGAGACGTTGGCGTCGACGCGCAGCGACCCCTCCTCCATGCGGGCGTCGGACGCCCCGATCGCCACGAGGATGGCCCGCAGCTCGTTGACGTAGGCCGTCGCCGCCTCGGCCGAGCGGATGTCGGGCTCGCTCACGATCTCGACGAGGGGGACGCCGGCGCGGTTGTAGTCGACGAGGGCGTGCTCGGCCCCGTGGATGCGCCCGCTCTGGCCGACGTGGGTGGTCTTGCCGGTGTCCTCCTCCAGGTGGGCCCGGGTGATGCCGACGCGCGTGCCGTCGGGGAGCTCCAGCCAGCCGCCGACGTTGATGGGCTCGTCGTACTGGCTGATCTGGTAGTCCTTCGGCATGTCCGGATAGAAGTAGTTCTTGCGGTGGAAGATCGAGGGCCGCACCTCGCAGTGCAGGGCGGCGCCGATGCGCATGGCCAGCTCCACCGCCTGGCGGTTGAGCACGGGCAGCGACCCGGGAAGCCCCAGGCAGACCGGGCACACGTTGGTGTTGGGCTCGTCGCCAAAGGCGTTGCGGCACCCGCAGAACAGCTTGGTGGCGGTGGCCAGCTCGCAGTGCACCTCCAGGCCGACGACCGTCTCCCACCTCGTGGTCACCGTGGTGCCGGTCGTCATGGCCGGCTCGCTTCCAGGGCGGCGGCGGCCCTGAAGAGGACAGGCTCGCCGAGCGCCGGCGCCAGCAGCTGGATCCCGACCGGCAGGCCGTCGTCGCCCGTCCCGTAGGGGACGGAGATGGCGGGGTGACCGGCCAGGTTCGACGGGATCGTGCACACGTCGGACAGGTACATGGTGAGGGGGTCGTCCGTCTTGGCCCCCAGCGGGAAGGCGGTGGTGGGAGTGGTGGGCGCGAGCAGGAGGTCGTGCGACTGGTAGGCGGCGTCGAAGTCGCGGATGATCAGGGTGCGGACGCGCTGGGCCTGCCCGTAGTAGGCGTCGTAGTAGCCGGCCGAAAGGGCGTAGGTGCCCAGCATGATGCGGCGCTTGACCTCGGCGCCGAACCCGGCCGCCCGCGTCGCCCCGTACATCGCGCCCACGTCGGGCCCGTCGATCCGCAGGCCGTAACGGACGCCGTCGTAGCGGGCCAGGTTGCTCGACGCCTCGGCCGGTGCGATGAGGTAGTACGCCGACAGCCCGTAGGTGGCGGCCGGCACCGACGCCTCATCGATCTTGGCCCCCGCCGCCTCCAGGGCGACGGCGGCCTCCTCGAGGCGGGCGGCGACGTCCGGGCTGACCCCCTCGGTGAGCTCGGCCAGCACCCCCACCCGCAACCCCTCGACCCCCTCGCTGAGGCCGGCGGTGACCGACGGGGCGGGCGCGGGGATGGAAGTGGAGTCGGCGGGGTCGTGGCCCGCCACCACCTCGAACAGGAGGGCGGCGTCGGCGACGGTGGCGGCCAGCGGCCCAACCTGGTCGAGCGACGACGCGAAGGCCACCAGCCCGTACCGGGACACCAGGCCGTACGTCGGCTTCATCCCCACGACGCCGCAGAGCGCGGCGGGCTGGCGGATCGACCCACCGGTGTCCGACCCGAGAGCGAGGGGGACGAAGCCGGCGGCCACCGCCGCCGCGCTCCCGCCGCTGGAGCCGCCGGGGACCCGGGTGGGGTCATGGGGGTTGAGCGTCGGGCCGAAGGCGGAGTTCTCCGTTGACGATCCCATGGCGAACTCGTCGAGGTTGGTCTTGCCGACGAGGACCGCTCCGGCGTCGACCAGGCGGGTGACGACGGTGGCGTCGTAGGGCGGGACCCAGCGCTCGAGGATTCGCGACGAGCAGGTGGTCGGGACGCCGCGCGTGCAGAGGTTGTCCTTCAGGGCGACGGGGACGCCGGCCAGAGGGCCGGGGTCGCGGCCCTCGGCGACCGCCCGGTCGACGCGGTCGGCGGCGTCACGGGCCTGGTCGGCGGTGACCAGGTTGAAGGCGTGGACGTCGGCGTCGCCGTCGGCGATCCGAGCGACGTGCTCCTCGATGATGTCGCGCGCCCGGCGCTCGCCCGTCCTGACCGCTCTGGCCAGCGCGACCGCCGTGGCGGTGGGCATCAGGGGGCTTCCCCCAGGATGCGGGGGACGCGGAAGCGCCCGTCCTCGGCGGCCGGTGCCTGGGCCAGGACCTCGTCCCGGTCGAGACCGGGAACGACGGTGTCGGGCCGGAGCACGTTGACGAGCGGCAGAGGGTGGGCGGTGGGCGGCACCCCCGAGGTGTCGAGGGCGGCCACGTCGGCGGCGTGGTCGAGGACCGCTCCCAACTGCTCGGTGAAGCGGTCGAGCTCCTCGTCGGTCAGCCGCAGGCGGGCCAGCCCGGCCACGTGGGCGACGTCGTCTCGGGAGATTCGCCGGGCCACGAACGCATGGTACGACGTCGGGGGCGCTGCCCCCCGACCGCCCCCCGAAGGGCTACGCCCCTCCGACGTGGTGCTAGACCGTGGGCGATGCGCAAGTTCCTCGTGCTGGCGACCGCCCTCGTGCTGCTCGTCGGGTGCGGGGGCGACGACTCCGAGTCCTCCCAGCCGACGACCGCTCCCACGAGCGCTCAACCGACGCCCGAGCAGGACAAGGCGCGGGCGGGGCGGATCGTGCTCACCGCCGCCGACCTCCCGGGCTACACCGAGGACCCGGATAGCGACGAGGACGACGACGACGAGACGGAGCGGGTGTTGGGGGGGTGCGTCCAGAACGACCCGGTGCTCACCGCCGACGAGCCGGAGAGCCCCCGCACCGTCGAGGGCAAGGAGTTCAACAAGGGCGAGACACAATCCGTCAGCTCGACGGCCACCATCGCCGAGACGCAGGAACAGGCCGAGGCGGCGCTGGCCCAACTGCGCAACCAGACGGTCTTGAACTGCCTCGAAAGCGGGGCCCGACGTGAGTTGGCGGGCTCGGTCGGCCCCGGCGCGACCGTGCAGGCCGTCAGCGTGTCCAGCCTTCCTGTGCCTACCGTCGGCGACGAGGCGGTCGGTCTGAGGATCGAAGCGACGATCACGGCGCAGGGCCAGACCGTGCGCGTGACGACCGACGTGACTGCCGTTCGACGGGAACGGGCGGTTGCGTTCCTGTCGACGACCGGCGTGCGGAACCCCTTCTCCCCCTCCGAGCGGCAGGCGCTGGCCACCAGGATGGCCGACCGGATGGGGCCTTGATTTCACCTCCCAACCGAAGGTTGCTCGGCGAGTTCTGAGGTGCTCGCCGGCCGTCCGCTGGCGCGTGGCCCCTGGTGACTAGGGCTCGGCCGTCACCTTCGTGACGAAGGCGACGGTCCGCCGCTCGATCTCCTCGCGGTCGTGGTCGAGGGTCGCCACGTGGAGACTGTTCTCCAGCACCACCCGCTCCACCGGGCCCGCCACCCGGTCGGCCAGCACGTCGCTCGACACCGGCGGGACCACGTTGTCCGTGCGGCTGGTCATCACCAGCACCGGACAGCTGACGTCGCCCAACCGGGGGAGGAGCCGCTCGAGCGCCTCGGACAGCGAGAGCAACGGGCCGACGGGCGTGCCCGAGTACGCCACCTCGACGGCGTGGGGGTCGGCGATGTCGCCGGCGATGCCGGGGATCATCTCGTTGCCGGAATCGAGCAGGCCGCGGAGCAGGTCCCGGAACGACTCGGCCGGCGGGTCGACGAAGGGGTTGACCAGGGCCAGCCCCGCCACCTCGGGATGCTCGGCGGCGAGGGCCAACGCCAGCGAGCCGCCCATCGACAACCCGAAGACGGCGGCCCCCTCGCAGCGCGAACGAAGGCCGTCCCAGCTCCGCTCGACGGCCGCCAACCAGTCGTCCCACCCGGTCACCAACAGGTCGTCCATGCGGGTGCCGTGGCCGGGCAAGAGAGGCGCCTCCACCGCCAACCCCGCCTCCGCCAGGGCGGCAGCCACGCCGCGGACCGAGTGGGGGCTGCCGGTGAAGCCGTGCAGCACCAGCGCCCCGGCGCCCGAGGGGCCGCCGGGCGCGGAGAACGGCTCGGCTCCGGGAAGCAGGCCTGCCGGGGCCGCGCTCACTCGGCCCGGGTCCGGCTGGCCTGGGCGGCCATCGCCTGGTACGCCAGGGCGGCGGCGGTGACCCCGGCGACCGCGTCCGCCAGCGCCATGGTGTCCACCGGTACGCCGTAGGCGGCCAGCCCCGCCGTCACCCCGTCGAGCTCTCCGTCGAGGACCAGCTCGCGCACTACCGAGAGGTGCACGGGCTCGCCGTACTGGCCGCGCCAGCCCTCGTGGTCCCGGACCACCTTGCCCCACAGGGCGACCCGGCCCACGACCAAGGGCTCCTCGGCCAGGCACAGGCCGTGCTGGCGGAGAGTCTCGAGGTCGGGGGACCCGTGCACGCCGCAGTCACAGCGCTCGTCGGGCGCCCGGTGACCGGCGACCACGCACGTGGCCCGCATGACCCGCCCGGGCGGCCACTCGATGCGCCGCTGGGTCACCGACCGGAGCCGGCCGGAGGGCGCCACCTGCCAGTAGCGCCAACCGACGACGGCGTCGGCGCGAGGGAGGGCTCCCGGCTCGGCCATCTCGGAATCAGGGCACGCGCTCGGCGGCGGAGCCGGGGGCGAGACGCGACGTCAGCCCTGTTGGGCCTCCGGGTTGGTCCACTGCCCGGTCTCGGGGAACAGCGGGTCGACCGTGCAGTAGGAGTCGGGGTCGGGCTGCCACAGCTCGGCCGCCTGCTCGTAGCACTCCTTGTGGAAGACCATCGGCGACGGGCACATTGCCCCGGCGACGCTGAGCTCCTCTCTGACGGCCTCCTCCGGAGGGACGACCTGCGCGCACACGTCGCACATCTCGCCGAGCTTCACCTCACCCGACGGGGCTCTTGTGGCCTGCGATCCACTCGATTCCATGGATCCAGTCTACGACCTGGGGGCCGGGAACCCCACACGGCGGGGAGCCGGTACCCTCCGGCGGGTGCCCACCTATCCCTTCCTCTCCGGCGAGTGGATCGCCGAAGCCCGCCGCATCCGGGCCGAGTTCCAGGACCAGACGCAGCCGGTCACCAACCCGGTGCGCATCAACCAGGTGATCACCGAGGTGCCCTTCGACACGGGCGAGATCGAGGCCCACATCGACACCACCTCGGGCGAGCTGGAGATGGGGTTGGGCCACCTGGACGAGCCCGACGTCAGCATGACCCTGGACTACGAGACGGCCAAGGCCATCTTCGTGGACGGCACCCGTGAGGCGGCCATGCAGGCGTTCATGGCCGGCAAGATCCGGGTCCAGGGCGACCTGACCAAGCTCATCGTCGCCATGCAGGACCAGAACACGCCCATCACCCCGGGCGCCGGCGAGCTGGCCCGCCGCATCAAGGAGATCACGGGCTGACCCGAGTGGACTCGTTGCGGGCGGGGGCCACCGGTGCTTGACTGACCGCTGACCGAGCAAGGGGGACGGCGGCCGATGACCTGGACTTCCCGCAGGGCCGGCGTCTTCGGCAGGCCGGTGCTGGCGACCCTCCTCGCCGTCCTGGCCCTCGTCGCGTCGGCGTGCGGCGGCGGCGCCGGGGACGAGCAACCCACGACCCTCCGTGTCCTGATGACGGACGACTGGGTGACGCCGACGTTCCTCGACACCGTCCGCGACTTCGAGCGGGAGAACACCAACGTCCGCATCGCCGTGGACAAGGCCCCGATCCGGGAGATGCCCGACACCGTGCGGGCGGGGCTGAGCACGGGGTCGGGCCCCGACGTCGTGCAGTACCACGCCTTCTCCGCCGCCAGCGAGGGCCTGGCCGAGCCCCTCGACGACCTCTGGGCGGAGCGTCTCGAGCCCGCCGAGTTCTTCCCCGGTGCCCTCGAGGACGTCACGTGGGCGGGGAAGCGCTACGGCGTGCCGCTCGACACGAACGCCCTGGTCCTGATCCTCAACACCGAGGCGCTGCGGGTGGCGGGCGTCGAGCGGCCCGACCGTCCGATGAGCTTCGCCGACTTCGGCGCCCTCGCCCGGGCCCTGACCTCGTCCGACGGGTCGCGGCGCGGCATCGCCCTGCCGACAAGCACGTGGTGGACGATGGGCTGGGTCGTCGCCAACGGCGGGGAGCTCGTCACGGTGGGAGCCGACGGCCGGCCCACCTTCGGGATCGACTCGGCCCCCGTCGTGCAGGCCATCGGGTTCCTGAGCGACCTCGTGCGCCAGGGAGTGGCCTTCCCGCCGCGCGCCGCCGACTCGCACTCGAGCGACGCCTTCGCCCTGTTCCAGTCGGGGACGACCGCCGTTCACGCCAGCGGCTCCTGGGACCTGACCAAGCTGCGCACCGGCCCCCAAGGCGCGATCTACAAGGCGGCCCCGATGCCGCGGGGGGTCACCGGGACCACCAACGGGTCGGCCATGGGTGGGAGCAGTCTGTTCGTGCCCAAGGGATCGCCGAACCGGGAGCTCGCCTTCCGCTTCATGGTCCACCTCGTCTCCGACCGCTACGCCATCCGGTTCGCCAGGGAGGAGGGACGGCTGCCCGTGCGCGAGCGGCTCTTCGCCGACCCCTTCTTCCAGGACGCCGAGCTCAAGGTGTTCCTCGAGCAGCTGAGGACCGCACGTCCGGAGACGCTCAACGCCTTCCCCGACGCGGCCAAGGCGTTCGCCCGGGCGATCGACCAGGCCATACGCGTAGGGCGGGACGCGGCCGAGGCCCTGGGCGAGGCCCAGCGGGTCGCCGAGGCGTCGGTGCCCCGGTAGCCGCGGTAGCAGCGGAATGGGCGGCGAGACTAGGGACGCACCCCGCCGGGCGTTGCTCACCAAGCTCCGTTCCTCCGTCCTGCTCAAGGTTGTCGGCGCCCTCGTGGTGGCGGTGATGGTCTCGACCGTCATCACCGGGCTGATCGCCGCCCGCCTCACCCGTGCGGTGCTCGAGGACCAGGCCGACGCCCAGGCCCGGAGCCATCTGACGCTGCTCACCGAGGCGTACCAGGAACGGGAGCGGGAGCTGGCCGTCACCCTGCGCAACCTGGGCCAGCTGCTCACCTCCCTGGACCTCACCGATCCCCGCCGCCGCCCCGACCTCATCGCCGAGCTCGGGCGGGCCGCCGGCAACCTGGAGCTCGACCTCCTGCGGCTCGTCGACGGCGAAGGTCGCGAGCTCACCCCTCCGGCGGGCGTGGGGTACGCCATCGCCTCGCCGTCGGAGGTCCCCGCCGCGCCGGTCGGCGGCGACCCGTCGAGCCGCCTCATCCGCACGACGAGGGGGCAGTACGTCCAGGCCGTGCCGATCACGGTGGGCGAGTACCTCCTCGTGGGCGGGTTCGAGTTCTCCGACGCCTTCGCCTACCGCCTCCGGCGCCAGATCGGCAACACCGACGACGTGATCCTCGTGGCGTCCGACCGGGTGGCGGGCACGACGCTCTCGGGCGCGCCGCAGCAACCGCCCGCCGCCGGCCGCCAGCGGCTCCCGTCCACCCCCACGGTGGTGCGCTTCGGAGGGATGAAGCGCCTGGTGGCGTACGCCCCGGTGGGGCGGGCCAACGAGCCGACCCGGGCCATCGTGGGCGTGCTCCTGGCCGACCCCGTCGGCCGGTTGAACCGGTCGCTGGCCGAGACCCGCCTGGCCGCCAGCGTCGTGCTGACCCTTCTCGTCATCGCTGTGGGCTGGTTGCTGTTCCGGGCGGTCATCCGGCCGCTGGAGCGGCTGGCCACCACCGCGTCGCACATCGCCGGCGGCGACATGGACGCGTCCTTCGGCGTCCGGGGCACCGACGAGGTCGGGCGCCTGGGCACGGCGCTCGAGCAGATGCGGCTCGAGCTCCGCAACAAGCTGGAGCTGGTCGAGGACCAGGCCGCCGCCCTCCAGGAGACCTCGCACCGGATCGTGGCCGCTCAGGACGACGAGCGCCACCGCCTGGCCCGCGACCTCCACGACGGGATCCAGCAGCAGCTCGTCGTGCTGCGAATGCGCCTGGGCCTCCTCCAGGAGGGAGCGGGGTCCCAGGCGGAGGCCACCAACTACGAGGAGCTGGGCCGGGAGCTCGACCGCACCATCGAGCAGATGAGGGAGGTCACCCACGACCTCTACCCGTCGATCCTCCTCGACCGGGGCCTCACCGCCGCCCTGCGCAGCTACGTCAGCCGCCTCCCGGTCAGCGCCCGCTTCACCTGCTCGCCCGAGCCCTTCCCCCGCCTGCCGCCCGAGGTGGAGAGCGGGGCCTACTTCCTCTTGGGCGAGGCCATCACCAACGCCCTCAAGCACTCGGGCGCGGCGGGCATCGCCGTCTCCGCCACCGTGCAGGCCGATCGACTGGTCGTCGAGGTGGTCGACGACGGTCGGGGGTTCCTGCTCGGGGACGTCCGCCGGCGGGGTGGGCTCCTCCACATGGAGGACCGGGCCCGCTCCCTCGGTGGGGAGCTGGAGATCGCCTCCGAGCCGGGAAAGGGTACGAGCGTGGTCGCTCGTATCCCGGTCGCCGTCGAGGCGCCGGAGGTGGCCACTGGCGGCGGGGCGGGCGGGCGCGACGGCGGCGGGCCGGCGGCCGTCGCCGTCAGCCCACGTCGCGCTGGAGGAAGAACAGCACCGCCGCCACCCGGTGGTTGATGTCGAGCTCCTCGCTGAGGCCCAGCCGGCGGAAGATCGAGTTGATGTGCTTCTCCACCGCCCGCTCGCTCAGGAACAGGGCGTCGGCGATGGCGGCGTTGGTCTTCCCCGAGGCCATCAGGGTCAGCACCTCGTACTCCCGCTCGGTGAGCCCGTGCAGCCGGGAGCGCGACCGGCGCCGCTGGGCCTCGACCAGGGCGTCGACGACCTTGGGGTCGAGGATGGACCCACCCTGGGACACCTCGTGGATCGCCTCGGCCAGCTGGGTGGGGCGGCCCAGCCGCTCCTTGAGCAGGTAGGCAAGGCCCTTCGACCCGTCGCGCAGGAGCTCCAGGGCGTACTCGGGGTCGGCGTACTGCGACAGGATCACCACGCCGATGCGGGGGTGCTCCCGGCGGATCCGCAGCGCCGCCTCGATGCCCTCGGCCCGGTGCGTCGGCGGCATCTTGATGTCGAGCACGACCACGTCGGGAGACGTCTCGGCGATGCGGTCCATCAGCTGCTCCGGGTCGCCCGCCAAGCCGACGACCGAGATCCCGGGGATGGTGGAGAGCACGCTGCGGGCGCCCTCCCGCACGAGGTACTCGTCGTCGGCGATGACGACCCTGAGCGCGGGTGCCCCCGCCGTCCCCTCCATGCTCGACACGAACACTAGAGGACCGACGTGATACGTCCGGGGACCGAGAGGGGTGCTGGCACCACCTCTCGGGGTGCTGGCACGCATCTGCAAGAGGCCGGTCTTCACCATTCCCCCCAGTCGCTCCTTATGGCGGAATGGACCTGCCATGAAGGACCGCTCACCCGACGCACCTGCCGACCTCGAGGGTCCGCCCCCGTGGTACCTGCTCTTCGGCGGGCTCCACCAGGAGGCGGTCGGCGGCCTCCGGAGCCTCCGCGGCGTCTACGCCGGCGAGGAGGAGGCTCGCAGCGCCTTCCGTCGGCTCCGGCTCGAGCGGCGGTCCGCTCCCGGCTGGGGGGAGTTGGCCGTCCTCGAGCCCTCGGGCCGGCTCCGTGCGCTGTGCTGGTTCGGAGTCCCCTCGGAGGCGATGGCGGCCCACCCGGCAGGGTCGGCGGGGGACCGAGAGGTGCCGGGCACGGCGACGGACGTGCCGGGTGGCTCTCCCAAGGTCCGGCTCCGGGGCCGGTTCCGGCGCGGGGCTCCGCCGGGCGCCGGCACCGACGTCAGAGCGGGCGCGAGCCGCTGAGCGACACCTGCTGGGGGCTCGCCGCCCCCGCCACCTCGATCGTCAAGGTGGCCGTGTGCTCGCCTCGCGCCGAGGGCTCGTACCTCACCTCTATCGAGCACGTGTTGTTCACGGCGAGGTCCTCGGCGGTGCAGTCCTGCTCGCTCACCGCGAACTCGCTCGCCCCCTGACCGCTCACGGTGACGTCGTCGACGGTCAGCGGGGCGGCGCCGGTGTTCCGGACGAGCACGTTGGCTTGCTTGTTGAGGACGGTGTCGAGCCTCACCGCAGTGGGCGTGACCGAGAACTGGGCGGCCTGACCGGACTGCCCGGCGGCGCCGGCCCCCGACCGAGTCCCGGCGCGGCGGGTCGTCTCGGTCGTGGCGCCCGTCTCGGTGGTGGTGGTCGGCGACGTGTCCGAGTCGCCGCCGATGACGTCGAGCTGGATCAGGACGGTGATCAGCCCGACCACACCGGTCAGCACCCCGGCCACCCCGGTGAAGAACCCGGGGATGCTCGACCAGAACGATTTGGGCTTGGTGGTGTTCATGCGACCTCCTGGCGACGTGTGGATGCCGGACCGGACGGACGGCCCCTGCGTTCGCGGAGACTCGCCGCTGCAAAGGAGCGGGGCGCGAGCCGTGCCGGACCGGCCGAGCACGAAGGGTGCGGGCCCCCAAGCGCAGCCGCAGCCGTGGCCCTCAGGGCCATCCTAGTCACCCGCTCGGGACGGCTGCGCGGTTCGCCTACCTCAGCGGCTGGATGGTCCTCGCCTTCCTCGCCTTCCTCGCCTTCCTCGCCTTCCAGCTCCCCCGGCCGAGCCGTGCCGTCGGGTCAGGCCGGGTAGACGTTCACCTCGGCGGCCTTCACCGAGACCCAGACCGGGCGACCGACCGCCAGGTCGAGGTCGCCGACCGCCGCCGCGGTCACCTCCGAGACGATCGGGATCCGTCCCCGCACCCGCACCCGGACCCGGTCACCCTCCAGGTCGAGGCCCCCGACCTCGCCGGGCCACACGTTGCGGGGCGTCCCCTCGGGCACCTGACGGTGGAGCGAGACGGCCCTCGGGTGCACCATGGCGAAGACGTCTCCTCCGGCCTCCTCGGCCACCACGAGGCACTCGCCGCCGGGCAGCTCCACCTGGTTGCCCACTCCCCGGCCCCGGAAGAGGTTCACCCCCACGAGGTCGGCCACGTAGCGCGAGCGGGGTCGGGCGCCCAGCTCGGCCGGCGGCCCCGACTGGACGATGCGGCCTTCCTCGAGGACGATCAGCCGGTCGGCCAGCGCCATCGCCTCGAGGGGCTCGTGGGTCACGAGGAGCCGCACCCCGGCGAACGACGCCAGCGTGGCGGCCAGCTCCCGACGGATCTCGACCCGGGTGCTGGCGTCCAGGGCGGCAAGGGGCTCGTCGAGCAGCAGGAGCCGTGGCTCGACGGCGAGGGCCCGGGCCAGCGCGACCCGCTGGGCCTGGCCCCCGGACAGCTGATGCGGCCGGGCCGTGCCGCGGTCGCTCAGGCCCAGCCGGGCCAACCACTCGGCCGCCCGCTCACGCGCCGCGGCGCGGGGGACGCCCCGGCTGCGCAGCCCGAAGGCCACGTTGTCCAGGGCGGTGAGGTGGGGGAAGAGCAGGTACTCCTGGAACACCACCCCGATCGGGCGGCGCTCGGGTGGCATGCGGACCCGGCCGGCGTCCTCGAGGACCTCGCCGTCGAGGACCACCCTCCCCCGGCCCAGCGGCTCCAAGCCGGCGAGGGCCCGCAGCAGGGTGGTCTTGCCGGCGCCGTTGGGCCCCAGCAGGGCCACCACCTCGTTGGCGCCCACCCGTAGCGAGACGTCGAGCTCCAGGGCGCCGAGGGTCAGCCCCATCGCCACGTCGAGCCCGGCGGTGGGCGACCCGCTCAGAGTCGCCCCAGCCATCGATCGCGGAGGCCGAGCAGCACGACGAGCGACACCGCCAGCAGCACCAGGCTGAGGACGATCGCCGCCTCGGGACGGCTCTCGAGCAGGAGGTACACCTTGAGCGGCGTGGTCTGGGTGCGGCCGGGGAAGTTGCCGGCGAAGGTGATGGTGGCGCCGAACTCCCCCAGCGCCCGGGCCCAGCAGACGACCGCGCCGGCGGCCAGGGACGGCCGCACCAGCGGGAGGGTGACCCGGCGGAAGACCGTCCACGGGACCGCCCCCAGGGTGCTGGCCGCCTCCTCCAGGCGCTGGTCGACCGAGCGGAACCCGGCCTCGACGGTCAGCACGAAGAACGGCATGGCGACGAAGGTCTCGGCCATGATCACGCCGGCGGTGGTGAACGGCAGGGTGATGCCGAAGCCTTCGTCGAGCCACTGTCCCAGGAGCCCGTTGCGCCCGAAGGCGAGCAGGAGGGCCACGCCGCCCACGACGGGGGGCAGCACCATGGGCAGGATCGTGAGGGCCCGCAGGAGCCGGCGGCCGGGGAACTCCGAGCGCGAGAGGACCCACGCGAGGGGCACGCCCAACACCGCCGAGGCGCCGGTGGCGACGGTCGACGTCAGTAGCGAGAGGGCCAGGGCGTCCGTCACCTCCCGGCTGGCGAGCTCCCGGCCGAGGCTCGACCACGGCGCCCTCCACACCAGCCCGACGAGAGGAGCGACGAAGAACAGGGCGGCGAAGGCGGCCATCACCCTGGCCGCTACCGGCGGCGGCCGGCGGCGGCGGGTCGGCGGGCGCCCCGGCGACCTCGTCGTGGTCAGGGCGCCTGGAACCCCGCCCTGTCCAGCACCGCTCGCCCCGACGGGGACAGGACGGCGTCGACGAACGCTCTGGCCGACTCGGGGTGGGTGCTGTCGCGGAGCGGCGCGATCGGGTAGCGGGTGACGACGTTGTGCTCGGGCGGGATCGTCACCTCCTCGAGCTGTCCTGCGGCGGGGCGGACGTCGGTGACGTAGACGATGCCGGCGTCCGCTTCGCCGAGCGACACCTTGGACACCACGCCCTTGACGTCGGGCTCGAGCGACCGGGGCTCCACGTCGACCCCGGCCTTGGCGAGAGCCTGGGCACCGAACCGGCCGCAGGGCACCTCGGGGGCGCACAGCACGAGGATCACCCCCCCCTTGGCCAGGTCGGCGAGCGAGCGCACCCTCTTCGGGTTGCCCCGCCCGACGGCAATGGCCAACCGGTTCTGGGCGAACACGGTCACCGGTTGGGCCACCCGTTCGCCCGCCCGTCGCATCGTCGGCTCGTCGGCGGTCGCGAGCACGTCGGCAGGGGCGCCGTTGGCGATCTGCTGGGCCAGCGACGAGGACGCCCCGAAGCCGAAGGTCACCTTGGCGCGACCCGTGCTCTCCAGCTGCCGCCCGATCTCGGTGAAGGCCTCGGTCAGCGAGGCGGCGGCGAAGACGGTGATCGCCGCCGGCGACGCCTGGGCCGCGCCCTCGAGCTCGCCGTCCTCTCCGTCGCCGCAACCGGCGAGCGCCAGGGCGACGGCGAGGGCGCGGGCGAGCGCCCGCCGGAAGGCCCATGGGTGGCGCACCGCTCAGCCCTTGCGGACGATCGTGCCCACGCGTTCGCCTCCGAGGGCGCGCTCGAGGAGGTCGGGCTTCAGCCCGTTGACGAGCTGGAACTGCGTGAGCTGGCGGGCGGTGGTCAACAGGTCGAGGAGCACGCGGTCGAACGGGAGCGTGGGCAGCCGCCGCTCCCTGAGCTCGGAGACGGTTGTCTCCTCGATGAGGCGGGCGCCCGGGTGGTCCTGGGGATCGGCGTCGTAGAGGCCGTCGACGTCCTTGACGAGGGTCAGGCTGGCGCAGCCGAAGCACTCGGCCAGGAGGAACGACCCGGCGTCGGTGCGGTGCGGGGGGATCCGCCCGACGCTGGGCGGGTGCTCCCACAGCGAGAACGGCGGGTCGCCGTTGAAGATCACCCCGGGGGCGGCGGCCATGAACAGGGGCAGCAGGTGGCCGAAGATCTCGGGCGGTATGGCGACCACCCCGTACGGAGCCAGCAACGTGCCGAGGATGTGGGCGTTGCCCAGGGCGTCGGCGATGGAGAGCTGGGCCAGCACGCCGGTGGGCAGGCCGAGGTCGATGCCGACGGCGAACACGTGCCGGGCCCGAGCCCCTCCGCCCGTGCCGAGGATCAGCTTGTGCCGCTCGAGCGCCGAGGCGATGGCCGCCACCAGCGGGAAGGTGCTCGCCCTGCCCCGGTCGAAGATCGAGCTCCCCCCGATCTTGACCACGTGGCAGTCGGGCAGCATGCGGGCGGTCGGCACCTCGGTGGAGGACATGACCGCCTTGTCGAGCAGGCTCTCCCGCATCAGCGGCGAGTTGATGTGGTGGCGGCCGTCGCTGGTCATGCCGCCTCCTGGTGAGCCGCGCTCGGCTCGCCCGAGGGGGCCGCCGGCCCCCGCGGGCGGCAGGCGACAGGCAGGTGCCGGCGGCCCCGCTCGCCGTGCTCGCTCATGCCGAGATGATGGTGCCGACGTGCTCGCCGTTCAGGGCGGCGGTGAGGTTGCCCGGCACCAGGCCGTTGATGACATGGATGCTCCGGCGGTGACGGGCGTTGCGCATGAGCTCGAGCACGCTCCGCTCGACGACGACGTCGTCGAGGTCCAAGGCGGCGAGCTCGTCGACGGTGATGCGGGGGATGAGCTCGGCGTCGGGGTGCTTCTTGGGGTCGGCCGTGTACAGGCCGTCCTCGTCCTTGACGTAGATCATCGAGCGAGCTCCGAACACCTCGCTCACGAGGTAGGCGCCGGTGTCGGTGCGGTGCGGTGGGATGCGACCGACCGCCGGGTTCGGCTGCCAGAACGTGTACGGCGGCATCCCGAAGAAGACGCACGCCTGGCGCTCGGCGAGGTAGAGGGGCAGCTGGGGGAACTGGACGGGCTCGATGAAGGGGATGCCGTGGCGGGCCAGCAGGTAGTGGATCATCCGGGCGTTCTGCATGCTCACGAACGTGCCCAGCACGCTGAGCACGCCGGTCGGCATGCCCAGGTCGAGGCCGACGCTGTAGGCGTGGCGGGCGCGGGTGCCGGCGCCGGTCCCGATGATCATCTTGTGGCGGGGAAGGTTCTCGACCAGCTCCTCGATCAGCGGGAAGACGGCGGCCCGGCCCCGGTCGATGAAGCTCTGGCCCCCGATCTTGATGACGTTGGCGTCGGGCAGGATCTGGATGACCGGTCCGGCGCCGGTCTCCGCGAGCAGCGTCTCGTCGGTGAGCGAGCCGCTGACCAAGGCGTCTCCGAGGCCGCTCAAGAGCTCGCTGTCCATCCCTGCCACCCAGTCGATCTCGGTCCGGGCCGTCTCCGGCCGGAGCGGTCACGCTATCCGGACACCCTCGAGGGTGTACTGCTCGGTGAAGGTGTCGACCCGGTCGAGGTCGCCCAGTTTCTCCGTGGCCCACCGCCGCAGGTCGGCGAGCACCTCCGCCCGGACCTCGGCAGGCACGGCGACCCCACCCATCGTCGGGGTCGCCTCCCACGCCGCCAGCACGTCGGCCGCCGTGGTCTCGGCGGTCCATGTCGCGACGGTCCGCTTCTCGATGGGTCGGGCACCGCCGGCCACGAACCCCTCCAGCAGCGCCCGGGTGCGGCCGGCACCGGAGCGGGGCGCCAGCCCCCGGTCCCGGAGGAGCGCCTCGCGCCGGCGGCGGAGGTCGCTCTTGACGCCCGCTCGCTCGACCCGCCCGACGACGAAGCACCCGCCCGGGCGGCACACCCGCCGCGACTCGGCGACCACGTGGGCGGCCCCGAGCAGGTGGGCGGACCGGGACGCGAAGACGACGTCCGTCGAGCGGCTGCGGACGGGCCACCCCCGGTCGGCGTCGGCCTGCACGAGCGCCGGGCCGCCGGGCCGCCCGTCGCCGACCCTGCGCCCGAAGACCTCGAGCATGGGCCGGGACAGGTCGAGGCCGACGTACCCGTCGACCAGGGCGGCGAGCGGCAGGCCGATCTCGCCCGTGCCCGCGCCGACCTCGAGCACCACCAGGGCGCCGGCCGGGCCGGCCACGTCGACGACCGCCGCCGCCACCGCGGAGGCGACCCCGGCGGGCACGCCCCTCGTGCTGTCGAAGCTGGCGGCCTGGGCGTCGAACCTCGCCGCCGCGCCCGGCGGTCCCATGGGCCGACGAAACTAGCCTGCGGCTCGGTGGTCGCGGCATGAGAGCGGTGGTGGTGGAGGACCTCGTCGTCCGCTACGGCGACGTCGTGGCCGTCGACGGCACGTCGTTCTCGGTGGGCGCCGGCCAGGTCTACGGCCTCCTCGGCCCCAACGGCGCCGGGAAGACGTCCGTCCTGCGGGTGCTGACGACCCTCCTGCGGGCGTCGTCCGGCAAGGCCTGGGTGATGGGCCACGAGGTGACCGCCGACGCCGCCGCCGTCAGGCGCCTGATCGGCTACGTGCCTCAGTCCCTTTCGGCCGACGGCGCGCTGACCGGGCGCCAGAACGCCCTGCTGTTCGCCCGGCTCTACGCCGCGCCGAGGGCCGAGCGGCGGGAGCGGGTCGAGCAGGCGCTGGCGCGCATGGGCCTCGAGGGCGACGCCGACCGGCCGGCGCAGACCTACTCGGGGGGGATGGTCCGCCGGCTGGAGATCGCCTGTGCCCTGCTCGCCTCCCCGCGCGTCCTGATCCTCGACGAGCCGACCGTCGGCCTGGACCCCGTGGCCCGGCGCGACGTGTGGCGGCACCTCGGGCGGCTGCGGGAGGACACGGGCGCCACCGTGCTGGTGACGACCCACTCGATGGAGGAGGCCGAGGAGCAGTGCCAGCGGGTGGCGGTGCTGAGCAACGGCCGCATCCGCGCCGAGGGCTCGCCGGCCGAGCTGCGCCTGGCCCTCGGGCGTCCGGGGGGCACGCTCGAGGACGTCTTCGTCGCCCTCACCGAGAGCGATCGCAGAGCGACCAAGGGGGACATGCGTGAGGTCGGCCGACGCCGGCGCACCGCTCGACGTCTCGGGTGAGGACGCCCCGCCGCCCTCGTTCACCGAGCTGGCCGGCGTCTACGCCCTCACCGTGGGTGCCATCGCCGCCGCCGAGATCCAGCGGGTCCGCCGGGAGCCGTCGGTGATCCTGACCCGCGCCGTGCAGCCGCTGCTGTGGCTCCTCGTGTTCGGTGCCGCCTTGTCGCGCGTGAGGGGGCTGGCCACCGAGGGAACGGACTACCAGGCGTTCATCCTCCCGGGCGTCCTCGCCCAGTCCGTGCTGTTCGTGGCCATCTTCTCGGGCCTGTCGATCCTGTGGGAGCGCGACCTGGGGATCACCGAGAGGATCCTCGTCGCCCCCGTCCCCCGCAGCGCCGTCATCGTGGGCAAGGCGCTGGCGTCCGGTGTGCGGGCCCTCGTGCAGGTGGTTCTGGTGCTGGTCGTCGCCGCGGTGGCCGGGATCCCCCTCCGCTGGACCGTCCTCGGGGTGGTCGGAGCGCTGGTCACCATCCTCCTCGGCGCGGTGCTGCTGTCGTCGGTCTCCATGGTGATCGCGTCCGGCGTGCGGAGCCGGGAGAAGTTCATGGGCATCGGGCAGCTGGTCAGCCTGCCCTTGTTCTTCGCGTCGAATGCCCTGTACGCGGTGACGGTGATGCCGGCATGGCTGCGCTGGGTGGCGAACGCCAACCCCCTGACCTACGAGATCGAGGCCCTGCGCCGGTTCCTCGTGGACGTCGGCCCCGACCGCCTGGCGGTCGACTTCGCCGTCATCCTGGCCGGCGTGGTAGTTGCGGTGGCCGCCGCGACGAAGCTCTACCCGCGGGTGGTGGTGTAACACCCGACCGGGGACAGGCCAGGCCGGCCCGAGCGAAGCAAGCGACGGGCGCCGTCAGAGTATGAAGAGGGTGACGGTCGTCCCCGCCTTCACCTTGGTGCCGGCGTTGGGGATGGTGTGGAACACCCGGCCGCCGGGCGGCCCGTAGACGTTGCCGAGCCTGAGGTCGGCGGCAGCCAGCTTGGCGGTGGCGTCAGCGACCGAGAGCCCTCGGAGGGCGGGCACCTCGGGCTGGCCGCGGGAGACGACGACGCTGACGGTCGAGCCCCGCTCGACGCTCGCACCCGCCTGCGGGTTGGTTCCGATCACCTGGCCCTGGGGCACGGTGTCGCTGTAGTCGTCGGCCCGCGCCGCCTTGAGCCCCTGGCGCCCGAGGGCGGCGGCGGCGGCCTCGTAGCTCTGTCCCTTCAGATCAGGCACGAGGCGCGGCGACGGGCCGGCCGAGAGCGTGAGGTCGACAGCGCTGCCGGTCGGCGCCATGCCGCCCTTGGGCGACCAGTCGAGCACGCGGCCCTCGGGCGCCTCCTCGTCGTGCCTCGACGTGACCTTGCCCATGGCGAGACCACCCTTCTGGATGGCCTGGACGGCGGCGTTGCGGTCCAACCCGGAGAGGTCGGGCACGGGCACGGGGACCGGCCCCTGGGACACGGTGAGGGTGACCGTGCGCCCCTCCTTGAGCTTGGTGTTGGCGGCGGGGTCCTGGGCGGTGACCTGTCCAGCGGCGGTCCCGTTGACGAACGCCCGCTGGATCCGCACCTCGAACTCGAGAGCCTGCAGGGCGGCCACCGCCTCGGCCTCTGGTCGGTTGACCGTGTCGGGGACCGGATGCGAAGGCACCCTCGCCTGGACCAGGGCCCAGGCGCCGGCGGCACCTGCCGCCGCCAGCACGAGGACGACCAAGAGCACGATCGGCCACCGCCGCCGGCGGCGTCGGCCGGCGGGAGAGAGCTCGAGGGTGTGGGTGGGCGCCGGAGCCACCGGCGCGGGCCCCGGGCCGGTGAGGACGGGTGCTAGGGAGACTGTGTCGTCGGCCGGCGGAGGCGCGGCGACGGCAACCGGTGTCGTCGGCGCTCGTGCGTCGCTCCCGGGCGAGCTGGGCACGTGGCCCATGTCGGTGGGGTCGCGGTCGAGATGGGCCAGTGTCTCGTCGAGGAACGCCAGCCCGGCGAGGGGCAGCGGCTCGGGAGCGGGGAGCTCCGAGGCGGCCGCCTGCAGGGCGGCGCCCAGGGCCATGGCGTCGAGCCGCTCGGCCGGGTCGGGCCGCCCCGCCCGGGCGACGATGGGCCCCAGGGGGCCGAGGGCGGGATCGGCGGGGATGGGACGGTCGAGCCGCCCCAGCAGCGTCCCGACGGTGGTGTCGGCGGCGAACGGCACCCGTCCGGTCACCGCCTCGAACAGCAGGACGGCGAGCGAGTACACGTCGGACCGGCCGTCCAGGGGCGAGCCCTTCACCTGCTCGGGGGAGGCGTAGCGCGCCGTGCCCAGCACCGCCCCCGCCGGCTCGGTCCACGAGGCCTCGGCCAGGGCCCGGGCCAGCCCGAAGTCGGCGATGCGCAACCGCCCTTCCTCGTCGAAGAGGAGGTTGGCAGGCTTGATGTCGCGGTGCACGAGCCCCCGCCGGCAGGCGTAGTCGAGGGCACGGGCGGCCTCCAGCCCGACGGCGAGGGCCTGCGAAGGCGTTAGGCGGGTGCCCCGGTCGAGGATGGCCCGCAGGCTGCCGCCGCCGAGGAACTCGCACACGAGGTACGGACCGTCGGCCTCCTCGCCCCAGTCGTAGACGGCCATGATGTTCGGGTGGTTGAGGGCAGCGGCCGCCCTCGCCTCGGCCCGGAACCGTCGCAGGAAGGCGCCGTCGTCGGCGAGGGCGGGGTGGAGCAGCTTGACCGCGACCCGGCGGCGCAGCTTGACGTCGTCAGCCAGGAACACGTGGGCCGACGCCCCGGTGCCGATCGGCGCGAGCAACCGGTACCGACCCCCGAGGACGCGCCCCAGGTGCTCCACGATCCGGGTAGAGGTCACTGTTCCTTCCGTGGCGGCGGGGCGCATGCCCCGTCCCGTCGTCCGGACGAGGGTACCGCCCACCCAACCCGCGACTGGGGCACCGCATGGCTGCCGGTCACCGGGCGGGCAATGATGGGGCGTGGCCTCGCGGGCACGCCGACCGTCCCCTCCGTCCCTCCGGCGCCGCATCGTGCTCTCGTTGATCGTGGCCGCCGCGGTGGGCGGGTTCGTGTTCGCCTTCACCGCGCCCGACCCGAAGGACGACGAGCCCAAGCCCGACGCGGTGGAGATGGTGTTCCCGCAGCCGGGCGATCGCGAGCTGCGCCAGGCCGAGATCGTGGCCGACCTGGCGCCCGGCTACACCGGCTACCTCCTGATCGATGGCGTCGAGGTGCCCCAGGACGACATCCGGTTCGTCGACGCCCTCAACCGGGTGAGCCTCGAGCCGACCGAGGACAGCGACTACCGGGTGCTCGCCTCCGGGAGGCACTGCGTCACCGTCGTGTACCACCGGATCGGCGAGCCGAGGGAGCAGTCGAACTCGTACCGGTGGTGCTTCTCGGTCCACTGACGTGGCCGGCTGCCTGTTCTGCCGGGTCGTGGCCGGCGACGTCCCCGCCCACCTGGTGCTCGACGAGGCCGACGCCGTCGCCTTCCTCGACCACCGCCCTCTGTTCCCGGGCCACTGCCTGCTCGTGCCGAGGGAGCACCACGAGACGTTGACCGACCTGCCCGAGCCGCTGGTCGCCCCGCTGTTCGGGACCGCCCGGCGGCTGTCGCGGGCGGTGGAGGTGGCCATGGACGCCGAGGGGTCGTTCGTGGCCATCAACAACCGGGTCAGCCAGAGCGTCCCCCACCTGCACGTGCACGTCGTCCCCCGTCGGCCCAAGGACGGCCTGCGCGGCTTCTTCTGGCCCCGCCACCGCTACGCCGGCGACGAGGAGGCGGCCGAGGTGGCGGCGCGGGTGCGGGCGGCGCTGTGAGCGCTCTCAGAGGCGGGCGGCCAGGGCCATCCGCCACTCGTCGGCCACCGGGCCGAGGGAGATGAGCGCCTCGATCACGTCGGTGGGGACGTCGTGGCCCGGGCTGGCGGCCTCGTGGAGCAACCGGATCGACGCCGGTACGGGGTTGCGCTCGACCCGGATGGCCCCGGAGGTGGGCACCCGGCCGGGTTCGAGCACCCGCAGGTACCAGCCGGTGCGCCCGTTCCGGCGCATGCGGCGCCCGATGTCGGGGCGGCCCCGGTACATGGCCAGCTTGTAGCAGGGCCAGCGGGGTTGGGTGACCTCCAGGACGGCGTCCCCCCAGTACCAGCGGTCGCCCACGCGGACGTCGTCCTCGGTCCAGCCCTCGGTGGTGAGGTTCTCGCCGAAGGCGGCGGGCCCGAGCTCCTCCCCCAGCTCCTCGCCCCACGCCGCCAGGTGCTCGGACGGGTACGCGTACACCGCCTTGTCGAACCCCCCGTGGATGCCCAGCTCGGCCTGACCGTCGCCTTCGAGGTTCTCCCGGTCGAGCCACAGCTCGGCCGCCGCCACGGGGCGCTTGGCGATGCCGCTGGTGACCGCCCGTCCCCGGTGCATCCCCAGGTAGGCGGGCTTGGCGACGTTGACCGAGAGGACGCCGACCTTGCCGGCGTCGGGCCCCAAGCCCGCGGTCACGGCTCGCCCGTCTCGAGCAGGCGGAGGAAGGCGGCCTCGTCGATGACGGGCACACCGCACTCCTGGGCCTTGGTGACCTTGGCCGCCCCCGGCTCGGCACCGGCGACCAGGTACGACGTCTTCTTCGAGACGCTGCCCGGCGACGCCCCACCGCGGGCCTTGACGGCCTCGACGGCGGCGTCGCGCGACATCGACTCCAGCGTCCCGGTGACGACCACCGACCGGCCGGCCAGCGTCTGGGGCAGGTCGGGCGCCGCCCCCTGCGGTCCCTCGAAGTTGACGCCCGCCCGCCGCAGCTTGTCCACCAGCGCCCGGTTGCGGTCGACAGCGAAGAACTCGTGCACGCTGTGGGCGATCACCGGGCCCACGCCGTCGACGGCGGCCAGCTCCTCCTCGGGGGCGTCGACGATGCGGTCGAGGTGGCCGAGGGCGGACGCCAGCAGCTCGGCGCCCCGCCCGCCGAGATGGCGGATGCCCAGCCCGATCAGGAGGTTGGTGAGGGGGCGGGACTTCGAGCGCTCGATGGCGTCGAGCAGGTTGCGGGCGGAGAGGTCGGCGAACCCCTCCAGGCCCATGAGGGCGTCGTACGTGAGCGAGTAGATGTCTCCGGCGTCGCGGAGCAGGCTGGCGGCGGTCAGCTGCATCACCCGCTTCTCGCCCAGGCCCTCGATGTCCATCGCCCCGCGGCTGGCGAAGTGGATGATGCGCTGGTCGCGTTGGGCGGGGCAGTCCACGTTCACGCAGAACGTGTCGCTCTCGCCCTCGACCCGGACCAGTGGCCCGCCGCACGTCGGGCAGGTGCCGGGGAACGTCCAGGGCTCGAGACCGGGAGGGCGCTTCGCGAGGACGGGACCCACCACCTCGGGGATGACGTCGCCCGCCTTGCGCACGAAGACGGTGTCGCCCGGCCGCACGTCCTTGAGCCGCACCTGGTCCTCGTTGTGGAGGGTGGCCAGGCGGACGGTGGAGCCGCTGACCCGCACCGGCTCGAGCATGGCGAACGGCGTCGCCTTCCCGGTACGCCCGATGGAGACCATGATGTCGGTGAGGAGGGTGGTGGCCTGCTCGGGGGGGAACTTGTAGGCGATCGCCCACCGCGGCGACTTCGAGGTCGCGCCCAGCTCGGCGCGCTGGGCGAGGTCGTCGACCTTGATGACCGCCCCGTCGATCTCGTAGTCGAGGTCGTGGCGGTGCTCGAGCCAGTGCCGGCAGAAGGAGTCGACCTCCTCGAGCGTCGACACCGTCTGGAGCTCGGGGTTCACCGGGAGCCCGGCCTCGGAGAGGAACTCGAGGGTCTCCGAGTGGCGCCGGACCCTCGGGCCGCCGACCACGTCGCCCACCTGGTAGGCGAAGAAGGACAGCTCGCGGGATGCGGTGATCCGAGGGTCCTTCTGGCGGAGCGACCCGGCGCCGGCGTTGCGAGGGTTGGCGAAGATGCGGTCTCCCGCCTCGGCCTGGCGCTGGTTGAGGGCCTCGAACGCCGACAGCGGCATGTACACCTCGCCTCTGACTTCGAGGACGTCGGGCGCCCGGTCGGCGCGCACCTTCAGGCGGTCGGGGACGACGGTGATCGTGCGCACGTTCTCGGTGACGTCCTCGCCCGTGATCCCGTTGCCCCGGGTGGCGGCCCGCACGTAGCGCCCACCTTCGTAGAGCAGCGAGATGGCGATGCCGTCGATCTTGAGCTCGCAGACGTAGTCGACGTCGCCGGAGATGTAGCGCTCCATCCGCCTGCCCCACGCGACCAACTCCTCGAACGAGAAGACGTTGTCGAGCGACATCATCGGCACCCGGTGGCGCACCTCGGCGAAGGCGGCGGACACCGATCCGCCGATCCGCTGGGTGGGCGAGTCGGGCGTGGCCAGGCCCGCGTGGGCGTCCTCCAGGGCCCGCAGCTCCTGCATGAGCGCGTCGAACTCGGCGTCGGAGATCTCCGGGTCGTCGAGGTCGTAGTAGCGGTGGCTGTGGTAGTCGATCAACCGGCGCAGCTCCTCGGCCCGGGCCTGGACGTCGGTTGGCGGCGCCACGGGAGCGACGTTACCGCCGGTAAGCGTTCTTCGAGCTGACGCCGCCCGGCCCCCCGAGCGGCCACTGGCGCCAACTGATCGGGGACGTGGTCGCCCAGGGAGCGATCGGGCCCATAGGTTCGGCGCGGCGGCCCCGGCCGTAGAGTGCGCGTCCGTGACTGCCGCCCGCGGGCGCGTGGCCCGACGGGTCGAGGCCGGCCGTGCCCAACGCCTGGTGCCGTGGCTGGTGCGAGCGCTGTGGGCGGCCCTCCCCTTCACCGTCGGGCCGGCGCTCGCCGACGCCGTCGCCGCCGCCAGCGGACCGGTGCGGGCCGTGGCGTCGACCGGCCTGTGGTTGGGATGGTCCGCGGGGATGCTGGCCAGCGCCGCCCCCCACCCGGTTGCCCTCACCGTCCTCCGCTTGCTGGCCCCGGGAGTGGTGGTGGCGACGGCGGCCGCCGCCCTCGCCGGTCACCCCTCCGCGGTGGCCGCCGGATGGGCCGCCGTCGTGGTCGCCTGGGTCTTCGCCCCCGCCCTCGGCGCCCACTGCGTCAACGGCCCCGCCTACCCCAACGAGCGCCGGTTCCTCCTCCGCGTCCCCGGCCCGCTCCTGGCCGGCCCCATCGTCCTCGCATGGGCACTGACGGCAACGGGAACGGCGACCGGGCCGCTGCTGCTGGCCGCCCGCCGATGGGTGCTCGGGGCGATCTGCCTCGTCGTCGGCCTTCCGGTCGCCGTGCTCCTCGGACGGGCGTTCCACAACCTCTCTCGCCGGTGGGTGGTGTTCGTCCCCGCCGGCCTTGTCCTCCACGACCCCCTCACCCTCGTCGACCCGGTGCTGTTCCGGCGACAGCTGATCGCGCGCCTCGAACCGGCGACGGCTACAAGAGCCGACGACGACGTCCTCGACCTCACCCAGGCGGCGCCCGGTTTGGCGCTCGAGATGCTCCTCAGCGAACCCGTCCCGGTGAGCGTGGTCCGTCCGGGCCGCCGGCAGGGCCGGTCGGCGTCACCCTCCCGCCTGCGGTTCACCCCCACCCGTCCCGGCGCCGTCCTCGAGGAGGCCGGGAGGCGCCGCATCCGCGTCGGCTGAGGCCGACGACGAAGACCCCACGGCCACCGCCGCCAGCCACGTCGTCACCGGCACGGACGCCACCAGGCCGATGCTGCCCACCAACGTGCGCACTATCTCGGTGGCGACGACCTCGCTGTTGGCCACCGACGTCAGCGACTGGTCACTGAGGACGAACAGCACCAGCAATGGCATCGACGCCCCCGCGTACGCCAGGACGAGCGTGTTCACGGTGGAGGCCACGTGGTCGCGGCCCACCCGCAGCCCCGCCCGGTACAGGTCGCGCCGCGACGCCCCCGGATCGGCCCGGTGGACCTCGGCCACGGCGGCGGCCTGGGTGACGGTGATGTCGTCGATGGCGCCCAGCGCACCGATCACCACGCCGCCCAACAGGAGACCGCGCAGGTCGATCGAGCCGGCCGCGAAGGACAGGAACGTCGCCTCCTCGCTGGCGAACCCCGAGAAGTGGGCGAGCTCGGTGAACGCCACCGCCAGGACCGCCGTGAGCCCGAGGCTCGCCAGCGTGCCCAGCAGGGCGACCGTCGTCATCGGTCGGAAGCCGTGAGCCAGGTACAGGGCCACGAACGCGATGGCCGCCGCCGACACGACCGCCACACCGACGGGGCTGCGCCCGTCGATGACCGCCGGGAGGGTGAAGGCCAGCAGCACCACCAGGCTGGCCACCAGGCCCACCAGGGCGGCGACGCCACGGACCCGTCCGAGCAGGACGACGGCGACCGCGAAGAGGGCCGCCAGCCAGAAGAGCACGGGCTTCCGCTGGCGGTCGGCGAACTGGTACTCGTCGCCCGCGGGCGCCGCCGGGGTGTAGCTCAACACCACCTTGTCGCCGTCGTCGAGATCCGGGTTGGTGGACGACGGCCGGAAGTCGAGACGGACGGTGCGCCCGGCGTCGGGCCCCTCGAGCAGCTGCGCCTCGACGACCCGGCACGAGGTGCCCTCAGCCGGCGCGGCCGCGTCGGGCGCGCCGCCCGCCTGACGGCACGGCCCCGTGCGGGCGCCCAGGACGCGTGCGTCGTAGAACGCCGACGTGACTCCCGCCTCGGCCAGGTCCGGCCGCCCCGCCCCGCCGCCCGGGCGGAGGACGATCAGCCCCGCAACGGTCGCCACCGCCAGCACGATTGCGGCCCCGTGGAGCAGCCGGGCGGTGGGCGGGTGGGCGCGGAGGTCCTGGGCCGGGAGGTCCTGGGCCGGGAGGTCGCGGTCCGAGGCGACGTCAGAAGACGCGCGCCGCCGGCTCGACAACCAACCCCCAGGTCCGATGGCTCATTGTTGCCCGGCGGGCTCAGGCGGCGGTGCCACCTCCGAGGACCTCGTCGCCGCGGTACAGCACCACGCTCTGCCCGGGCGCCACCCGGCGCTGCCGCTCGGCGAAGCGCAGCACCGAGCCCTCGAGCGTGGCCTCGAGCGCCCGGCCGTGGGCGCTGCACTGGGCCAGGACGGGTGTGCCGTCCGCCGGCGGCCGTCCCCGGGTCCACGTCAACCCCGACAACGCCACCGAATCGACCAACAGGTCGCTCAGGCTGCCGGCGACCACCGTCGCGGTGGCGCTGTCGACCGACAGCGCGTAACGGCGGTCGCCCCCTCCCCCGCCCAACCCACGGCGCTGGCCGACGGTGACCAGCTCCACGGCGTCCACCCGCCCGACCTCGGCGCCGTCGGTGTCGACGACCCGGCCGGGCCGCAGCCCGATGCGCGGGCCGAGGAACGCCGCCCGCCCGCCGGTCGCGGTGACGAAGCACACGTCCTGGCTGTCAGGCTTGTCGGCCGTGCGCAGCCCCAGCGCCCGGGCCCTCTCCCGTACCTCGGACTTGGTCATCTCCCCCACCGGGAAGAGGCAGCGGGCCAGCTCGGCCTGGCCGAGCATGTGCAGCACATAGGACTGGTCCTTGGAGCGGTCGGCCCCTCGCAGGAGCCGGTACCGGCCGTCGTCACCCGGGCGCACCCGGGCGTGGTGGCCGGTAGCCACCGCGTCGAACCCGAGCTGGCGAGCCCGGCGGAGGAGGCGGTCGAACTTCAGGTGACGGTTGCACTCCACGCACGGGTTGGGCGTGCGGCCGGCGGCGTGAGCCGCGGCGTAGGGCCCGACCACCCGGTCCTCGAAGTCCGAGGTGAAGTTGAAGACCCAGTGCTCGACGCCGAGCTGCTGCGCGACCCGCCGGGCGTCCTCGACGTCGGCCACCGAGCAGCACCCCGAGTCGGATGCGCCGCCCCAGAGCTTGAGGGTGGCGCCGGCCACCTCATGACCATGCTCGAGCAGCAGGGCGGCGGTCACCGACGAGTCGACGCCGCCCGACATGGCGGCGAGGACCCTCATCCCGCCCGCAGGCGCTCGACGGCGGCGGGGATGGCGGCGAGGGCGGCCTCTACGTCGGCTTCGGTGGTCGTGGGACCGAGCGTCAGCCGGAGGGAGCCCAGGGCCCGGTCGTGGGGCACGCCCATGGCCATCACCACGTGCGACGGCTCCAGGGCGCCGCTGGCGCACGCCGAACCCGCCGACGCGCAGATGCCGGCGGCGTCCAACAGGACGAGCAGCGCCTCCGACTCCACCCCGGCGAAGGACAGGTGGCAGTTGCCGGCGACCTTGACGGCGCGGTCGCCCGTCTCATGGCTGTCGGGGACGGCGGCGAGCAGGCCGTCGGCCAGGCGGTCGCGCAGGGCGGCCACCCGGGCGACCGTGCGCTCCCGGTCGGCCACGGTGCCCTGCAGGGCCGCCGCCATGGCCACGATGCCGGCCACGTTGTGGGTGCCGCTGCGACGCAGCCGCTCCTGGCCACCCCCGTGGATGATCGGCGCCAGCACGACGCCCTCCCGAACGACCAGCGCCCCTACCCCCTTGGGCCCACCGAACTTGTGGGCGCTCACCGCCACCAGGTCGGCGGGGGCGGCGAGGGGGGCCACGTCGAGCCAGGGGACGCCCTGCACCGCGTCGGTGTGGAGCACGGCGTGGGGCGCCCGCTCCCGTACGACCTCGGCCACCTGGGCCAGCGGCTGGATGGTGCCGACCTCGTTGTTGACCAGCATCACCGAGACGACGCCGACGCTCGGCTCGAGCAGGTCGGCCAGGGCGTCGACGTCGACCACGCCCGAAGGGGTGACCGGCGCCACCCGGCCGTTCAGGCTGTCGCAGGCGTGGAGCACGGCGTGGTGCTCGATGGCGGTGCTGACGACCGGTCCCGGCCGCAGGGCGTGGGCGCCGAGGATGGCGAGGTTGTCGGCCTCCGTGCCCGTGCCGGTGAAGACGACCTCCCCGGGCTGGGCGCCCAGGCAGGCGGCCACGACCTCGCGGGCCTCCTCCACCGCCTTGTTCGCCTCTCGGGCGACGGCATGGGACCCGGACGGGTTTCCGAAGCGCTCGGCGAGGTGGGGCAGCATGGCCTCGACCGCCTCGGGCCGCATCGGCGTGGTGGCGGCGTGGTCGAGGTAGACCGTCATACGTACAGATTACGCCCGGTGCTCTGCTGGACTGGCGGGCATGGACTACGACGACGAGCGGGCCGAGGCATACGACCGGCGCCATGCCCAGCGCTTCGCCGAGGCGGACGTAACGGCCGACCTGTTGGCCGGGCTGGTCGAGGACCGGGCGGGGGCGAGTGTCCTCGAGCTGGGGATCGGGACGGGCCGGCTCGCCCTGCCCCTGGCCGCCCGAGGATTCGAGGTCCACGGGATCGACTCGTCGCCCGCCATGGTCGACCGGCTGCGGGCCAAGCCCGGGGGCGCCGACCTGCCGGTGGTCATAGGCGACTTCGTCGACGTCGGCTCGCTCGTCGACGGCGCCTACGACCTGGTGCTGCTTCCCTTCAACGCCCTGTTCGAGCTGCTGTCCCAGGACGAGCAGTGCCGCTGTCTGGCCGGCGCCGCCGCCCACCTGGCGCCCGGCGGCGCCCTCGTCGTCGAGGCCCTCGCCCCCGAGCTCACGCGCCTCGAGCAGTCGCTCACCGTCACGTCGCTGGCCGCCGACGAGGTCGTCCTCCAGGCGACGTCGCACGACCCGGTGACACAGGTCGTCAGGGGCCACGACGTCGTGCTGACCGAGACCGCCCCCGCCCGCCTCCGTCCCTGGGCCATCCGCTATGCGACTGTGCCCGAGATCGACCTCATGGCGCGCCTTGCCGGCTTGGAGCGGCGGGAGCGCTGGGGCGGATGGCAAAGGGAGCCCTACACCGCGGAAAGTGCTCGGCACGTCTCGGTGTACGCACGCCCACCCGGGGTAGTAGGCAGTCAGCCATGAGCCTCACCCGGCGCGTAGCCCGTCCGTTGCTGGCGGCGTCGTTCATCTCAGGTGGAGTCGACACCCTCAGGAACCCCGAGCCCCGGGTGGCGATGGCGGAGACCGTCGCGCCCAAGGTGGCCGAGCCCCTGCCGCTCCCGAACGATCCCGACCAGCTCGTAAAGATCAACGCCGTCGTCCAGGTCGTCGCGGGCATCCTCCTCGCCATCGGACGGCTGCCCCGGTTCGCCGCCTGCGCCCTCGCCGGGTCGCTCGTGCCCACGACGCTCGCCGGCCACCGCTTCTGGGAGGAGGACGACCCGGCCCGGCGCCACCAGCAGCAGATCCACTTCTTCAAGAACCTCGGGCTGCTGGGCGGACTTGTCCTCGCCGCCGCCGACACCGGAGGGGCGCCGTCTCTGGGGTGGCGGGCCCGGCGGGCGGCCCGGCGCGTCCGCAGGAAGGTCTCCTGAGCGCGGGCCTCATCCCCGGCCGCAGAAGAGCCGCTCGGCGGCGAACGGGTCGGTCGGAACGCGGAGCATCGTGCGCCGTAGCGAGCCGGTGAGGTTCCTCCAGAACCGGGCGGGGGACATGGGGGCCCGGACCGACTCCTGGAGCTCCCGCAGCTCACCGCACTCCAGGGCGCGCCGGGCGGCGGCGAGCGGCGCCGGGTCGACGCCCTCGGGGGGCGGCCCCCGGGGGTCGGCGTAGTCGGCGAGCACCCACACCCACGGGACCGGCTTCTCGTGGCCGGCGAACAGGGCGCGACGCTCCAGCTCGAAGTGGGCCCCGAGGGGGTAGGCGAGACTCCACTCGTCGGCGACCGTCTGGTCCAGGGGGACGACCGCACCCACGGTGCCCAGCCAGCCCCCGTGCACGACCAGCCGGGAGCCCAGGTCGCGCCGGGCTCCGGCCTTCAGGAAGTTGTTGGTGGAGCCGTAGAGCACCGTCGGCACGCCGGTCGCCAACGCCGCCTCGACCTGCTCGGGGAACCGGGGAAAGCCGCGCATCCACTGCTCCGCCGTCACGGGATTGGCGGTCTTGGTGACGGCTCGGCCGACGTGGCGGATGTGCTGCACGTCGGCCCGACCACCGAACGGTGGGCGCAGCGGCGTGACGCCGACCAGCGCCCAGACGGCTATCGCCGCCGCCAGCACCACGGTCGCCCTGGTGAGGGGCACGACGAGGACCGGTAACAGCACCGACATCAAGGGCGGCAGCAGCATGCGGGCGTGCATGAAGTCGCCGCCGACGGCGACGACGTAAACGAGCATCACCAGGCCGGCGACGACCGGCGTGGCGACGACGATCTCGCGGCCGAGCCGCCGCCAGCGGGGCTGCATCGCACCCAGCAGGAACGCCACTCCGGCGAGCGGCCACCACAGCCAGTAGGGGCCCACGAAGTCGCCGACGTAGCGCAGACCACGCGACCAGTATTGAGACATCCCCTCCTTGGCCAGGGCGGGCAGCGGCACGAGGACGCCGTAGAAGCCCGCCCTGAACACCTCGTAGGCGAACGGAAACGCGCCGGCCGCCACCAGGAGGACGAGCGCGAGCTTGGCGCCCGACCAGGTCAGGACGAGCAGCGCCACGAGGAAGCACACCGAGATGAGGGCGAAGTCGGGCCGGATCATCGGTCCCAGACCGAAGACGGCGGCCACCGCCGCGGCCTGACGGCCGCCGAGACCGTCGCCCGTGCGGACGAGCAGCCACCAGCAGAGGCCCAACCAGAACGTCCCCAGACCGGTCTCCATCCCGGACGTGGCGAAGTCCCAGACGGGCGGAAGGGCGATGAGGACGACGACGCCCGCCGGCACGAGCAGCGGGTGCGCCGCCTCGGCCCGGTAGAGGCGGCACGTGGCGTGCACCGCCACGCCGAGGCCCACGGCGGCGAGGACCAACCCTCCGAAGACGGCGACCCGTTCCGCGCTCACCCCACTGAGCCAGCTGCCGAGGGCGACGAGCCAAGGCCACACCGTGCTCGTCGACGCCTCGGCCCGCTCGGTGGCGTTGAAGACGGGGCCGTTCCCGGCGAGGATCTGGCGGACGACCCGGGTGTAGATGAGGCCGTCGTCGGACATGAACCGGTGCGAGTACCCGAGGGCGAGGATCGCGGCCGCCGGGAGGGCGACCAGCCCCGCACGCCACCCGTCACCCGGGCGCGGACGCCGGGTTCGTTCCCGTTGCCCGCGGAGCGCAGGGCCCACTCGCTCGAGCACGTCCCGCCGGGACGCCACCCCCAAAGCCTAAGCGGGCGCCGGGCGCCGGTGTCGGTACGCGCCCTTAGAGTCTGGCGATGAGCAAGATCCGGGTGAGCACGCTGATCCGGGCGCCGCGACCGGTCGTGTGGCACGCGGTGCGGGACATCGCGTCCCACGTGCGGTGGATGCACGACGCCGACCGCATCCGCATCACCTCGCCCCGCGCCACCGGGGTGGGCACCACGTTCGTGTGCGACACGCGGGTCGGCCCCTTCCGCCTGAGCGACCCCATGGAGGTGGTCGAGTGGCGGGAGCGCCGGTCCATGGGCATCCGCCACACGGGCCTCGTACGAGGCGTCGGCCGCTTCACCCTGCGGACGCGTCCAGGCGGAACTCTCTTCACCTGGGAGGAGCGCCTGCGCTTCCCCTCCTGGATGGGCGGGCGGCTGGGCGCGATCGTGGCCAAGCCCGTCCTGCGCCGCATGTGGAAGCGCAACCTCGCCACCCTGAAGCGAATGGTGGAGGCTCGCTGAGGCGCGGCGAAATCACTCCGCCGACGAGAGCCAGACGACGCTGAAAGGAGCGAGGTCCAGGGCGAGGGACTGGGCGAGGCCGTGCCAGCTCACCGGCTCGGCCCAGCGGTCGGCGATCCGCTCGGGGTTGTCGCCGCCGAAGGCGGTCGAGGCGGTGTCCAAGAGCTGCTCCCACCGGCCCGGACGGGGGACGCCGATGCGGTAGCCGCCGCGGTGCAGCCCCGACAGGTTGGCCACGCAGACGACCACCCGCGTGCCGTCGGCGGAGAAGCGGGCGAACGACAGCACGTTCTGGTCGGCGTCGTTGGCGTCGATCCAGCGGAAGCCGGCGGGGTCGTACTCCCTCTCCCAGATGGCCGGATGGGTGACGGCCAGGTCGTTGAGCGTCCGCACGAGGTTCTGCACGCCGGCGTGGCGCGGGTCGTCGAGGAGGTGCCAGTCGAGGCTGCGGTCGTGCGACCACTCCTGGATCTGGGCCAGCTCGCCACCCATGAACAACAGGCGGCTCCCGGGATGGGCCCACATCCAGGCCAGCAGGGCCCGGAGGTTGGCGAGCTGCATGTGCCGGTCGCCGGGCATCTTCCCGACGAGCGAGCCCTTGCCGTGCACCACCTCGTCGTGCGAGAGCGGCAGCACGAAGTTCTCGGAGAAGGCGTAGAGGAGGCCGAACGTGAGCTGGTGGTGGTGGTGGCGGCGGTGCACCGGGTCCTTGGAGAAGTACTGCAGGGTGTCGTGCATCCAGCCCATGTTCCACTTGAAGCCAAAACCCAGCCCGCCGACGTAGGTGGGCTTCGACACCGCCGGCCAGGCGGTGGACTCCTCGGCGATGGTCATGATCCCCGGGTGGGCGCCGTAGACGACGGTGTTCAGCTCCTTGAGGAAGTCGACGGCGTCGAGGTTCTCCCGCCCGCCGAAGCGGTTGGGCACCCACTCCCCCTCCTCGCGGGAGTAGTCGAGGTAGAGCATCGACGCCACCGCGTCGACCCGGAGGCCGTCGATGTGGAACTCCTCGATCCAGTACAGGGCGTTGGCGACGAGGAAGTTGCGCACCTCGTGGCGCCCGAAGTTGAAGACGAGCGTCCCCCAGTCGGGGTGCTCGCCCTGGCGCGGGTCGGCGTGCTCGTACAGGGCGGTGCCGTCGAAGCGGGCGAGGGCGAACTGGTCCTTGGGGAAGTGGGCGGGCACCCAGTCGACGATGACGCCGATGCCGTGGGCGTGGAGGGCGTCGACCAGCGCCCGGAAGTCGTCGGGAGAACCGAAGCGGGCGGTGGGGGCGTAGTAGCAGCTGACCTGGTAGCCCCACGACCCCGTGAACGGGTGCTCGGCGACCGGTAGGAGCTCCACGTGGGTGAAGCCCATCTCGGCCACGTACTGGGGGAGCTGCTGGGCCAGCTCCCGGTAGGTGAGGGGGCGGTCGCCGTCCTCGGGCACCCGGCGCCAGGAGCCGAGGTGCAACTCGTAGACCGACAGCGGCCGGCGCAGCGGGTCGGTGGCGGCCCGCTGCTCGAGCCACTCGGCGTCGTGCCACTCGTAGGAGGACGCGGTGACGACGCTGCCGGTGGCGGGGGGTGCCTCGGTGGCGAAGGCGAAGGGGTCGGTCTTCAGCTGGACGGCGCCCGTGGCGTCGAGGATCTCGAACTTGTAGCAGGCGCCCGGGCCTACGCCGGGGAGGAACAGCTCCCACACGCCCGACGACCCGATGGTGCGCATCGGGTGCAGGCGGCCGTCCCAGCTGTTGAAGTCGCCCACCACCCGGACGCTGCGAGCGGCCGGCGCCCACACCGCGAAGGCGGTCCCGTGCACGCCCTGGTGCTCGCGGGGGTGGGCACCCAGATGGCGCCACAGGGCGTTGTGGCGCCCCTCGCCGAAGAGGTGGAGGTCGAGGTCGCCGAGCGTCGGCCAGAACCGGTAGGGGTCGTCGAGGACGAACGTGCTCCCGCCGGGGTAGGCCACCTCGAAGCGGTAGGGCGGGAGGTCGGCCACCGGCGTCCCCTCCACCGCGGCGGCGAAGGCGCCGGCGGGATGGAGCTGCTCCATCGGCACCCGCCGCCCGTCGTCGAGGACGAGGGTCACCGCCTCGGCATCGGGCCGCCACGCCCGCACGGCCGTGCCCTTCCCGGCCGAGTGCGGGCCCAGCAGGCGGTGGGGGTCGCCCAGCTCGCCGGCCGCGAGCGCGGCCACATCGGCGGCCAGTGGATCCGGGGCGACCGCGGCGCGCTCGGTCAAGAGGGGCTCACCTCCGGTGGCCACGTGTGCTCGCTCAGCCGGGCGAGGGCGGCCTTGGGGATGTGGGTCCAGTGGGGCCGGTAGCTCTGCTCGTAGCCCAGCTCGTACACCGCCTTCTCCAGCTCGAACGCGCGCAGGACCGCCTTCAGGGACTGGTCGTCGGTGGGAAGGATGGCGCCCCGCTTGGCCTCGGCCAGGTACCCGTCGAGGAACGCCTGGCGGTTGCGCGCCTCCCACGCCCGGGCCAGCTCGACGTCGTCCCGGTCGGACAACCCCACCAGTGACACGTAGTGCAGCGAGCGGAGCATCCCGGCGACGTCCCGCAGCGGCGACGACGGCCGGCGGCGCTCCTCGAGGGGTCGGGCCGGCTCCCCCTCGAAGTCGAGGACGCACCACCCGGTGTCGGTGCGCATCACCTGGCCGAGGTGGTAGTCGCCGTGCACCCGGATGGCCGCGCCGGCGTCGCTCACCGACCGGAGGTTGTCGAGCACCCGACCGACCGCCGCCGGGTCGAGGTGCTCGGTGCCCACCCGCACGGCCTGTGCGCCGATGTCCTCGGCCCACGCCCATGGATCGCCGGGCCGCCGGCCGAAGGCCTCGGCCATGGCCAGGTGGAGCTCGGCCGTCACCACGCCCAGGCGCTCGGCCTCCCCGGCGAAGTCCCCGCCGGCGTCGCCCGGCCCGGGTGCCGGGGGCGGCGGGGCGTTGGGGTCGATAACCGGCATCGACTGGGTGTCGTAGACGCCGAAGAAGTCGCGCAGCGACGTCATCGCCAGCGCCCATCCCTCCACCCCGCCGAAGAGATAGGGCTGCACCACCGCCAGGTGGGTGTCGTCGAAGGCCATGGTGGCGAGCGGGGCGGCGATGTGGGAGAACCCCACGGCGGCGAGGGCCTCGGTGACCTCGACCTCCGGGTTCGGCCCCCGCTGGAGCCGGCGGAACAGCTTGAGGATCACGCGGTCGTCGAACACCAACGAGCTGTTCGACTGCTCGACGCCCACCGGGCGTACGTGGTCGGCGCGCTCCTTGCCCTCGGTGACCCGGTCGAGCAGGACCAGGCCCAGCTGGTAGTCGAGGGTGGCCTCGTAGGCCAGAGCCCGGCCGTCGGCGGTGTCGACCTCGCCCATCACCCCCTCGTCGTGGGTGCGGAGGAAGTCGGGGTGCTCGTGGGCGGGCCGCAGGCCCACCGCGACCTGGTAGCGCGCCCCGTCGGCGTCGACGACGAGGTCGACCAGCGCCGGCCACGGCGACTTGGTCTCCTCGAACCACACGACGGCGAGCGACGACGGGATCGTGCTGCCGGCGTACCATCGCTGGCGAGGCAGGAAGCCGGCCACCACCGGCAGGAGCTCCTCGGCGGCGATCACTGCTCCACCAGGTCGAACCAGTAGAACCCGTAGCTCCCGAGGGTGAGCAGGAAGGGCAGCTGCCCGATGCTCGGGAACGGCACCCCTCCGGCCAGCTCGACGGGGACGCGGCCCTCGAAGCGGGCCAGGTTGAGCTGCACGGGCTGGGCGAAACGGCTGAGGTTGTTGACGCAGAGCACGATCTCGTTGCCCACCTGGCGGAGGAACGCCAGCACCGACGGGTTGTCGGCCTGCAGCACCTCGAAGGTGCCGGTCCCGAAGATCTCGTTGCGGGTGCGGCGGACCTGGAGCATGCGCTGGATCCAGTGGAGGAAGGAGCTCGGGTTGCGCATCTCGGCCTCCACGTTCACCGCCTGGTACCCGTACACCGGGTCCATGAGCGGCGGCAGGTACAGCTGGGCGAAGTCGGCCCGGCTGAAGCCGGCGTTGCGGTCGGGAGTCCACTGCATGGGCGTGCGCACGCCGTCTCGATCGCCCAGGTAGATGTTGTCCCCCATCAGGATCTCGTCGCCGTAGTACAGGATGGGGCTACCAGGCATGCTGAAGAGCAGCCCGTGGAGGAGCTCGGCTACACGCCGGTCGTTGTCCACCAACGACGCCAGCCTACGGCCGATGCCGATGTTCCGCTTCATGCGCGGGTCCTTGGCGTACTCGGCGTACATGTAGTCGCGCTCCTCGTCGGTGACCATCTCGAGGGTGAGCTCGTCGTGGTTCCGGAGGAAGATGCCCCACTGGCACCCGTCGGGGATCTCGGGCGTCTGGGCGAGGATCTCGGTGACGGGATGGCGCTGCTCGCGGCGGATGGCCATGAACATCCGGGGCATGAGGGGGAAGTGGAAGCACATGTGGCACTCGTCGCCGTCGCCGAAGTAGTCGACCACGTCGGCCGGCCACTGGTTCGCCTCGGCGAGGAGCACCTTCCCGGGATGGTTCCCGTCGATCTCCTTGCGGAGCCGCTTCAGGTAGTCGTGGGTCTCCGGGAGGTTCTCGCCGTTCGTGCCGTCGCGCTCGAAGAGGTAGGGGACGGCGTCGAGGCGGAAGCCGTCGAGGCCTATGTCGAGCCAGAACCGGACGACGTCCCCCATGACCTGCTGCACCTCGGGGTTGTCGAAGTTCAGGTCGGGCTGGTGGCTGAAGAAGCGATGCCAGTAGTACTGCTGGCGCTGGGCGTCCCACGACCAGTTCGAGCGCTCGTGGTCGACGAAGATGACGCGGGCCTCGGGCCACCTCTGGTCGTCGTCGTGCCAGACATACCAGTCCGCCTTGGGGTTCGTGCGGTCCTGGCGGGACTCCCGGAACCACGGGTGCTGGTCGCTGGTGTGGTTCATGACGAGGTCGGCGATGATGCGGATGCCCCGGCGGTGGGCCTGCTCGACCAGCTCGACGGCGTCGGCCAGGTCGCCGTACTCGGGGAGGATCGAGAAGTAGTCGCTGATGTCGTAGCCACCGTCGCGCAGCGGCGACTGGTAGAAGGGCAGCAACCAGAGGCAGTCGACCCCGAGCCACTTCAGGTAGTCGAGCTTCTCGGTGAGGCCGGCGAGGTCGCCGGTGCCGTCGCCGCTGCCGTCGTAGAACCCCCGGACGAGGACCTCGTAGAACACGGCCCGCTGGTACCAGCGGTCGTCCGGCTCCATCAGGGACGGGCGGCCCCGGTGGCCCGAGGCGGAGCAGGCGGGCGGAGGTGCAGCACGTGGGCGGGCTGCAGCACCGGGTCGAGGCGGACGTAGGGATGGGCTCCCTGCCAGGTGTACGTGACGCCGGTGAGCTCGTCGTGCGCCTCGAAGGGGAGGTCCCACGGAAGACCCAGGAAGCCCAGGTCGAGGGTGAGCGTGTCCTCGTGGGCGGCGTGGGGGTCGAGGTTCACGACGACGAGGACGACGTCGCTGCGGTCGTCGGTGTGCTTCGACCAGGCGAGGATGTTGTCGTTGAGCGACTGGTGGAACCGGATGTTGCGGAGCTCGGAGAACGCCGGGTGGCGTCGGCGGAGCTCGTTCACGCGGCTGACGAGCGGGGCGATCGAGTCGGGCCTCGACCAGTCCCGGCGCTTGATCTCGTACTTCTCCGACCAGAGGTACTCCTCGTTGGCGTCCGACGCAGGCACGTTCTCGCAGAGCTCGTAGCCGCTGTAGATGCCGTAGGACGGCACCAGCAGGGCGGCCAGGACGAGCCGCAGCCGGAACGCCGCCGGGGGCCCGTTGCGCAGGGGACCCGAGAGGATGTCGGGCGTGTTGGGCCAGAAGTTGGGCCGCATGTAGTCGGCCTTCGGACCGTGGGCGATCTCCTCGAGGTACTCGCGCAGCTCCCGCTTGCCGGTGCGCCAGGTGAAGTAGGTGTAGCTCTGGCTGAATCCCACCTGGGCCAGCATGGCCATGATCTTGGGGCGGGTGAACGCCTCGGCCAGGAACACGACGTCGGGGTGCTCGGCCTGGACGGCGGGGATCATCCACTCCCAGAAGGCGAACGGCTTGGTGTGGGGGTTGTCGACCCGGAAGATGCGCACGCCGTGCCCGATCCAGAACTCGACGACCTCCCGGCACGCGTCCCACAGGGCGACGCGCGCGTCCTCGGGCTCGGGCCAGAAGTTGATCGGGTAGATGTCCTGGTACTTCTTGGGCGGGTTCTCGGCGTACTGGACGGAGCCGTCGGACCGGTGGTGGAACCACTCCGGGTGCTCGTGCACCCAGGGATGGTCGGGTGAGCACTGGAGGGCGTAGTCCAGCGCCACCTCCATGCCCAGCGCTCGCGCCTCGGCCACGAAGTGGTCGAAGTCGTCGATCGTCCCCAGGTCGGGATGGACGTCGGTGTGGCCGCCCTCGGCCGCGCCGATGGCCCAGGGGCTCCCAGGGTCGTCTGGACCGGCGACGAGGGTGTTGTTGCGGCCCTTGCGATCGGAGCGCCCGATGGGATGGATCGGCGGGAGGTAGACGACGTCGAAGCCCATGGCGGCCACCGCCGGCAGGCGGTTGTCGGCGGCCGCCCGCAGCCCGCCCTCCGACCGGGGGAAGAGCTCGTACCAGGCGCCGACCAGCGCGCGCTCGCGATCGACCCACAGCCGGTAGGGGCGGCTGCGGGTGAGGTCGAGGGGATCGGGGATGCCTTCGAGGGCGGCCGCCACCGCCGGGGCGAGACCGGCGGCCAGCCGTTCGGGCACCGGGCGGGTGCGGTCGCGTAAGCGGGCGGCGGCCTCGGCGAGGAGGGGGCGATCCGCCTTGGCCACCTTGGGCCCACGCGACTCGAGGAGGCGGGCGCCGTCCTCGCACTCCACCGCCACGTCCTGGCCGGCGTCGTGCTTGATCTGGGTCTCGTGGGCCCAGGTGGCGTAGCGGTCGGTCCACGCCTCGACGACGAAGGTGTGCATTCCCAGGGCGGCGGGCTCGACGACCGCCTCCCAGCGGTCGTTCCCGAGGTGGCGCATCGGCGCGTCGGCCCATTTGGCGTCGTCCTGGGGGCGCCACCTGACCCGCGCCGCGAGTACGACATGGCCGTCGCGGAAGACGTCGGCTGAGACCCGAACGGCTTCTCCGATGACAGCCTTGGCGGGATGCTCGCCGCTGGGGGTCCGGGGCCGCAGGTCGTCGATCACGATCCTTCCGGTCACCGGGAACCCACCGTACCCGCTGGCACTCGGTGGCCGTGAATCCCCCAACTGGGAGCCACCGAGGACCTCGGAGTACCTTCTGCCCGCTGTGAGGGCCCTGCGCAGCTTCACCGTCCGCCCGACGTTGCCCGCCGCCCTGGCGCCGCTGCACGAGCTGGCCATGAACCTGCGCTGGTCCTGGAACCGCGCCAGCCAGGAGCTCTTCCGGTCCGTCGACGCCGACGCGTGGGAGGCCGCCGGCCACGATCCCATGCGCCTGCTCGGGATGGTCGACCACCGCCGTTGGGAGGAGCTCGCCACCGATCCCGCCTTCAGCCAGGCCATGGCCGAGGCCCACGCCGACCTCCGCCGCCACCTGGAGGGCGAGCTGTGGTTCCACCAGGCGGATCGACGCCTGCGGTCGGTCGCCTACTTCTCCCCCGAGTTCGGGATCACCGCCGCCCTGCCCCAGTACTCCGGCGGCCTGGGCGTGCTGGCCGGCGACCACCTCAAGGCGGCAAGCGGGCTGGGCCTCCCCCTCGCCGCCGTCGGCCTGCTCTACCGCCAGGGCTACTTCCGCCAGGAGCTGGCGCCCGACGGCTGGCAGCAGGAGCGCTACGTCACCGTCGACCCCCATGCCATCGCCCTCACCGTGTGCGACAGCGTGCGCGTGGAGGTGGCCGAGCCCGAGCGGGTGCTGGTGGCGCGCATCTGGAAGGCCGAGGTCGGGCGGGTGCCGCTGTTCCTCCTCGATACCGACGTCGAGGAGAACGACCCCGACGCTCGGGGGGTCACCGACCGGCTCTACGGCGGGGACACCGAGCACCGCCTCCGCCAGGAGATCCTGCTCGGGGTGGGAGGCGTCCGCGCCCTCGACGCCATGGGGCTGGCACCCCAGGTGTTCCACACCAACGAGGGACACGCCGGCTTCCTCGGCCTGGAGCGGATCCGTTGCCACGTACGCGACGACGGCATGACCTTCGACGAGGCGGTCGAAGTGGTGCGCTCGGGCACCGTCTTCACGACCCACACGCCCGTCCCCGCCGGCATCGACCGCTTCCCCCGGCCGCTCATGGAGCGCTACTTCCGGTCGTGGGCGGACGAGTGCGACGTCTCCTTCGACACGGTCATGGCCCTGGGCCACGAGCCCGGCGAGCCCCCCGACGCCCCGTTCAACATGGCGGTGATGGGGCTGCGCCTGGCCGGGTTCGCCAACGGGGTGTCCCGGCTCCACGGCGCGGTCAGCCGGCGGATCTTCGCCGGGCTCTGGCCGGGGATCCCGGACGACGAGCGGCCCATCGGCTCCATCACCAACGGCGTCCACGGGCTCAGCTGGGTCTCGGCCGAGATGGCCCGGCTGCTCGCCGGCCACGTCCACCCCCGGTGGTGGGAGGCGACCGCCGAGGCGTGGGAGGGCGCCGAGGGCATCGTCGACGAGGAGCTGTGGAACGCGCGCCAGTTGGCCCGGGCCCGGCTCATCGACGTCGCCCGCGCCCGGCTGACCGACTCGGCGCGCGCCCGGCGGGTGCCGCCCACCGAGGTCTCGTGGTGCGAGGAGGCGCTCGATCCCGACGCCCTCACCATCGGGTTCGCCCGCCGCTTCGCCGGCTACAAGCGCGCCACGCTGCTGCTGTCGCAGCCCGAGCGGCTGGCTGCCCTGCTCCTGTCCGCCGACCGCCCGGTGCAGCTGCTCTTCTCGGGCAAGGCCCACCCCGCCGACGACATGGGCAAGGACATGATCCGCCGGGTCGTCCAGTTCTCCCGCCAGCCCCACGTCCGCCACCGCGTCGTGTTCCTCGAGGACTACGACATTGCCGTGGCCCAGGCCCTCTACCAGGGGTCCGACCTGTGGCTCAACAACCCCCGCCGGCCGCTCGAGGCGTGCGGCACCAGCGGCGAGAAGGCCGCTCTCAACGGAGCCCTCAACTGCTCGATCAGCGACGGCTGGTGGGACGAGTGCTACAACGGCGAGAACGGCTGGGTCATCGCCTCGGCCGAGGAGTACGACGACCTGGCCCAGCGGGACGAGGCCGAGGCGAGCGCGCTCTTCGACGTGCTCGAGCGCCACGTCGTGCCCGAGTTCTACGACCGAGGCCCCGACGGCGTGCCTCGCCGCTGGCTCGCCCGGGTGCGGGCGTCGCTGCGGTCGCTCGGCCCGTTCGTGCCCGCCAGCCGGATGGTGCGCGACTACGTCGACCACATGTACGAGCCGGCGGCGGCGCGGCACGAGACGCTCGGCGCCGACGGCCACGCCCGGGCACGGGCCTTGGCGGGATGGAAGTCACGGGTGCGGGCAGCCTGGCCGTCGGTGGCGGTGGTCACGATCGAGGCGGACGACAAGCCGGCGGACATGGGCGAGACCCGCACGGTGGCGGCCGAGGTGGAGCTGGGGGCGCTCACCCCCGACGACGTGGAGGTCCAGCTGCTGCACGGTGCGGTCGGCCCCGGCGGCGACCTCGACGAGGTGGCGGTCGTGCCCATGGCGGCCATCGGCGGCGGTGACGGTGGCCGGCGGCGGTACGAGGCCTCGTTCACCTGCGAGCGGGCGGGCCGCTACGGCTGCACCGTCCGCGTCGTCCCCGCCCACCCCGACCTCCTGTCCTACGCCGAGACCGGCTGCATCGCCTGGGCCTAGCCATCCGGGGCGCTCCGCCCCCCGGAGACCCCCCCGACTCCGG
>DATAAF010000049.1:0-36340 GCA_036260255.1 Acidimicrobiales bacterium | reverse complement strand
CGACGGTGGCGGCGTCCTTCTTGGTGGTCGACAGCGGCTGCGCGACCTTGCAGTTGTCGCGGTAGATGGCGACCGCCTTGAGCCCCATGCGCCAGGCGTCGACGTGGAGCTGCTCCACCTCCTCGACGGTGACGTGCTCCGGCATGTTGATGGTGTTGTGGTTGACGATCCCGTTGCCGACGAAGGCCTGGGTCGCGGGGACGGCAAGGTCGAACACCTCCCGCTCGCCGGCCACCGTCACCGACTCGACCGGGCTGAAGTGCAAGCCGTCGTCGAGGACGGTGCGCAGCCACGGCGGCAGCACGACGCCGGGGACGGCGGCCACCCGCTCGACCGTGCGACGGCTGACGTGGACGGTGCGGGGGTCGCACAAGAAGGCGAACTCGCGGCGCGTTCCCCGAGGCAGCAACCGATAGAGGTCGTAGCTCGAGAGCCCGGGCACGGCGTCGGCGGTGTCGTGATCGCTCGCCATGGCCCGGCCGCCAAGCTCGGCCGCACGAGCGGCCTTCTCGGGCTCCGTGAACGGCACGAGCGTGACCAGCCGCGGCGCGTGGCCGCCGGTCGTGTAGACCTCGTCGTACGTCTTGCCGTTGGTGCGGTTGCGCTTGGAGACGCGGCCGTGGACGATGCCGAGGTTGGTCAGCACCGCCTGCAGATCGTCGAGCAGGGCGGGCGAGTCCAGGCAGATCGCCCACTTGGGCATCGAGGACACCGAGACGTAGGCGTCGAGAGACAGCCCCTGCAGGAAGGCCAGGACCATCTCCCGGCTCGACTGCAGCACCGCGTCGGGGATGCGCTTGGCCGACGCCCGAGCGCCGCAGCCGAGGTGCTCGAGGAACTCGACGACCGTCTTGGAGGCGACCACGACGGCGGGGCAACGGTTCGCCGGGCGGACGACGCGGGGTTCGAGCCCGAACTCGCTCCGCCACGCCGCCACCACCCTGTCGAGCACGCCGTCCGCCGCGTTGGTGATGGTGACCGTCCAGGTCGCCCGAGTGGTGTGCCCCTCCGCCGCGTAGGCACCGAGGAGGAACGCGAGCTCCTCGGTCATCTCCGCGGGGAGCTTCACCGCCTTCTCCGAGCCGCAGCTCGCCGACGGCCGGAACCCCTCGAAGCGAGCGGGGAGGACCGACCAGAGCTCGGCGCCGTAGCGGACGGCGACGGGGTCGCCGACCTCCAGCTCGTCCATGCGCCTCCACTCGAGCCCGCTGTCGCCGGCCACCAGCACGCGGTGATTGGGCGTGGCGGTCACCCGGTGGCCGGAGCGGAGCACGGCCCGTCGCACCGGCCGGACGCCGCCGTAGTAGAACGCCTCCGCCTTCTGGGTGCCGTCGAGCGACGCCACCGCCACGAGGTGGTCGCGGAACGTGTCGGGCGCCTCTCCCCGGTGCAGGGACCCGATGCGCACGAGTCCGTCGGCCGTGGGGACCAGGGTGTCCCCCACAAGGCACTTGCTTATGGCGCCCGAGATCCACGGCTGGACGGCCGCCATCATCTTCACGTGGCCCAGGTAGTGGATGGCGTTGTCCCCCATGGAGCAGGCGAACACCGCCAGGTGGTCGGCAGCCAGGTGGGGGGCGCCGACGATCGACTTGTGCTCGTCGATGTAGGCGACGATGTCGGCGATCTGCTCGGCCGTGTAGCCGAGCTGGGCGAGGGCCCGGGGGACGGTCTGGTTGACGATCGACATCGTCCCCCCGCCGACCAGCTTCTTGGTCTTGCACAGGCCGAGGTCGGGCTCGATGCCGGTGGTGTCGCAGTCCATCATCAGCCCGATGGTGTTGTGGCTGACGAAGCCGTTGGCGATGTAGGTGACGTTGTCGGGGACCGACAGGTCGTAGGTGAGCTCCTCGCTCCCGAGGTCGGCCGACACCACCCGGTCATAGGTGAAGGACAGGAGACGGCCGAGCTCGGCGTCGGCGGTCCGTTCGCACAGGCGGGTGAGGGTGCCCCGGGAGACGCCTCCCTCGGCCAGCTCGGCGACGACCGCCTTGCGCAGGCGGCCTCGCTCGGGCAGGAGCCGCTCGACAAGGTCGGCCGGCACGGGGACGAGGTCTTGGGCGATCGCGCCGCGGTCGTGGCCGGCCACCACGGCGGCGTGCTTGCGGACGCTCGTGAACCCGACCTCGGCGAGCCACCGCCCGATCGACCAGCCGTCGACAAGGGCGACAGTGGTCTGGTCGGCTCCGACCGTGAGCGTGGCCGGGTAGCCGAGGGCCAGGAGGAGGGCGTGGACGTCGTGGGCCAGCGGCAGGGAGGCGAGGGTGAGGTGGGGTGAACCTCCGCTGACCGTGGCCGCCGACTCGAAGAGCCCGCGAAGGTAGGCGGCATAGGTCTCGCGGTCGTTGGTGGCGAGCACGGCGTCGGGCAGCAGGCCGTCGCCGAAACCGCACTCCTTCCACCAGCGGCCCAGAGGCAACGAGCGGAACCTCAGCTCGACCCGGCGGTCGCGGATGGCGAGGTGGGGCACCAGGCCGAACGCGGCCTTGCCGAGACGCTCGAGGCGCTCGAGCACGTCGACGTCGTCGACGTCGGCGACCAAGCGCACGCCGTCGTCGGTGACCGCGCCGGCGCCCGTGGCGTAGCCCACCAGCTCGGCCAGCTCGGGCGTCATCACCGCTGGGACCGCCAAGGGGTCGTTGTCGTCGGCGAACAGCGGCGGCAGGGCGGCCGGTCTCGGGTCACCGACCATCTGGTCGAGCGACAGCGGCACAATGTCCCCCGGCCGGAGGTCGGAGAACCGCCGCCACTCCCAGGCGCCGGTGACCGCGTCGACGACCCGCACCCGGTGCTGGGGCGTGCCCTGGACCCGGTGCCCCCGTTCGGTGGCCACCGTCACGACCGGCTCCAGCCCGTTGACGTAGAACCGGGTCGCCGGCCGGGGGCCGTCGTCGGTGGCGACGGTGGCGTCGAGCTCCTGCCAGGTGTCGCCGTCGGGGTCGCCGAGGGAGCGCAGGCGGACCAGGCCCCGGTCGGTGGCCACCAGCGAGCCGCCGACCAGGCAGCCGGTGGGAGCCAGCACCGTGGCCTGGGAGTTCCGCACCCCGTAGACGTCGGAGAGGTCGACGGCGGTGTCCCAGGACTCCCGGGCGGCCGAGAGCAGGTCGCCCTGCACCTGGCTCGAGTCGATCTTGGCCACCTCGTCGCGGTGCATGCGCAGGACGCGTCCCATGGGCTCGCGGTTCTCGGTGTAACCGGCGAACGGGCCCATGCGGGCGGCGGTGCGGGCCGAGGTGGCGTACGCGGTGCCGGTCATGAGGGCGGTGATCGCCGCCGCCCACGCCCTGCCCTCGTCGGAGTCATAGGGCAGGCCCTTGGCCATCAGCATGGCGCCGAGGTTGGCGTAGCCCAGCCCGAGCTGGCGGAACCGACGGGACGTCTCGGCGATGCGCGACGTCGGGTAGTCGGCGTTGCCTACCAGGATCTCCTGGGCGGTGAACACGACGGACACCGCCGCCTCGAACCCCTCCACGTCGAACGACCCGTCGGGGTTCAGGAACCGCAGCAGGTTGAGGCTGGCCAGGTTGCACGCCGAGTTGTCGAGGTGCATGTACTCGCTGCAGTTGCGAACAACGAGTGAGTTCACGATGTAGGAGTGGTTGCGGGGCTCACTGAGGTTGTATGTGAGCGCGACACCGTCGTCGACCCGTTCGGCGAGCCGAGCCGTGTGGTCGCTGTTGTACAGGCGGTGATCGGCGATCACCGACGAGAGCTTCTCCGCCTTTGAGGGAACCTCGAAACCAATATGGTCGGCGAAGGCCGCTATCGAACGCCCGGAGATCCGAAGGTCGTAGGAGTCTGAACTATTGTAAGTGGCGTGGGTGCCGTCAGTACGGATATGTGAGAAAGCACTGGGGCCACCCTCGCGGGTCGGGTAAATTCGGCTGAAGACCCCGAATGTTGACAACAGGCGCTGCACACCACGGAGTAGCTCCGAAGACGCCGACCCGAGCCCGACGTAGCGACTCTTGACTCCGTCGTAGACAGATCCGTCCGCGTCGAAAAGTCCCCTCAGGAACGCCGCAACCGCATCCTGAGGGGCGGTCTCGACCGACCAGGGCACCACTTTGTCCGCTGCCTTCGCATGGGAGACGCCCAACGCCTCGAGGAAGCGAGCGATCACCCGCCGGCTCTGGCGCAGCTGCACCGTGCCGTTTGCCTGCAGCGATGGCTTCGGGGCGCGGTCTCCGTTCATCCACGTCAGGAGGTCGAGATGCTTGGGGAGGATGTGCTCCTGGTCGTCGCCGCCGCCGTACACCGTTGTCACGACGTCGCCAGTGATGCAGCCGTCGCCAACCAACCACCCGATATAGTGACCAACCTCCGGCGACCACTTCTCGGGAATCCGCACGGAGCGGGACCAGTCACCCTTCGCTCCATAGTCACGAACGTCGGACGAAACTGGCAGACGGCGCTCGGCGTTCAAAGCTGGAGCGGGAAGGTCGAGCACCTTCACCCGGTCTTCCGTCGTGAGGTCCGACGCGGCCACGTAACCGCGATTGACGGTGAATACCTTGTGGTTCGGCGTGCACCGGACCTCGGCACCGTTGTCGAAACGAAGGCGGACGATCTCGTTCCAGCCCGTGATCATGATTGCCTCGGGCGAGGTCATCTCGACGCGTTCGGCGGGGGTGTCCGGACTCGTTGCGTCATGCGTGTACACGCCGAACGTCTCCCCGCGACGGGCGCGGTCGACCAGCTCGTCGAACCGAATCAGGCCCTTGTCAGTGTGGACCCTGGTGTCGCCCGTGAAGCAGGGGTTGGACGCGTTGATACGACCGGTGTTGGCGGCGGTGTGCCAGCGGTTGATGGTGGAGTCGAACTGCATGCCAGGGTCGGCGCACTCCCATGTCGCTTCGGCGATCTGGCGGAAGAGGTCGCGAGCCTTGACCGTGCGGACGACCTCGCCGGTGGTCACGGCCCGGAGGTCCCAGTCGGCGTCGTCGAGGACCGCCTGCATGAACTCGTCGGTGACCCGAACCGAGTTGTTGGCGTTCTGGTATTGCGTCGAGTGGCTGTCCTTGCCGTCGAGGTCCATGTCGAACCCGGCGTCGCGGAGCACCCGCGCCTTGCGCTCCTCGACCGCCTTGCACCAGATGAAGTCCTCGATGTCCGGGTGGTCGGCGTTGAGGATGACCATTTTGGCCGCTCTGCGCGTGGTCCCTCCAGACTTGATCGTGCCCGCCGACGCGTCGGCGCCACGCATGAAGCTCACCGGCCCCGACGCCGTACCCCCGCCTCGAAGCAGCTCGAGCGACGACCGAATGGTCGAGAGGTTGATTCCAGAGCCCGACCCGCCCTGGAAGATCAGCCCTTCCTCGACGTACCAGTTGAGGATCGAGCGCATCGTGTCCTCGACAGCGAGGATGTAACACGCCGACGCTTGCTGGGGACGCCCGTCGACGCCGATGTTGAACCACACCGGGGAGTTGAAGGCGGCCTTCTGGTGGAGGACCAGGTGCTTGAGCTCGGCCCGGAAGGCCTCGGCCTCGGCGTCGTCGACGAAGTAGCCGTCCTTGGTGCCCCAGCCGGTGATGGTGTCGACCACCCGGTCGATCACCTGCCGCAGCGACCACTCCCGCTCGGGGCTGCCCAGCGACCCGCGGAAGTACTTCTGGGCCACGATGTTGGTCGCGTTCTGCGACCACCCCACGGGGAACTCGACGTCCGGCTGCTCGAACGCGACCGAGCCGTCCCGGTAGTTGGTGATGCGGGCGTCCCGGCGCTCCCAGACGACCTCGTCGTAGGGGTCGACACCCTCGGTGGTGAAGTGCCGGCGGATGCCGATGCCTGTCTGCTCGGGGGCCATGGCCATGGGGTGACGCCCTCCTGGACGGTTCGCTGAGAGGATCTGCGGAGGCGGCTCTGCCTGCCCGACCACAAGATGTTGGGGTGGGACGGTGTCGAGCCACGAGATAGCCGGATAATTACATCACCGTACTTTCAGCCGTGTCAATGGTTTCGTGGGCGCGCGACGGTCGGGGGCAGCATCCGCGCCGCGGGCCGGCGAACGCGCGACCATCGGCGCCATGGCAACGGGTGCAAGGACGACCGACGGCCGCCCCGGTCGCAACGAGGCGTGCCCCTGCGGGTCAGGGCGGAAGGTCAAGCGGTGCTGCGGGCTCCGGCGCGGTCCATCCGAGTCGGACCTGGCGCGGGGCTGGCTGGCCGAGCAGACGCGGGCCGCCGCCCGGGTCCTGCGCCGGTGCGACGAGGACACCCTCGCCGACCTCATCGAGCAGGTGGTCGAGCTGCCGACCGTCGACCTCTCGCTGCAGCTGCCCCTGCCCCGGTTGCTGTCACCGGAGCTCGAGCGGGCCCGCACGGCCTTGGCCGAGGAGGACGCCGAGGGTTTCCTCGACACCGTCCCGGCCGCCGTCGCCCGGGTGGACACGTGGCCCGTCCGCGCCGCGCTGGCCCGGGCGGTCCTGGCCCGGCGCGACGCCGGGGCGCTCGGGGCCGAGCTGGCGGCGGCGGCGATCATCGAGCTCGACAGCTCCTCCAGGCGGTTCCTCGCCGCCAGCCTGCTCGAGGCTCTGGCCGTCCACGCCGGGACGGCGCCGACGCCCGGCGGCTTGGTCGTGGTCGCGTCCTGAGGTCAGGTCCCTGGCGGGGGTCTCTCTTCGGCGTCGTCCCGCTTGGACAGCAGGCCCATCTCCCGCTCGAAGTCCCCCGGGCCCTCGAACCCCTTGTAGACGCTGGCGAAGCGCAGGTAGGCCACCTGATCGAGGGCACGGAGCCGGTCGAGCACCGTGAGCCCGATGCGGGTGCTCGTCAGCTCCGGCCCCTCCAGCCGCAGCGACTCCTCCACCTCGGTGGCCAGGGCCTCGACCCGGGCGGGCGTGATGGGCCGGTTCTTCACCGCCGCCCGCACGCCGGCCGCCACCTTGGCCCGGCTGAACGGCTCCCGTGCCCCCGACCGCTTCACCACGACGAGGGGCGCCTCCTCCAGGCGCTCGTAGGTGGTGAACCGCCGGCCGCACTCCAGGCACTCCCGCCGGCGGCGGATGGCGGTGCCGTCGTCGGCCAGGCGCGAGTCCACGACCTTGTCGTCGAGGGCCGAGCACGCCGGGCAGCGCACCACCCGAACGTACCCGAGGGACCGTTCTTTCTTGCCTTGCGTACCTCTGCGGTACACAAGTCTCCCCAGATGCCCTCAGACGTCGGGTGCCACCAGGGGCCGTTGGCGGCGGGCCTGCAGCGTGACGACCGCCCCCACGACCAGGGCGGCGCCGGTGACCTGGAACGCGGACAGGTGCTGGCCCAGCCAGACCCATGCCACCACCGCGGCGATGACCGGCTCGAGGGTGGCGGCGATGGCGGCCCTCTCGGCGCGCACCCGCCCGACGCCCCACGCGAAGAGGAGGAACGGCGCCAGGGTCCCCGCCAGCCCGACGTAGAGCACCTCGGGAACGTTGGACAGCTCCAACACGTCGCCGGGGGCGCCGCGGGGCACCTGGTACGCCACCCACAGCAGGCTGGCGATGGCGAAGGCGCGTAGCATGGCGCCGTTCGACCCGTAGACCGCGCCGGTCTTCTCGGCCAGCACGATGTAGGTGGAGAAGAACCCGGCCGAGGCGATGGCCATGGCCAGGCCGAAGGCGTCGATGCTTCCGATCGCCCCGGGCGTGAGGTCCACCACCAGGACCACCCCCAGGAGGGCGACGGCCAGGGCGGCGATGACCTCGGGCGACGGCGCCCTCCGGGAGACGAGGGCGGTCCAGCCGACGATCAGCGCCGGCGCGGTGTACTGGATCACCAGGGCGACGGCCACCGGCACGCGCGAGATGGCGACGTAGTAGGTGACGTTGACGAAGGCGATGGCGACGGCCAATCCGACGACCTCGGGGGACCAGCCGCCCCCAACGCGCCGCCACGCGCTGGGCACCAGTGCGAACCCGGCGAACGCCAGCACGGCGCGCGACTCGGTGAGCTCCACCGGGTCGACCCCCGAGTCGAACAGCCGCCGGGCCACCACCGCCGCCACCGCCCACAACGCGGCGGCGGCGGCAACCGCCGCATAACCGAGAACGTGGCCGGCCGGGTCGTCGGAGGGCGGTGTGGCGTCCATGCGGCGGGTGACGGGGCGTCGAGCGACACTACCGTCGGCGCCGGTGGACGTCGGAGGGCTCGTCGAGAGGATCGACGCCGACCTCCGGGCGAGGGCGACGCCGGGTAGGGCCGCCCACGAGCGGGCCTATCTCAAGAGGGGGCTCGAGCACTACGGCTCGGGCGTGCCCGCAGTCCGTGCCGTCGCCAAGGACGTGCCCGCCGGGACCCGGCGTTGACACGCGCCGAGCTCGTCGCGCTGGCCGACACCTGCTCGACGACCCGGAGTTCTTCGTCCGCAAGGCCATCGGTTGGGTGCTGCGCGAGACCGCCGAGAAGCGGCCCGAGCTCGTCCACCAGTGGCTGCTCCCCCGCGCCGCGCGGGCGTCAGGGGTGACGGTCCGGGAGGCGCTGAAGCCGCTGTCCGAACGCCAGCGGGCGGCACTCCTCGCCGCGCGGTGACCGCCAGGTGTACGTTTCGTGAGCCGCAGACGGGGTCGACGTCCGTCTGCGACGAGGTCCGAGGAACGGGAGGTCCGGCTCGTGGGGGACACCGGTCGTCAGTCAGGGATGTCGCGCCGCCGCTTCATCCAGATCTCCGCCGGGCTCACCCTGCTGGCCGCTTGCGGCAACGGCGACGACGAGACGACCACCGGCGTCACCGGCGTCACCTCGACGCTCGTCCAGCCCACCAAGCAGCTGTCGGGCGACCTGCGCATCCTCCAGTGGAGCCACTTCGTCCCCCGCCACGACCGCTGGTTCGACGCCTTCGTTGCCGACTGGGGCCGCCAGGTCGGCGTCAACGTAACCGTCGACCACATCAACCTGGCCGACATCCCCGCCCGGGCCTCGGCGGAGATCGCCGCCAGGGAGGGCCACGACCTCATCGAGTTCCTGTCCCCTCCGTCGGCGTTCGAGCCGAGCCTGCTCGACCTCACCGACGTCAACGACGAGGCCAAGAGGCGTCACGGCGACCAGCTCGGGCTCTGCACGAGGAGCACGTTCAACCCGACCACCAAGAAGTTCTACGGCTTCTGCCACGGCTGGGTCCCCGACCCGGGGGACTACCGCCGGTCGCTGTGGGAGCGGGTCGGCATGCCCAACGGGCCCGCCACCTGGCAGGACCTGCTCGACGCCGGGGGGCGGATCAAGCGGGAGCAGAACATCCAGCTCGGCATCGGCATGTCCAACGAGCTGGACTCCAACATGGCGGCCCGGGCGCTCATCTGGTCGTTCGGCGGGGCGGTGCAGGACGAGCGGGAGAACGTGGTGATCAACTCCCCGCAGACCATCGAGGCGGTCGACTTCATGGCCCGCCTGTTCAGGGCGGCCATGACCGACGAGGTCTTCGCCTGGAACGCCGCCTCCAACAACCAGGGCCTCATCGCCGGCAACCTCTCCTACATCCTCAACTCCATCTCCGCCTACCGGACGGCCCAGACCCAGAACCCCGACGTCGCCAACGACGTGTTCTTCACCCCCGCGCTCAAGGGGCCGGGCGGCGTCTTCCTCGCCTCCGAGCACGTGATCCCCATCTACACGGTGCCCAGCCACGCCAAGAACCCCGATGCGGCCAAGGAGTTCATCCTCCACCTGGTCGGCAACTACGCCCAGGCCACCAACAACACCGAGCTGTACACGTTCCCGGCGTTCCCGAAGACGGTCCCCCAGCTCGACTCGTGGCTGGACAACGACCCGTTCGGCTCCCGGCCGGCGAACAAGCTCGCCTTCCTCAAGGACGCCGAGCAGTGGACCACCAACGTCGGCCATCCGGGCCCGGCCAACGCCGCCATCGGCGAGGTGTTCGACACTTTCATCCTGCCCAAGATGATGGCCAAGGCGGCGCGGGGCGAGCTCAGCGCGCGCGACGCGGTCGTCGACGCCGAGAACCAGATCAAGCCCATCTTCGCCAGATGGCGCGAGCGCGGCCTGGTGGGCGGCACCCGGTAACGAGTGGCCGTCGTCGAGGTCCGCCACCTCACCAAGCAGTTCGAGGGCAACGCCAGCCCCGCCGTCGACGACCTCGACCTGGCCACCGCCGAGGGTGAGTACCTGGTGCTCCTGGGGCCCTCGGGGTGCGGCAAGACCACCCTGCTGCGGCTCATCGCCGGGCTCGAGCAGCCGACCTCGGGCCAGGTGATCATCGGCGGCGAGCCCATGGCGGGGCTGCCGCCCCGGGCCCGCAAGATCGCCATGGTCTTCCAGAGCTACGCGCTGTACCCGCACAAGAGCGCCCGCAAGAACATCGAGTTCCCCCTCAAGGCGGCGGGCATGGCCCCGGCGGAGCGGGCCAAGAAGGTCGAGTGGGCGGCCCAGCTCCTCGGGATCACGCGCCTCCTCGACCGCCGGCCCCGCCATCTCTCGGGCGGCGAGCGCCAGCGGGTCGCGCTGGCCCGGGCCCTCGTGCGCGAGCCGAGCGTGTTCCTGCTCGACGAGCCGCTCTCCAACCTCGACGCCAAGCTGCGGGCCGCCGCGCGCGACGATCTCAAGCAGTTCCAGGACCGGGTGGGGACGACCACCATCTACGTCACCCACGACCAGGTCGAGGCCATGGGGCTGGGCGATCGCATCGCGGTGATGTCGGAGGGCAAGGTCCGCCAGCTGGGCACGCCGCACGAGGTGTACCACCAGCCCGCCGACGCCTTCGTGGCCACCTTCCTCGGCTCGCCGCCGATGAACGTCGTCGAGCGGGACGGCGTGCTGGTGGGCTTCCGCCCCGAGAGCCTCCTGCCCAAGGGCGTCGTCGTCCCGGACGCCGACGCCGTCACCGTCCCCTTCGACGTCCATCGCATCGAGTACCTGGGCTCCGAGCGCCACTTGATCGGCACCGTCCGCGGCGTCGGCCAGGACACGCGGGCGATCGCGATGCTGCCGGCCACCGTCTCGGTCGACGTGCCGGTGGGGGAGGCGTCGGAGTTCGTCATCCGCGGCGCCGACCTGCACTTCTTCGACAAGGCCAGCGGCGCCCGCACCGAGAGGGTGCGCCTCTGAGCGATCTGCCGGCGACCGGGGCAGTCCGAGCGCCGCGGCGGCGGCGTTACCTCTTCGACCGCGACGGCGTGCTGGCGCCGGTCATGCTTCTGCCCTCGGTCGTCTACATCGTGGCCCTGGTGGCCATCCCCTTCTTCCTGGCCATCGCCTACAGCCTCAGCGACGTCACCGTCGGCGACCCCAGTTACGACTTCGTCGGCCTGCGGAACTTCAGGGCGATCCTGTCCGACCCCGTCTTCCTGCGCTCGCTGCGCAACAGCCTGCTCATCACGTTCGTGACGATGGTGCTGGTGCTGGTCCTGGGGAAGATCCTGGCGCTGGTGCTCACGCGCGACTTCCGGGGCAAGTGGATCGTGCGGTTCCTGGTCCTGCTGCCGTGGACGACGCCCGTGTCGCTGGCGTCGATCGCCTGGCTGTGGCTGCTCGACTCGCTGTTCAGCCCCATCGACTGGACGCTGCGGTGGCTGGGGCTCCTGGAGGGCAACCTCCACTGGCTGGGCAACGAGGACCTGGCGGTCGTGTCGGTGATCGCCGTGCAGGTGTGGCGCATCGTCCCTCTCGCGGCGGTGATCATCATGGCCGGCCTCACCGCCATCCCCCAGGACCTCGACGACGCCGCCGAGGTGGACGGTGCCGGGTTCTGGCGGAAGCTCTGGGAGATCACGATCCCGCTGAGCCTGCCGGTGACGGCGGTGGCGACGCTCTTCGGGGCGGTGCTGGTGTTCACCGACATGAGCGCGGTCTTCGTGCTGACCCGCGGGGGGCCGGTCGACGCCACCCAGATCCTGCCCACGTGGGCGTTCTTCCGGGGGATCCAGGGGGGCGACCTGGCGCAGGGGGCGGCCGTCGCCCTGTTCCTGTTCCCGGTGCTCCTGGCCATGGCCATCCTCATCCTGCGGTCGGTGCGGCGCATGGAGGTGCTGTAGGTGGCGACCCCCACGCTCACGCCCGCAGCCGTTCGGGCCGCCCGCAAGCGGCGGTGGGCCCGGGTGGGTCTCTACGCCCTGGTCGTGGGCTTCACCCTCATGGCCGCCTTCCCGTTCCTCTGGGGACTGATCACCGCCTTCAAGGCCCACCAGGACCTCTACAACCGGGACAACAACCCGTTCATCTTCAACCGCCCGCCCACGCTCGAGCACCTGCGCCTGTTGTTCGAGAGCACCGCGTTCGACGTGTTCGTGAACAACACCGTCGTGGTCGCCGTCGTCGTCGTGCTCATCACGTTGGCGGCCAGCGTCCCCGCCGCCTACAGCCTGGCCCGCCTCAACCTGCGCTGGGGCGGGGCGCTGGGGATCGCCATCTTCTTCGTCTACCTGATCCCTCCGTCGCTGCTGTTCATCTCGCTGTCGCGGGTCGTGTCCCAGCTCGGGTTGCAGGACTCCCGCTGGGCCCTCGTCGTCGTCTACCCGACCATCACCATCCCCGTGTCCGTGTGGTTGCTCATGGGCTTTTTCAAGTCGATCCCCAGGGACATGGAGGAGCAGGCCATGGTCGACGGCTACAGCCGCCTGGGGGCGTTCGTGCGCACGGTGCTGCCCTTGTCGCTGCCCGGGATCGTGGCGGTCGTGGTGTTCACCGCCACCCTGTCGGCCAGCGAGTTCATCTACGCCCTGGCCTTCGTCTCCCAGACGAGCCAGAAGACGGTGAGCGTCGGCGTGCCCACGGAGCTCGTGCGCGGCGACGTGTTCTTCTGGCAGTCGCTGCAGGCGGCGACCCTGCTCGTCGCCATACCGATCGCGCTGGTCTTCAACGCCTTCCTCAAACGCTTCGTGGCGGGGTTCACCATGGGCGCGGTGAAGGGCTGAGGCGGTGAGCGCGTCGCGGGCGCCGGGTGACGCTCGCCCGCCCTACGAGGCGTCGACCAGGTTGGGAGCCTCCTCGAGGAGCTCGTCGCGGAACGTCCCCTGGGCCATCAGCGCCGCCGCCTGGCGCGCCAGCCGCATGTACTCGGAGTCGGCGTAGCGGGCGGCGCGCTCCTGCTCGAAGCTGGCCAGGCTCTGGTAGTCGGCGATGATCACCGCCTCGTTGGCGGTGCCGACGGTCGGCGTCCAGATCGTGCTCACCGCCCACCCCCGCGAGCGCTCGAGCGCGCTGATCTCCCTGGAGATGTCGACGAACTGGCGGAAGTGACCGTAGAGGACCTGCGACCGGTACAGGTGGCGATACACGGTGGTGCTAGGCCGGGAGCATCGACCGGCCGAGCCTGCTCAGCTCCTCCAGCCCCGGTAGGTAGACGTTGTGGACCGGGAAGAACACTATGTCGCCTTGCTCCGTGTAGCCCTCCTGGCGGAGGACCGGCAGGATGCGGCGCTGGAGGAACTGGCGGTAATCCTTCTCCGACTCCCATATGTCGAAGACGCGGAGCCCGTCGTCGCCGAACCCCGAGGAGTGGAGCAGCATCCCCGCCGGGAACTCCTCCTCCCGGTTGATCCGCTCCACCGCCCGCCCGTACTGCTCCGGCGTCATCCCTGGCCAGTGACCGATCATCCCGACCGCCATGACACTCTCCTCTCTTTGGCCGAGCCGCCTTCGTCATCATGCTCTCGGGACCTCCACCCGACAAGAGCCGGCAGACTCTGACTTCGAGCGCATCGTGCAGGCAGCGACATGAGATCGCTGGCGGAGAGGATGTCGATGACCAGGTACGTGGCGTTGCTCCGGGGGATCAACGTCGGCGGGCGGAAGAAGCTGGCGATGAACGACCTCCGCGAGGCGCTCGGCGCCCTCGGGTACGAGGACGTCGAGACGTACCTGCAGTCGGGGAACGCCCTCTTCACCAGCGCCGCCACCGACTCCGACGCGCTGGCCGGCGAGATCGAGCAGGCGCTGAGGAGCCGGCTCGACATGGATGTCAAGGTGCTCGTGCGGACGGCGGGCGAGCTGGCCGAGGTCGTCGAGGGCAACCCCTTCCCCGAGGGGACGGCCGAGCCAAAGAAGCTGCACGTGGCATTTCTCTCGGCGGCGCCGGACGACGATCACGTCCACGCGCTCGATCCTGCCCCGTACGAGCCCGACGAGCTCCGTCTCGGTGACCGGGCCGTGTACCTCTGGTACCCCAACGGCTACGGGCGCACGAAGCTCACCAACGACGTCCTGGAGCGGAAGCTGGGCGTGACCGCGACGACCCGCAACTGGAACACCGTCGTGAACCTGCTCGACCGGGCGTCGGCACGCTGAGCTCAGCGGCGGGCGGGCACCACGATCCGCTCGCCCACCTGCAGCACCGTCCCCCCGTGGGCGGCGGCCAGGCGGTCGACCAGTGGCCGGACGTCGCCCGAGGGCTGGACACGGCGGGCGATGCTCCAGATCGTGTCGCCAGGCTGCACATCGACCACTGCGACCGGCACCGCCGAGCGGGGACTGGGCGCGGAGCGCCCGGAGGCGGTGAGGGCACCTCCGAGCGCTCCGAGCGCGGCCCAGGCGGCGATCACCAGCCCGGCCACGACGACGGCGGCCACCAGGCGCCGACGGCGGTAGGTCGACCTCGGGAGCCGGCGCGGGGCCGGCTCCGATGAGACGACGGAGAGGCGCCGGCCGGCGGTGGCCGCGGTCGACCGGTGACGCCCGCAGCCGCTCCGCGCGGCCGCCGCTGCGGCTGCGGCCGCCGCAGCCGATGGCGTCCTATCGGCGCCGAACGACCGGGGGACGGCGTGGAGCCGCCTCGGCGCCGGACGGGCCGACCGGTACGGCCGCTGGGTGGTGGTGACGGCGACCACAGAGCCTCTCCTCGCTGGCTCGAACTCGTGTTCGCCTCAGTCAACCACGAACGCCCGTTCGCTGTCAACCGGGAAATCGAACGGGTGTTTGCCACGGCCCCAGCGAGGTGCTACGGTGCACCCGAACGCCCGTTCGAAGGGAGAGGGCATGGCGACCGAGACCACACTCACCGCCCGCCAGCGGGAGATCCTCGAGTGCATCGAGCAGCACATGCGCGAGCGCGGGTACCCACCCTCGGTGCGCGAGATCGGCGAGGTCGTGGGCCTCACCTCCACGTCGACCGTCCACGCCCATCTGGCCACCCTGCAGCGGCTCGGGTACCTCCGACGAGACCCGTCGAAGCCGAGGGCCATCGAGGTCCGCTACGACGCCGGGTCGGGGGCGGCCGTCGAACGGCGCCCGGCCCGCCACGTCCCCGTGGTCGGCGACGTGGCCGCCGGCACCGACGTGCTGGCCCAGGAGAACGTCGAGGAGCTGCTCCCGATGCCCGCCGACTTCGTCGGCGAGGGCCAGGTCTTCATGCTGCGGGTGCGGGGCGACTCGATGATCGACGCCGGCATTCTCGACGGGGACTACGCGGTCGCGCGCCAGGAGGCCGAGCCACGAAAGGGCGACATCGTCGTGGCCGGGATCCCGGGCGAGGAGGGCACCGTCAAGACGTGGAGCCGCCGGGGCAACAAGGTCGTGCTCCTGCCCGCCAACCCCGACTTCGAGCCCATCGAGCTCGACGCCGCCGACGTGAGGGTCTACGGGAAGGTGGTGGCCGTCCTCCGCCGTCTCTGAGCGGGTGGCGACCTACCGCTTGTGGTACAGCCGCGTCGTGAGCGGCATGAACACCGCGGTGAGCCCGGCGGCCACGGCAAGGACGACGGCGATGGCGCTGCCGTCGGCGTTCCCGTCCATCAGCCCCCGGCAGGCGGTGACGAGGATGGAGATGGGGTTGACGTCGACGAACGCCTCCAGCGGGCCAGGGAGCGTCTCGGGGTCGACGAAGACGTTGGAGAGGAAGGTGAGCGGGAAGATGCCGAGGAACCCGGCGCTCATCACCGCGTTCGGCGCCCGCAGCGCCAGGCCCAGCGTCGTGAGGACCCAGGACAGGCCGAAGGCGAACAGCACGACCAGCGCCAGGGCGGCGAGGGCGCCCACCACGCCGGCGTCGGGCCGGTAGCCCAGCACGACGCCCACCAGGATGATCACGCTGCCGGCGGTCACGTACCTGACCGCGTCACCGAGCAGCGATCCCACCAGCGGTGCCGACCGCCAGATGGGCAGCGAGCGGAACCGGTCGATCACGCCCTTGGTGAGGTCGGTGTTCAAGGCCACGCCCGAGTAGACGGTGGTGAACACGACCGACATCACGAGGATCCCGGGCAGCAGGAAGTCCCGGTACTGGCCGGTGGAGCCGGCGATGGCGCCGCCGAACATGTAGGTGAACATCACCACGAACATCACCGGCGTGAGGGTGGCGTCGAGCAGCTGCTCGGGGACGTGCCTCACCTTGAGCATCCCTCGCCACGCGAAGGCCAGGGTCGCCTGGAGAGGACCGGGCGCCGGCGGCCGGGGCGTCGACGAGATGGCTCGCCGCACCGCCGCTTCGTCGGTGGCGTCGACGGGAACCGCGGCTCGAGTCGTCGGGTTGGTCGTCACAGTGCACGCTCCTCCTCGAGAGCGCCGGCTTCACCGGCGGCGACCTGCTCGGCGGTGTGACCGGTGAGGGCGAGGAACACCTCGTCGAGGCTCGGCTGGGCGAGCGAGAACCCGGCGATGCGCACACCCGACCGGGCGAGCTCGGCGATGGCGAGGGCGGCACGGTCGGCGTCGGCGCACGGGGCGGAGAGCGACGCGGCGTCCGACCCCGGGCCGGCTCCGCCCAGCTCCCGCTGGAGGAGCTGCTCGGCCAGTGGGCGCTGGTCCGGGTCGGCCAGCCGTACGTGCACCGCTGCGGTGCCCACCGACGCCTTCAGCTGGGCCGGCGTCCCCTCGGCGATCACCTTGCCTCGGTCGATCACCGCGATCCCGTCGCACAGGTGGTCGGCCTCCTCCAGGTACTGCGTACACAGGAGGATGGTCGTCCCTTCGGCCACCAGCGCCCGGATGATCTCCCACACCTGGTTGCGGGAGCGGGGGTCGAGGCCGGTCGTGGGCTCGTCGAGGAACATCAGCTGCGGGGTGACGACGATGCTGGCGGCGATGTCGAGGCGGCGCCGCATCCCCCCGGAGTAGTTCTTGACCAGCCGCCCGGCGGCCTCCTCCAGCCCGAAGGCGCCGAGGAGCTCGGCCGCCCGCTGCTTGGCCGCGGCTCGGCGGAGCCCGAGCAGGCGCCCGAGCAGGATCAGGTTCTCCCGCCCGGTGAGGTCCTCGTCCACCGATGCCAGCTGGCCGGTGAGGGTGACGGCCCGCCGCACCTCGGCGCCCTCGGTGACCACGTCGTGGCCGAGGACCCGGGCGCTGCCTTCGTCCGGCTCGAGCAGGGTGGCCAGCATGCGGATCGTCGTCGTCTTGCCGGCGCCGTTCGGGCCGAGCACGCCGTAGACCGAGCCGGCCGGGACGGCGAGGTCGACGCCGTCGACCGCTCGGGTCTCGCCGAACGACTTGACCAGGCCGGTGGCCTCGATCGCCAGGGGGACGGGTTGTGTCATGGCTCCTCGGATGTCCGCTTCGCCGATCTTCCCCCAACCGACGAGAGAACGCGTCGGAATTCATCGCGCCGGTCGTTCCGGACACGCGCCGCTTGGGCGCCACGTCGATGAACATTTCCCTCGGCGGGCCGGCCGCGACCCGGCCGACGGCAGGCGTCAGGCCCGCGACCGGGTCAGGGAGACGCCGGCGACGCCCGCCCCGGCGGCGAGGAGGAGGACGGCGGCGATGACGACCGTCACCGTCCGGCCGGTGCCGTCATCGTCGTCTTCGGTGGCCAACTCGGTCCGGTCTCGCGGCATTCCGTCCGTCCCCTGGGCGCTGGTGCCGTCGCCCGCGAGGGTGGTCACCGGTCCGGTCGGCGGCGAACCCGCCGGAGCACCGGCCGCCGCCGTCGGTCCGCCGGCGGCCACCGCCGCCCTCAGGTTGAGGAGGCCCTGGCAGCCGGTGCCGCAGGACACCGTCTTGTCGAGCGTACCGAGCAGACGCTCGACCGCCGCGGTGGGGGTGAACCCCATGCCGAGCAGCGCGGCGAGGGCTGCCGACACGTGGGGCGCGGCCGCCGACGTGCCCGCCACCGCCCCGTAGCCGCCCCCGAGCGTCGTGGTGATCACCTGGTCGTCGGCCGGCGCCCCCGGGCCGAACCCGCCGGGGGCGACCAGGCCCCACTTGGCGTTGCCGATCGACGTCGAGTAGCGGGTCACCGCGTTCCGGCGGTCCGTCGCCCCCACGACCAGGGCGTTGAGGTCCCCGTAGTTCGAGCTGCCCTGGTCGACGACGCCCACCCGGTAGTTGCCCGACGCCAGCACCGGTACCGCCCCCCGGGTCCAGGCGTATTCGATGCCCGGACGCAGCGGCGTGCCCACCAGGCTGGTCAGCAGGAAGTCGGGGTCGCCCAGGCTCAGGTTGATGACCTTGGCCCCCCGGTCGACCGCCCAGCGGATCCCCGCGTTGATGTCGTCGACCCGGCCCGCTCCGTCGGAGTCGAGGACCTTGGCCACCAGCAGCTTGGCGCCCGGAGCCACCGCGGCGATGCCCCGGCCGTTGTCGGTGTTGGCCACGGCGATGCCGGCGACCTCGGTGCCGTGGCCGTTGTCGTCCTGCCCGCCGCCGTCACGGCAGGGTCCGTCCACGCAGACCGCGCTGCCCACCACCTTGCCGCGGAGGTCGGGGTGGTTCATGTCCACCCCTGTGTCGACCAGGGCGATGAGCACGTCGTTGCCGCTGGCCCGAGCGTCGGGGGCGCCGATGCGGGCCAGCGGCCACTGCCGCGGGAAGAGGGGGTCGTTGGTCGCGCCCGCCGGCGACGGGGCGAACAGCACCGCCGCCCACATGGCCGCCAGGGCCCGGAGGGCCCACGGCCGCCGCCCGTGCAGGCCGGTCGCCCGCCGCAGCCGTCGCTCACTCATGGCCGCGAAGCGACGGCCGCGCCCGCCTGGTTCCCACCGCCACATGGTCGCAGGTCAGGCGGCCGCGAACGCCACGCCGCCCTCGAGGAGGGCACGGAGCACGCGGTAGACGGTGTCGAGGTCGCCGCGCTCCACCCGCTCGTCGGCGGCGTGGGCGACGTTCGGGTCGCCGGGCCCGAAGTTGGTGGCGGGCACGCCCCGGGCGGCGAAGCGGGCAACGTCGGTCCAGCCGAGCTTGGCTCGCGGAGGGTGGCCCGTGGCGGCCAGGAGGGACGTCAAGAGCGGATGGCCGAGGGCGGGCGGGGCCGCCGGGGCGCTGTCGAGCACGGCGAAGTCGTCCACCGCTCCGACCACCTGCCGCACATGGGCTTCGGCCTGCTCGGGCGTGCGGTCGGGGGCGAAGCGGTGGTTGACCGTCAGCACCGCCCGGTCGGGGACCACGTTGGGTGCCACTCCTCCGCGCACCATCGTGCCCTGCAGCCCCTCGCGGAAGTCGCAGCCGTCCAGCTCGACCCGCCGGCCTTCGTACGCGGCCAGGGCCGACAGCACGGGGGCCAGGCGGTGGACGGCGTTGCGACCGAGCCAGGCCCGGGCCGAGTGGGCCCTCGTCCCCGTCATCGTCACCTCCGCCCGCATCGTCCCCTGGCAGCCCGCCTCCACCCGGGCGCCGGTGGGCTCGGCCAGGACGGCGGCGTCGCCCACGAGCAGGTCGGGGCGCTCACCGAAGAGGCGCTCGACACCGTTGAACCGGGAGTCCACCTCCTCGCACTCGTAGAAGACGTAGGTGACGTCGACGGCCGGCTCGGCCACCGTGCGGGCCAGTTCGGCCAGCACGGCCACGCCGCCCTTCATGTCCGCCGCCCCCAGTCCCCACAGCACGTCCCCGTCCACCAAGGCCCGCTCGTTGTCGCTCGGCGGGACGGTGTCGGTGTGGCCGGCCAGGATCAGGCGCCGGTCGCGGCCCAACGACGTGCGGGCGACGAGGTTCTCCCCGACCCGGGTCACGGCCAGCCACGGCACCGGCGCCAGGAGGGCTTGGAGGTGGTCGGTGACCGCCTTCTCGTCGTGGCTCACCGACGGGATGTCGACGAGGGCCGCGGTGAGGGCGAGGAGGTCGGTCACCCGCGGCCCTAGGCGCCGGTCACACCGTGCTGCCGCAGCACCGCCTCCAGCTGGGCCTTGTCGTGGCGCTCGCCCTCGGCCAGCCGCTTGACCACCAGGGCGCAGGGCAGCCCGAACTCGCCCCCCGGGAAGGCCCGCGGACGGGTGGCCATGACGGCCACGCACCACGGCGGGATGACCCCCCGACCGAGCGACTCGCCGGTCTCGGCGTCGATCACGGGGATCGTCGACGACAGGATCAGACCGGCGCCGAGGACGGCACCCTGGCCCACCCGCGCGCCCTCGACGACCATGCAGCGGCTCCCGACGAGGGCGTCGTCGCCCACGATCACGGGCGCCGCCTGGGGTGGCTCGAGGACACCGCCGATGCCGACCCCGCCCGACAGGTGCACCCGCGCGCCCACCTGGGCGCACGAGCCGACCGTCGCCCACGTGTCGACCATGGTCTCGGCCCCCACCCGGGCGCCGATGTTCACGTAGCTCGGCATCAGCACCACGCCGGGTTCCAGGAACGAGCCCCACCGGGCCGACGCGCCGGGGACCGCCCGCACGCCCGACGCGGCGAAGCCCTTCTTGAGGGGGATGCGGTCGGCGTACTCGAAGGGGCCCAGCTCGATCGTCCGCATGGCGGCCAAGCGGAACAAGAGGAGGATGGCCTGCTTCAGCCAGGCGTTCACGACGACCTCGCCGGTGGCGGCGTCGATCTCCGCGGTGCGCACCTCGCCCCGGTCGAGGAGGTCGATGGCTTCGTCCACGATCGCCCGGGCGTCGCCGTCGGCCGGGGTCAGCTCGCCGCGGCGGTCCCACAGCTCGGTGATCTGCGCCTCGAGGGCGTTGGTCTGGCGCCCGACCTCGGTCACGCCGGCGAGCGTAGCGGAGGCCATCCGCTCGCCCTCCGGCGTTCCGGCGCGCTCAGCGCGCGGTTTTCAACCACTTTGGTCACCCAATTCGCTGGTGGGGCGCGTGTCTGCCGCCGACCTGCGGATGGCGGCGTGGAGGGCGTCGGGGGTGAGGACGCCGCAGAAGCGGCCGTCGCCGACGACGGCGACCCAGCCGGTGTCGTGCAGCAGCAGCTCGGCGAAGGCGTCCTTGAGCGTGGCGCCGGCGGGGACCGACGCCTCGACGGGCGTCCAGGCGTCGGCGGCGGTGCCGTCCCCCTCGGCCCGCTCCCGCGAGAGGGCCCCCGCCAGGCGCCCGCCGTCCTCCACGACCACGGCCCACTGCGAGCCGGCCCTGTCCATCGCCCGGCGGGCGTCCTCCAGCGACGCACCCGGCGTCACCGTCGGCAACGTCGCCAGGTCGGCGGCGTCGATGGCGGTGACCGAGAGTCGCTTGAGCCCGCGGTCGGCACCCACGAAGTCGGCCACGAACGGCGTGGCCGGCCGGCCCAGCACCTCGGCGGGCGAGGCGTACTGCTCGAGGACACCGCCCTGGCGGAGGATGGCGATGCGGTCGCCCAGGCGCACGGCCTCGTCGATGTCGTGGGTGACGAACACGACGGTCTTCTTCACCTCGCCCTGCAGCCGCAGGAACTCCTGCTGCAGGCGGTCGCGGGCGATGGGGTCGATGGCGCCGAAGGGCTCGTCCATGAGCAGCACGGGCGGGTCGACGGCCAGCGCCCGGGCCACCCCCACCCGCTGGCGCTGCCCGCCCGACAGCTGGTGGGGGTAGCGGTCCCGGAACACCCGCGGGTCGAGGCCCACCAGCTCCAGGAGCTCGTCGACCCGCCGCCGGGCCCGCCGGCGGTCCCAGCCCACCAGCCGGGGGACGGTGCCGACGTTCTCGGCCACGCTCTGGTGCGGGAAGAGCCCTACCTGCTGGATGACATAGCCGATGCGCCGGCGCAGCCGGACGGGGTCGACGGTGGTCACGTCGTCGCCGTCGAGGAAGATGCGCCCGCTCGTCGGCTCGATGAGCCGGTTGATCATCTTGAGGGTGGTGGTCTTGCCGCATCCCGACGGCCCGACCAGCATGCACACCTCTCCCTCGCCCACCTCGAGGTCGAGCGCGTCGACCGCCACCTGGCCGTTGGCGAAGCGCTTGGTGATGGACTCGAGGCGGATCATGGGGCCAGCGCCGGCGGCGGCGCCGATAGTCTGCCGCAGTGCTCGGAGGCGGTCCCCTCGCGTCGGCCGGCGACCCCTGGGTGCGCTGGGACTGGGTCTCCCGCCACACCGGGGACATCGCCGCCGCCACCAGGGAGCACCTGGAGCTCACCGCGATCGCGGTCGTGCTCGGCTTGGCCATCTCGTTCCCCCTCGCCCTGGCGGCGCGCCGGTGGCGGTGGACGCAGGCGCCCGTGCTGTCGGCGACGGGCATGCTCTACACCATCCCGTCGCTGGCCCTCTTCGCCCTCCTCGTCCCCTGGACGGGGCTGTCGCGCACGACGTCGGAGATCGGGTTGGTCGGCTACACGCTGCTGATCCTCGTCCGCAACATCCTCGCCGGGCTCGACGCCGTGCCCGACGACGTGCGCGAGGCGGCCCAGGGCATGGGGTTCACGCCTCGCCGCCAGCTCCTCCGCATCGAGCTCCCCCTGGCCGTGCCGTCGATCATGGCCGGGGTGCGCATCGCCACCGTCACCACCATCGGGCTGGTCACCATCACCGCGGTCATCGGCCAGGGCGGGCTCGGCCAGCTCATCCTCGAGGGCCTCATCCGCGACTTCCGCACCCCGCTGGTCGTGGGCTCGGTGCTCTCCATCGCCCTGGCCGTCGCCGCCGACCTGGGCCTGGCCGGCGTAGAGCGCCTGATCACTCCGTGGGCCCGGACGCGACAAGCGCCGTCGTGACCGACCGCGTCACCAACCGCCCGTCCGGCATCCGGGACAGGTCGACGGGCCACGCACAGGCCGGATGCCGGGCGGCCCCGACCGGGCGCCGAGCGCAGCGAGGCCTGACCGGTCGGAACAGGAGAGAGGCGCCGCCGAAGGTGGCACATCGCGGTTTCCCGAGCGAAGCGAGGAGCCGGTGAAGTTCCTTGGCGACGTGATCCAGTGGTTCGGGACCGCCGAGAACTGGCGCGGCACGGCGGGCATCCCGCACCGGCTGTACGAGCACGTGGTCATGTCCCTCGCGGCCACCCTCACCGCCGCGGTGGTTGCCCTCACCGTCGGCATCCTGCTCGGGCACCTCAACCGGGGGGGGTGGCTCGCCATCAACGTCTCCAACGTGGGGCGGGCCATCCCGTCCTTCGCCATCCTCGTCCTCGCCGTGCAGGTCTTCGGCATCGGGGCCAAGCCCGCCTTCCTCGCCCTGGTCGCCCTCGCCATTCCGCCCATGGTCACCAACTCGTTCGTGGGCGTCCGGGAGGTCGACGCCGACGTGCGGGAGTCGGCGAGAGGCATGGGCATGACCGGTGCCCAGGTGCTCCGCCGGGTCGAGCTCCCCATGGCCTCGCCGCTCATCATGGCGGGCATCCGCACCTCGGCCGTCCAGGTGGTCGCCACCGCCACCCTGGCCGCCCTGGTCGCCTGGGGCGGGCTGGGCCGCTACATCATCGACGGGTTGAACCAGCGGGACTACGTCCAGGTGTTCGGCGGGGCCGTGCTGGTGGCCGCCCTGTCGGTCGTCACCGAGCTGGTGCTGGCCGGCGTCCAGCGGCTGGTGGTGCCCGCCGGCCTTCGCGAGCGGGATTCGGGCAAGAATGAGCTCTTCGTCGCCACGGCACCGGCCGTGGGCGGATGAGAGGGGGAGCGGATGGGATCCCGACGCAGGCACGTGGTCGTAGCGCTTCTCGCCGGGCTCGCCCTGCTGGCGGCGGGCTGTGGCGACGACGACGCCGACGAGACGACGGGCGGGGGCGAGGCCCGGGAGACCATCACCATAGGGGCCTTCAACTTCTCCGAGAGCGCCATCCTCGCTGCCATCTACGAGGGGGCCCTCGAGGCCGAGGGGTTCACCGTGACCGTGCGGCCCAACCTGGGAAGCCGCGAGGTGGTCGCTCCCGCCCTCGAGCGGGGCGAGATCAACCTCTACCCCGGTTACGCGGCGACCGAGCTGGAGTTCTTCAACAAGGGCGCGGGCGAGGCGTCGCCCGACCCGCAGGCGACGGTCCAGAGGCTGCGCACCCACCTCGAGCCCAAGGGGATCACCGCCCTCGACCCCTCCCCCGCAATCGACGCCAACGCCTTCGCCGTCACCAGGGCCACCGCCGAGAGGTACAACCTCAGGAAGCTGTCCGACCTGGCGCCGGTGGCCGGCCAGCTGGTCCTCGGCGGCCCGCCCGAGTGCCCGACCCGCCCGTTCTGCGCGCTCGGGCTGGAGCAGACCTACGGCATCAAGTTCAGGGAGTTCAAGCAGCTCGACGCCGGCGGGCCCCTGTCCAAGAGCGCCCTCGAGAGGGGCGACGTCGACGTGGCCCTCATTTTCTCGAGCGACGGGGCCATCCCTGCCCGGGGCTTCGTCGTGCTCGAGGACGACAAGAAGCTGCAGAACGCCGACAACGTCGTCCCCATCATCACCACCAGGGCGGCCACCGACGACGTCCGCCGGGTCCTCAACCGCGTCTCGGCCGCCCTCACCACCGAGGAGCTGACCCAGATGAACAAGCGGGCCGAGCTCGACAAGGAGGACCCGTCCGTGCTCGCCGAGGGCTGGCTCAGGGAGAACGGCTTCACCAGGAGCTGAGCCCCCCGCCGAACCCTCGGGAGCGCGGGACCCCGACCGGGACCGGGTATCTCACAACGCGTCGGTCCGCACCTCCAAGCCGGCCTCGGCCAGGCCCTCCTCCAGCGCCGCCCTGTCCGCGGCGGTGAGCGGGAGATCGCTGGAAGGCGGCGGGGACGCCACCTCGAGCATGGCGGCGGCGGCGAGGAGCCGCCGGTCGTAGGCCTCCAGGTCGGCGCTCCACGCGTCACGCGCCCGCTGCTCGTAGCGGATCAGCCGCAGGCGGAGCGAGCGCAGCTCGGCGCTGAGACGCTCGAGGGGGACGGCCGCCCGGCCCGTCACCGGGCCCCCGCCACCGGCTCGTGGGCCGAGACCGCGTACGAGCCACCCGTGAACGGCTGGCGGTCCCAGGTGGCCCAGCGGCCCGAGAGGGTGAGTCCGGCGGCGGCGGCGTGGGCGTCGTACGTGGCCAGGTCGAGGCGGCCGGGCTGGAGCTCGAAGCCGGCGACGAGCACACCGCCGGCAGCGAGGTGGCGGGCCAGGTTCGCCACCACCCGGCCCTCGCTGCCCGGCTCGAGGAAGATCATGACGTTGCCGGCCATGACGACCACGTCGAAGCGCCGGCCCAGGTCGACCTCGGCGATGTCCCCGAGCACCCACTCCAACTCGGGCGCGCGGGAACGGGCCCGCTCCAGCATGGCGGGGTCCAGGTCGACGCCAGCGGTGTCAAGGCCCCGCCGGGCCAGCTCGGCCGCGACCCTCCCGGTGCCGCAGCCGGCGTCGAGCACCGAGGTTCGAGGGTACGGGCCGGCGCGGCACAGCCACTCGACCAGGTCGGCCTCGCCGTGGACGTTCTCGCCCTTGGCGGCCAGCTCGGCCCAGGCGTGGTCGTAGGTGGAGGCCCGCCCGCCGGCCTCGGCCAACCACCGGTTCCCGGGCGCGCCCATCGCCGCCGAGTGTACGGGGGGCCGTCCGGCCGTCTGCTACGCATGCGCGCATGAGCGAGCACCGAAGCGGAGCGGAGGAGGCCAGCTCCCGGGCGGCATCGGGCGAACACGGTGTCGACGTCCCCCTCGTCCCCCGGGAGGTGCTCTTCGGCAACCCCGAGCGGATGAGCCCCCGCATCTCGCCCGACGGCTCACACCTGGCATGGATCGCGCCCGACGAGGGCGTCCTAAACGTGTGGGTCGGTTCGGTCGGCGGCGACGAGGCTCGGCCGGTCACCCGTGACCGGGACCGTGGCATCCGGTCGTTCTTCTGGGCCCACGACCGGCGGCATCTCGTCTACAGCCAGGACAAGGGCGGTGACGAGAACTGGCGCCTGTACGACGTCGACCTCGAGACCGACGAGATCCGCGACCTCACGCCGTTCGAGGGGGTGCAGGCGCGGGTGGAGGACGCCGACAAGCGCTTCCCCGACCACGTGCTCGTGGGACTCAACCGCGACAACCCCGAGCTGCACGACGTCTACCGCCTCGACCTGCGCACGGCCGAGCTCGAGAAGGTGGCGGACAACCCCGGGTTCATCGGCCTGTTGGCCGACGCCGACTGGAAGGTGCGGGGCGGCATCGCCCCCAAGCCCGACGGCGGCATGGTGATCATGGTCCGCGACACCGAGGACGACGAGTGGCGACGGCTGCTCGACGTCGGCCAGGAGGACGCCCTCGCCACCGAGCCGCTCGCCTTCAGCCTCGACGGCAAGGGGCTGTGGGCGATCACGTCGGCCGATGCCAACGCCGGCCGCCTGGTGTGCCTCGACTGCGCCACCGGCGAGATGAACGTCGTCGCCGAGGACCCGACGTACGACGTCACCAGCGTGCGATTACACCCCGACACACGGGAGCCGCAGCTGGTGGTCTTCCTGAAGGAGCGGGCCGACTACCGGGTCCTCGACCCCGACATCGCCGACGACGTCCAGGGCCTGCTGTCGCTGTCGCCGGGTGACCCCGTGCTCGCCGGGGCGGACGACGAGGACCGCACGTGGCTGGCCGCCTACACCACCGACGACGGCCCCGTCCGGTACTACGCCTGGAACCGGCGGGAGGGCTCGGGGACCTTCCTGTTCGAGCACCAGCCGGCGCTCTCGAAGTACCGGCTGGCGTCGATGGAGCCGTTCTCGTTCGGCGCCCGGGACGGGCTCACGATCCATGGCTACCTGACCTTCCCTCCGGGGTCGTCGGGGTCGGCGTTGCCCACCGTGCTCAACGTCCACGGCGGCCCGTGGGGCCGCGACGTCTGGGGGTTCGACCCCGAGGCCCAGTGGCTGGCCAACCGGGGCTACCTGTGCGTGCAGGTGAACTTCAGGGGCTCCACCGGCTACGGCAAGTCCTTTGTCAACGCCGGCGACCGCGAGTGGGGCTCGAAGATGCACGACGACCTGGTGGACGCGGTCGAGCACGTCGTGGCCAAGGGCTGGGCCGACCGCGAGCGGATCGGCATCTACGGCGCATCCTATGGCGGCTACGCCGCCCTCATCGGGGCGGCGTTCACGCCCCACGTCTTCCGCTGCGCGGTCGACGTCGTCGGGCCGGTCAACCTCAAGACCCTCGTCGAGTCGATCCCGCCCTACTGGGCACCCATGGTCGCCCAGTTCCACACGAGGGTGGGCAACCCCGAGACGGAGGAGGAGTTCCTCTGGTCCCGATCGCCGTTGTCCAAGGTCGACCAGGTCCGGATCCCGTTGCTCATCGCCCAGGGCGCCAACGACCCGAGGGTCAAGCAGGCGGAGTCCGAGCAGATCGTGGCCGCCCTGCGCGAGCGGGGCATCGACCACGAGTACATGCTCTTCCCCGACGAGGGCCACGGCTTCGCCAAGCCCGAGAACCGGCTCAAGTTCTACGCGGCCGCCGAGCGCTTCCTGGCCCGCCACCTGGGCGGCCGCTACGAGGAGGAGTGACACCCACCGATCCAACCGGCGGTGACTTCTGGCGCCCCAGCACCAGAATCCACCGCCGGTTCGTCAGTCTTCGGACCAGATGTCGAAGCCGGCGTCGGCGAGGCCCTGCTCGACGGCGGCCCGCTGGGCCGGTCCCATCTCGTCCCGAGCGCCGGGCGGGACGGGCACGTCGAGCAGGTCGGCGGCGGTGACGAGCGCCTCGTCGTAGGCGTACAGCTGCACCTCCCACTCGTCGTAAGGGAGGCCGGGCTCCGCGGTCAGGCGGCCGTGGATGTCGCGGAGCAGCGACCGCAGCCGCTCGAGCTTGTCGTCGTCAGTCGTCGTCGTAGCTCCGGTAGCTGCCGAAGCGGGACTTGACGTTGGCGGGCGTGGTGCCGAACGCCTCGCCCAGCTCGTCCCACGTCGCCCCCTGCTCCCGGGCCTCGGTGACCAGCCGACGGGTCAGCGACTCGAGGAACTGCTGGGCGGCGATGGTGGCGGCGATGCGCGAGGCGGCGGGAACCTCGTTGTCGGCGATCTGGTCGAGCAGGCTGCGCAGAGCGGTGAAGGACTCGCCCGACGTGTCGATCGGCACGGGCGCCACTGTAGGAGAAGCGTGGGAGCATCGACACCGGACCAAAGGGGGACGCCATGGACGAGACGGAGGACCTCGGCCCCACCGCCTTCACGGCCGGGGTGACGTTGAACGACGGCCGGGTCATGACCGTGGACGTCACCGGCATCGACGGCGAGGGCCTCAGCTACCGGTCGGAGATGGAGTCCGGCGTCGTGCCCTGGGCCGACGTGAAGGCGGTCATGCTGGCCACCACCGACCACATGCTGGAGAGCGGGGGCTACCTGTTCTCGATGGCCGAGCTGGTGCAACAGCGTGAGGAGACGGGCCCCACCGACGCGCTGGAGATGCGCCGGTTCGGCTTGGAGCTGCTGCGGGAGGCGGCTCCCCGGATCTGCCCCATGGGCGAGGTGTGCGGGCTGCGGGCGACGCCCCTCACCCCGCCCCCCACGGAAGGACAGCCGGGTGGCGGCTGACCTCGTTGCCGGCGTCGACCTGGCGACCCAGGAGGTGCGGGTGGTGTGCGCCGACGACGAGGGACGGGTCGCCGCCACCGGCCGGGCGCCCCTCCGCGCGCCTCACCGGCCCCGGCCGGGGTGGTCCGAGCAGGACGCCACCGCCTGGTGGCCGGCGGCCGTCGACGCCCTGCGGCAGGCGACCGATGCGCTCGGCCGGTCGGGCGCTGACGCCGTCGCGGCGGTCGCGGTCGCGGCCACGTCGGGGACGGTGGTCGCCCTCGACGGCGACGGCGAGCCCGTCGCCGCCGCCCTCCTCTACGACGACCAGCGGGCGGCGGACGAAGCCGAGAAGGCGGCGGAGGCCGGCGCGGCGCGTTGGGACGCCCTCGGCTTCCGGCCCAGCGCCACGTCGGGGCTGGCCAAGTGGGGGTGGCTCATGGGCCAGCCCGACGTGGCGTCCCGCACCCGTCGCCTGGCCCACGCCTCCGACCTGGTTGTCGCCGGGCTGACCGGCGACCGCCGACCCCCAACCGACTGGAGCCACGCCCTCAAGAGCGGCTACGACCCGGCGAGGGAGGAGTGGGCGCACGAGGCCCTCGACGCCCTCGGCGTGCGGGGGGAGCTCCTGCCCGAGGTGCGCCCGCCGACCGCGGCGGTGGGCACGCTGAGCGAGGAGGCGGCCTCCGCCACCGGGCTCCCTCACCAGTGCCAGGTCCGCTTGGGCATGACCGACGGCTGTGCCGGCCAGGTGGCGGCGGGCGCCGACCGGCCGGGCCGGTTCGTCACCGTGGTGGGCACCACGATGGTCGTCAAGGGCGTCACCGAGGAGCTGGTCGTCGACCCCGGTGGGGCGGTCTATTGCCACCGCCACCCGGACGGGTGGTGGCTGCCCGGCGGCGCGTCGAACACGGGCGGCGCGGCCATCGAGGACGCCTGGCCCGACGCCGACCTGCGGAGCCTGGACGAGCAGGCGGCCCGCCGGGGGCCGGCGGGATGCGTGACCTACCCCCTCGTGTCCACCGGCGAGCGCTTCCCGTTCGTGGCCCCCGACGCCGAGGGGTTCTGGCTCGGCGAGCCGGCCGACGACGCCGAGCGCCACCGGGCCCTGCTCGAGGGCGTCGCGTTCGTCGAGCGCCTGGCCTACGCCCGGCTGGCCGCCATGGGGGCGCGCGCCGAGCCGCCCGTGCGATCGGCCGGCCGGGGCGGCCGGAGCCCGGTGTGGTCGGCCATCCGGGCGTCGGTGCTCCGCTTCCCCCTGCTCGTGGCCGAGCAGGCGGACACCGCCGTCGGCGCCTGCATACTGGCCGCCGCCGGCACGCTTCACGCCGACCTGGCGACCGCCGGGCGCTCGATGGTGGACGCCGGACGCCAGGTCGAACCGACCGACGACGAGCGCGAGCGGGAGGGCCTGGAGGAGAGCTTCGGCCGCTTCGTCGCCGCCCTGGCCGACCGGGGATGGATCGACGACCGACTGCGCCGGGCCGCCGGCGCTCGTTAGCCTGTCGGCGTGGCCGAGCCCGCCACCCCCCCGCCCTCCCCTCAGGAGGTGGCGGCCACCTGGGTGGAGGCGGTCATGGACCGCAGCGACCTGCGGGCGGCGTGGCCTCTCACCGACGACACCCTCCGGCTGGTCCTCGCCCAGGACTGGATCTGGGCCCACCGCCACCACCCGTGGGTCGGCCACGGCGCCGACTGGGACGCCCTCGCCCGCAGCCTGTCGGCCACCGATCCGGACCACCCGCTGTGGGACCGCTTCGCCGGAGAGGTCCTCGAGCTCTGGCAGAAGATCTGGAAGGGCTTCAGCGCCCAGACGTGGCACGCCCGCAACGAGCCCGAGGTACTCGGCCTCGACCTCGAGATCGTCACCTTCTCGGAGACGTCGGAAGGGCCCAAGCGCGACGCCTTCGCGCGGCGGTTCGCCATGCGCCACACCGCCGAGGGTTGGAAGGTCGCCAGCGTCTACGGCGAGCAGCTGTTCGTCCCCGGCTGGCCGCCGTCGCTCGAAGACCAGCCTCACTGACCGGGCACCCACCCGACCGCGAGCCACGGGTCGCCCGGGCTCCTCCGCTCAGCTCCTCCGCAGGCGGTCGGCCACCACACGGAGGCGGTCGAGACCCTGCACCAGCGCGACCCGGAGCCGGCTGGCCCCCTGGGACCCGAAGAACTCCCCGGGAGCGACGACCAGCCCGCCCCGGCGCGCCAGGTCGGCGGCCGCCGCCCAGGCGTCACCGTGGGGCACCTCCGGCCACAGGTAGAAGCCGCCCCCCGGAGGCACGCACGGGTACCCGGCCGCCGTCAACACCTCGGCGAAGAACGACAGCCGCTCGGCGTACCGGGCCCGCTGGTCGTCGACATGGCGGTCGTCGCCGAGGGCTACGGTCGCCGCCGCCTGCACGGGCCCGGGCGTCATCATCCCGACGTGCTTGCGGACCTCCGAGAGGTAGCGCACCAGGTCGGGGTCGCCGGCGTAGAACCCGGCCCGCAGCCCGGCCAGGTTCGAACGCTTGGAGAGCGAGTGCACGGCGACGACGCCGTCGAGCCCGCCGGCCAGGATGGTGCGGGGCGGGCCGTCCCACGTGAACTCGACGTAACACTCGTCGGAGAGGACGTGCACGTCGCGGGCCCGGCCCCACTCCGCCACCGCCCCCAGGTCGTCGAGCGCCCCGGTCGGGTTGGCCGGGGTGTTCGCCCACAGGCACAGGGCTCGGGCGGCGTCGCCCTCGTCGACGGCGGAGAGGTCGAGCCGCCACCGGTCGTCGACCGGCACCGGGACGGCCCGGCACCCGGCCAGGAGGGCGCCCATCTCGTAGGTGGGGTACGAGACGGCCGGGTACAGGACGGTGTCCTTGCTCGGGTCGCGCAGGCGCAACCACTGGGGTGTGGTGGCCACCAGCTCCTTGGTGCCGACGCAGGCGGCCACCGCCTCGAGGGGGACCTCCACCCCCAGCCGGCGAGCCATCCACGCCACCGCCGCCTGCCGGAGAGCGGGGGTGCCGACCGACGGCGGGTAGCCCCGCTCGCTGCCCGACCCGCTGAGGGCGGCGACGACCGCAGGCGGGGGCGGATCGCCGGGCGTGCCCACCGACAGGTCGACGGCGCCACCCTCGTGGGCGGCGGCCAGCCCCTTGATCTCGTCCAGGCGGTCGTAGGGGTAGGGCGGCGGGCGGAACCCGGTGGACGGGGCGGCCGTCACCCGACGCTCACCGCTTCAGGTGACCCGGAACTCGGCGAAGCGCTCGACGTCGGCGGGGTCGAGCCGGGCCCGCACCCTCGTCGCCTCGGGCTCGTGCTCCTCCGACAGGATCTCGCCGTGGCGGTGCAAGGCGGCGACGACGTCGCCCCGCCCGTAGGGGACCGCCAGCTCCACGACCCGGCCCAGCGCCCGCAGCCGGTCGCCCACCGCCGCCAGCAGGTCGTCGATGCCTTCGCCCGTCTGGGCCGACACCAACACCGAGCCGGGGTGGCGGTCGAGCAGCCGCTTGGCCTCGGCCCGTTGGTCGCCCAGCAGGTCGGCCTTGTTGAAGGCGATGAGCTCGGGGACGTGGTCGGCGTCGATCTCGGCGAGCACCGTCCTCACCGCCTCGATCTGGGCCTCGGGGTCGGCCACCGCGGCGTCGACCACGTGCAGGAGCAGGTCGGCCTCGGCCACCTCCTCGAGCGTGGAGCGGAAGGCCTCCACCAGCTGGGTGGGGAGCTTGCGCACGAAGCCGACGGTGTCGGTGACCAGCACCCGCTCGCCGCCCGGCAGGTCGAGCCGGCGGGTCGTGGGGTCCACCGTCGCGAACAGGCGGTCCTCGACGAGGACGTCGGCGTGGGTCAGCCGGTTGAGCAGGGTCGACTTGCCGGCGTTGGTGTATCCCACGACGGCGATGGTCCGCAGCCGGGAGCGGGCCCGCGACTTGCGCTGGGTGCGGCGGTTGCGCATGAGGTCCCGGAGCTCTGACTCCAGCTTGGTCATGCGCCGGAGCAGGCGCCGGCGGTCGACCTCCAGCTGGGTCTCGCCCGGGCCCCGAGTGCCGATGCCGCCGGCCTGCTGGCTCAGGGCCTTGCCCCGGCCACGCAGGCGGGGAAGCCGGTAGCGGAGCTGGGCCAGCTCGACCTGGGCCTTGCCCTCCTGGCTGTGGGCGTGCTGGGCGAAGATGTCGAGGATCACCGCGGTGCGGTCGATGGCGGTTCGGCCGAGGATCTTCTCCAGGTTGCGGCTCTGGGCCGGGGACAGCTCGTCGTCGAACACCACGGTGTCGGCGTCGACCGTCTCGGAGATGTCGCGGAGCTCCTCGGCCTTGCCCTGCCCCACGAACGTGGCGGGGTCGGGCGAGTCCCGCCGCTGCAGCACGCGGTCGGCCTCGTCGGCCCCCGCGGTGTCGACCAGGGCAGCCAGCTCGTCGAGGGAGGACTCGGCCGCCTCCTGCGTCGTGGGCGGGACGGCCACCCCGACCAACACGATCCGCTCTCGCTTGTCGCGCTCTATGAGGGCCATGTCTCTTCTCCCGGGCGGGGCCCCGACCCCGCCCTCCTCCCCGAGGCGGGGCCCCTACCCCGCCCGGGGCCGTCCGGGAACTCGACCGTGCAGACATAGTGGGCCGGACCCGTGAGGACGACGGTCGGGCCCGAGAGGTCGACGAGAACGTCCCCTCCGGGCTGGTGAACAGTGACACGCTCGCCCACCATTCCCGCACGGCGCGCCACCACCGCCGCCGCGCACGCGCCGCTGCCGCAGGCCATGGTCTCGCCCACGCCCCGCTCCCAGACCCGCATGGTGAGCTCGTCCGGCGCCGGGCCGGCGGCCACGTACTCGACGTTGACCCCGCCGTAGGCCCGTTCCCACGCGGGGCCGTCCTCCTCGAGGTCCTCCTTGGTGGGGTCGTCCACGCCCAGGACCACGTGGGGGTTGCCGGCGTCGGCGAAGCCGAGCCAGCGGGGGTCATCGCCGTCTCGTTCCACGACGCGAACCGCCCCCATCTCCACGCTGACCAGCCCGTCGGCGCCGAGGGTCGCCCGCCGAAGCCCGGCGTCGGTGGCGATCACCAGCACCGGCCCCGCCACCAGGCCGGCATCGACCACCGCCCGGGCCAGGCAGCGCAGGCCGTTGCCGCTCGTCTCCGCCCGGCTCCCGTCGGCGTTCCAGAGCTCCATCGCCACGTCGGCCTCGGCGTCACCTCTGGTCCCCCGGATGAGGCCGTCGGCGCCGGCGCCCAGGTGGCGGTCGCAGACGGCGCGGGCCACCGCGGCGTCGACCGGGTGGTCGAACGCGATCAGGAAGTCGTTCCCGAGGGCCTGGTACTTCTGCAACCTCACGGCGCCCAGTGTCCCAGGAGGGCGTCGAGGGTGGCGAGCGGGTTTGCCGCCGTGGCCATCCAGGTGATGCGAGGGTCGCGGCGGAACCACGCCCGCTGGCGGCGGGCGAACTCCCGGGTGCGGCGGACGGCCAGGTCGACCGCCTCGTCGAGCGTCACCCGCCCGCCCAGGTGGTCGAGCAGCTCGCGGTAGCCGAGGGCCTGGCGGGCGGTGCGGGAGAGACCGCCCGGGCGCCGGGCCAGGGCGCGTACCTCGTCGACGAAGCCGGCCGCCAGCTGCGCCCCCAAGCGCTCGGCGATGCGCCTGGCCACGACCTGTCGCGGCAGCCACACGCCGGCCATGCGGAACCGGGTGGGTGGGTAGGCGCCCAGCCCGGGGCCGAACGAGGAGAACGGGCGGCCACTCCCGAGGGTGACCTCCAGGGCCCGGACGATGCGGCGGCGATTGGCCGGTTGGATCCGCGCCGCCGCCGGGGGATCGGCCACCGCCAGCCGCCGGTGCAGCGCCCCCACGCCGGCGGGCGTTGCGGCCTCCTCCTCCAGCTGCCGGCGTACGGCCGGCCACTGCCCGGGAAGCGACAGCCGGTCGACCACCGCCTGCAGGTACAGGCCCGTGCCGCCGACGAGCAGCGCCCGGTTCCCCCTGGCCTCGATGTCGTCGATCACCGCGGAGGCGGCGGCCTGGAACCGAGCGACCGAGAAGTCCTCGGAGGGGTCGGCCAGATCGAGCAGGTGACAGGGCACCTCGGCCTGCTCGGCCGGGGTGGGCTTGGCCGTGCCGATGTCCATCTCCCGGTACACCTGCATGGAGTCGACCGAGACGAGCTCGACGTCGCCCAGCCGCCGGGCCGCCGCGAGGGCGAGGGCGGACTTTCCCGAGGCGGTGGGCCCGAGGAGGGCGAGGTGGGGCCGAGCGGGCAGGCGGCCCGTCACCCAGACGACACCGGGATCAGCGTGCGGTGGCGCGCCGACGAGAGGACGTCGACCAGCTCGCCCCGGAGGTGGTGCGGCGCCGCGCCGGTGACCCGCACGGTGGCGTAGGCGCCGGCCGCGAGGGGGCGCTCGGCGGTGAAGTGCACGAGCTTGTTCTGGCGGGTGCGGCCGGTGGTGACGGTGGGGTCCTTGCGGCTGGGGCCCTCGACCAGCACCTCCTCGACCCGCCCCACCCTTGCCTGGTGCCGGGCCAGAGCCGAGCGCTCGACGACGACGCGGAGCCGCTCGAACCGCTCGGCGGCCACGTCGGCGGGCACGAAGCGGTCGGCCATGGCCGCCGCCTCGGTGCCGGGGCGGGGCGAGAACAGGAAGGTGTAGGCGCTGTCGTAGGCGGCTTCGGCCACCACCTCGAGGGTCCGCTCGAAGTCGGCGTCGGTCTCGCCGGGGAACCCGACGATGATGTCGGTGGTGACCGCCAGGTCGGGCACCGCCCGGCGCGCCTCGACCAGGCGGTCGAGGTAGCGCTCGGCGGTGTACCCCCGGTGCATGGCGGCCAGCGTCCGGTCGCTCCCCGCCTGGAGGGGGAGGTGCAAGTGCTCGCAGACGGCCGGCGTCTCGGCCATGGCGTCGATGGTCTCCGGCCGCAGGTCCTTCGGGTGGGGGCTGGTGAACCGCACCCGGCGGACGCCCTCCACCTCGCCCACCCTCCGCAGGAGGTCGGCGAACAGCGGCCGGGCCCGGGGACGGGGCGCCGACGCCCAGGCCTCCCCTGCCCGGTAGGCGACGTCGGGCGGAGGCGCGGGCGCCGCCCGCAGCCGGGTGGTGAGATCGCGGCCGTAGGAGTTGACGTTCTGGCCCAGCAGGGTGACCTCGGTCGTGCCGGCGGCGGCCAGGCCCTCGACCTCGGCCACCACCTGGCCGAACGGTCGGCTGACCTCGGGCCCCCGCACGGCCGGGACGATGCAGAAGGCGCAGCTGTTGTCGCAGCCGATCTGGATGGTGACCCACGCCGACCACCCCAGGTTGCGGCGCACGGGGAGGGCCGACGGGAAGGCGGCCTCGTCGTCGGCCTGGGCGGCGTCGAGGATCTCGACGACGGGGCCGTCGGTTGCCGCCCGGCGCAGCAGCTCGGGGGCGCGGGCGAGGTTGTGGGTCCCGAAGACGGCGTCGACCTGAGGCGCCCGCTGGCGGATGAGGCCCCGGTCCTTCTGGGCCAGGCACCCGCCCACCGCGATCTGCAGCTCCGGCCGGCGGTCCTTCTCCGCCTTGAGGTGGCCAAGGTGCCCGTAGAGCTTGTTGTCGGCGTTCTCCCGGATGCAGCAGGTGTTGAGGACGACGACGTCGGCGGCGCCGAGGTCGTCGGTGACCTCCATGCCCTCGGCCTCGAGGAGACCGGCCAGACGCTCGGAGTCGTGCTCGTTCATCTGGCACCCGAAGGTGCGGATGAGGAACTTCCGGCTCATGGGCCCACGGTACCGCCCGACCCGCCCGCTCCCGGGCGGTCGAGGGTGGTCAGCTGTAGGCGGGGAAGCCGGGCGGCGAGGGGTCGAAGGCGGCGGCCGAGTGAGCCGCCCCGGTGCCGTTCTCGGCCGGCCGGCGGCCGGCGCGGTCCTCCACGGCCAAGCGGATGGCGGTACGCCCCTCTCCGTCGATCTCGATGTCGGCGAAGGT
>DATAAF010000048.1:0-12898 GCA_036260255.1 Acidimicrobiales bacterium | reverse complement strand
TGCTCGTCGGAACAGGGACTGAGCGCGCCGAAGGCGCACGACGCAGTTCGGGGGGTTGTTGGGGGGCGGAGCCCCCCAACGGCAGGCGCGCACGACGCAGTTCGGGGGGTTGTTGGGGGGCGGAGCCCCCCAACGGCAGGCGCGCCGAAGGCGCACGATGAAGGCGGGGGGCACTCGGGGGGCGGAGCCCCCCGAGAGAAGGGAGCGTAGCGACCGTGGCTAGCGGGAAGGAGCGCAAGCTCCGGCGGCGCATCAAGAGCGTGCAGTCGACCAAGAAGATCACCCACGCCATGGAGCTCATCGCCGCCAGCCGCATCCAGAAGGCCCAGCAGCGGGTCGCCGCGGCACGCCCCTACGCCGAGCAGATCACCGAGGTGCTGCGCCAGCTGGCGGCCGCCGGGGTGGGCACCGACCATCCGCTCCTCGCCGAGCGGGAGATCAACACCGTCGGCTACATCGTCATCGTGGGCGACCGGGGGCTGGCGGGGGCCTACAACACGTCGGTGCTGCGCACCGCCCACCGGGACCTGCAGGCCGAACGGGCCGAGGGCAGGGATTATTCGTTGTCGTTGGCCGGCAAGAAGGCGGAGGGCTACTTCCGCTTCCGCGGCTACCAGATCGACGAGATCAACTCGGGGTTCAGCGAGCAGCCGTCGTACGAGGACGCCCGACGCGTGGCGGGCGGGATCATGTCCCGGTACGAGGAGGGCGAGGTCGACCGGGTGCAGCTCGTCTACACCCGCTTCCTCTCGGTCGGCTCCCAGAAGGTCACCAACTCCCAGCTGCTGCCGTTGGAGAAGGGGACGCTGGAGGACATGGCCGCCGAGGGGCCGCAGGCCGACTACGAGTACGAGCCGTCACCCGAGGGCATCCTCGAGCGCCTGCTCCCTCGCTACGTGGAGGCCCGGGTGTACGCCGCCCTCTTGGAGGCAGCGGCCAGCGAGCACGCCGCCCGCCAACGGGCCATGAAAGCGGCCACCGACAACGCCGAAGACCTCATATCAACCCTGTCGGTCGAGGCCAACAAGGTCCGCCAGGCGGGGATCACCACCGAGATCATGGAAGTCGTGGGTGGAGCGGAGGCGCTCCGCCAGTGAAGGAGCTGATCCGATGACCGACACCGACACCACCCGCGACGAGGACCGGTCCGAGGACTCCGACCAGTCCCAGGAGCCCGACCCCGAGAGCAACGGCCAGTCCGGTGACGGCGCCGGTAAGGACCGCAAGGAAGGGCGTGTCGTCGCCATCGCCGGCCCGGTGGTCGACGTGGAGTTCCCCGCCGACGCCATCCCCGAGATCAACGCCGCCCTCGCGATGACCATCGACGTAGAGGGCGAGGAGATCGAGATGGTGGCCGAGGTGGCCCAGCACATCGGCGAGAGCCGGGTGCGGGCCATCTGCATGAAGCCCCCCGACGGGCTTTATCGGGGCACCGCCGTGCGGGTGATCGGCGACGCCATCACCGTCCCCGTCGGCCCAGGAGTGCTCGGGCACGTCTTCAACGTCCTCGGCGAGCCCCTCGACACCGACAAGGTCGAGGAGGGCATCAAGGACCACTGGAACATCCACCGCCCGTCGCCGGCGTTCACCGAGCTCGAGCCCCAGACGGAGATGTTCGAGACGGGGATCAAGGTCCTCGACCTGCTGACTCCCTATGTCCGGGGCGGCAAGATCGGGCTGTTCGGCGGGGCGGGCGTGGGCAAGACTGTCATCATCCTGGAGATGATCCGCCGGGTCGGCGAGCAGCACGGTGGCGTCTCCGTGTTCGGCGGGGTCGGGGAGCGCACGCGCGAGGGCAACGACCTGTGGCTCGAGATGAAAGAGTCAGGCGTGCTCGACAAGGCGGCGCTGGTCTTCGGCCAGATGGACGAACCCCCGGGCGTGCGCCTCCGGGTGGGTCTGTCGGCGCTCACCATGGCGGAGTACTTCCGCGACGAGGAGGGCCAGGACGTCATCCTCTTCATCGACAACATCTTCCGGTTCGTCCAGGCCGGCTCCGAGGTGTCCACCCTGCTCGGGCGCATGCCCTCGGCGGTGGGCTACCAGCCCACCCTCGCCGACGAGATGGGCGAGCTGCAGGAGCGCATCACGTCAACCAAAGGCCGGTCGATCACCTCGCTGCAGGCCGTCTACGTGCCCGCCGACGACTACACCGACCCCGCCCCCTTCACCACCTTCACCCACCTCGACGCCACGACCGAGCTGTCGCGTGACATCGCCTCACGCGGCATCTATCCCGCCGTCGACCCGCTGGCGTCCACCTCCCGCATCCTGAGCCCCGAGATCGTGGGCGAGCGCCACTACCAGGTGGCCCGGCGGGTGCAGGAGACGCTGCAGCGCTACAAGGAGCTCCAGGACATCATCGCCATCCTCGGCGTGGACGAGCTCTCCGAGGACGACAAGCTCACCGTGCAGCGGGCGCGCAAGGTGGAGAAGTTCCTGTCCCAGCCGTTCTTCGTCGCCGAGCAGTTCACCGGGATCTCGGGAGAGTGGGTTTCCGTCGAAGAGACGATCGAGTCCTTCGATCTCCTCATCAAGGGCGAGCTCGACGACGTCCCCGAGCAGGCGTTCTTCAACGTGGGCGGCGTGGACGGCGCTCGGGAGAAGGCCAAAACGCTCTCCAAGGAGGAGCGCGAAGAGGGCGGGGAGGAGGCCGCCTAACCATGCGCGTCGAGCTGGTGTCGCCCGAGCGCATCCTGTTCTCGGGCGACGCGGAGATGGTCGTGTGCCGCACGGTCGACGGCGGCGACATCGCCTTCCTGTCCAACCACGCCCCCTTCCTCGGCGCCCTCGACATCGGCGCGGTCAAGATCAAGACCAACGGCGACGAGGAGATGGCGGCGGTCCACGGCGGCTTCGTCCACGTCCGCGAGGACACGGTGATCGTGTTGTCCGACGTGGCCGAGCTGGCGGATGACATCGACGTCGACCGGGCCCGCCGGGCCAAGGAAGCGGCCCAGCGCAACGCGGGCGACTCGGAGGAAAAAGAGGCCCAGGCCGCCCTCCGCCGCGCCGAGGTCCGCCTGGAGGTGGCCGGCTCCCGCTAGGGCTTTTGTGGGGAGTTGTGTACCGCTGACGCACACAACTCTCCAAAGAACCGGGCGAGCCCCGAGGCTGTCGTACCCCGGTGGTTGGCTGGGTGCCATGAGCAACTCGGACTCGGCAGTCCACCCGCTGGCGGAGCGCCAGCACGGGCTCGTCACCAGGGCGCAGTTGCGGCAGCTGGGCCTGAGTGACCGACAGATCACCGCCCGACTCCGCTGGGGCCTGTTGACGCCCGTGCACCGGGGCGTACTCCGGATCACGGCCGTCGCTCGGTCACCCGAGCAGGCGCTGCTCGCGGCGTGCTTGGCCGCCGGCGTGGGCGCGGTTGCTTCGCACCGGAGCGCAGCGGCGTTGTGGGAGCTGCGTGGGATCGACTGGCCCCGTCCGGAGCTGAGTGTGCCGAATGATCGGCGGCCGAGCGTGGCCGGGGCGACCGTCCACCGGTCAGCGATGCTCGGGCGGCCCGACGTCACCAGGCACCGGCGGATCCCCGTCACTACGCCGGCGCGGACGTTGCTCGACCTGGGGGCGGCCGCGCCGGAGCTGGTCGAGCCGGCCGTGGAGGACGCCCTCTTGCGCGGGCTGGTCACGCTCCCTCGCTGCGGCGGGCCCTCGAGCGGGTCGGCGCCCACGGCCGCGGGGGCACCGCGGTGCTGCGTGACCTCGTCGCCCAACGAGCTCGGGAGACCGCCCCCACCGAGAGCCCGCTGGAGGACGCGCTCGTCGCCCTGCTGCGCAGGCACCGGCTGCCAGAGCCGGTGCGCCAGCACCCGGTGGCGGTCGGCGGGGGACGGGTCGTCCGCCTCGACCTCGCCTATCCGGACGCCAGGGTGGGCATCGAGGCCGACTGCCGCCGCTGGCACTCGGGGCGGGCCGACTTCCAGAGCGACCGCGAGCGCGGGAACCACCTCGCCGCCCGGGGGTGGACCGTGCTGCGGTTCGGGTGGGACGACGTGGGCCGCCGGGGCGACCGGGTGGCCGACGACGTCCGGCGGGTGCTGCAGCACCGCCGGGCCGGCTGACGCCATGGTTCCCTTAACGCGCCGGGGCGGCGCATCATTGGGACATGGCCAAGGTCAGGCTCGGTGTGGCCCTTGTGGTCCCGCACCCCCTCGACCGGGAGATTGACACCCTGCGCCGGGCAACGGGCGACGGCACCTTCGGCCGGGTCCCGGCCCACCTGACCCTCGTGCCGCCGGTCAACGTCCGGGAAGACCGGATGGGCGACGCCCTCGCCGTGCTGCGGGCGGCGGCCGCCGCCACCCGGCCGTTCCGGATCAGGCTGGGCTCGCCCACCACCTTCCTGCCCGACAACCCTGTCCTGTACCTCCCGGTGGAGAAGGGGGCGGCCGAGGTCGTGGCCCTGCGCGAGCGGGTGTTCAGGGACCCCCTCGCCCGCCCGCTCACGTGGCCGTTCGTGCCCCACGTGACCGTGGCCGACGAAGCCGACCCGAGCTGCATCGCCGCCGCCCAGCAGGCGCTGGCCGGGTACCGGACCGACGTCAGCTTCGACCGGGTGCACCTCTTGCAGGAGGGCCCGGGCCGGGTGTGGGCGCCCGTCGCCGACGCCGCCCTCGGCGCCCCGGCGGTCGTGGGGCGAGGCGGCTTGCCGGTCGAGCTGTGGGTGGGCGACCAGCTCGACCCCGAGGCGCGGGAGTTCTCGGTGCGGGAGTGGCACGCCCTCGGTCTGGGCGGGCTGGCGATGCCGTTGGCCCACGAGCGGGTGGCGATCAGCGCCCGCCGGGAGGACGAGGTCACGGGGGTCGCCACCGGCTGGACGCGGGGCGAGGTCGCGCACCTCTGCAACCTGGTGGTGGGAGCGCCCGACCGCGGGCAGGGGATCGGCTCCCGTCTCCTTGCCGCCTTCCACGCGGCGGCGGTCGAGCGGGGGTGCCGGCAGGCGATCTGCCGGGCGCAGGTGGGGAGCCAGGGCCACGGCTTCCTCCAGCACCGCGGTTGGCGCGAGGACGTCCGCCTACCGCGGTGGTTTGATGGCCGCGACTACGTCGAGCTCAGGCGGGAGCTCTGATTCGCCTCGCAACCGGGGGTTGCTCGGCAAATCACCCGAAGTCGATCGCCGAGAACTCGCGGAGCTTCCGCAGGGAGTGGCGGGCCATCACCGTGCGGACGGTGCCCGACTTGGACCGCATGACCAGCGAGTGGGTGGTGGCTCCCCGGCGGTCGTAGTGCACGCCCCGCAGCAGCTCGCCGTCGGTGACGCCGGTGGCGGCGAAGAAGCAGTTGTTGCCCTTCACCAGGTCGTCGGTGGTGAGGATGCGGTCGAGGTCACCCTCGCGGCCGGCGTCGACGATCGCCTGGCGCTCGTCGTCCCGCTGTGGGACGAGCTGGGCCTGGATCTCGCCACCCATGCACTTGAGGGCGGCGGCGGAGATGACGCCCTCGGGCGTGCCGCCGATGCCGAAGAGGACGTCGGCGCCCGCCTCGGGCCAGCCGGTGGAGATGGCGCCGGCCACGTCGCCGTCCTGGATGCAGCGGATTCGGGCGCCCGCATCCCGGATCTCGGCGATGAGCTTCTCGTGGCGGGGGCGGTCGAGGACGACGGCGGTCACTTCGTGCACCGACTTGCCCGTGGCCTCGGCCACCGCGTCGAGGTTCTCGGTGGGGGACTTGGTGATGTCGACGGAGCCGGCCGCCTCGGCGCCGACCGCGATCTTGTTCATGTAGAACCCGGGCGGGTCGTACATCGTCCCCCGGTCGGAGACGGCGATGACGGCGAGGGCGTTGCCCCGGCCCATGGCCGCCAGGGTCGTGCCTTCCAGGGGGTCGACAGCGATGTCGACCTCGGGCGGATCGCCGTTGCCCACCTGCTCGCCGTTGTAGAGCATCGGGGCGTCGTCCTTCTCGCCCTCGCCGATGACGATGATGCCGTCGAGGGACACCGACTGGAGCAGCACCCGCATGGCCTCGGTGGCCGCCTCGTCGGCGGCGTTCTTGTCGCCCCGGCCCATCCAGCGTGAGGCGGCCAGCGCCGCCACCTCCGTGACCCGTACGAGCTCGAGGGCGAGGTTCCGATCGGGCGGTTGCCGTTCCACAGGGCTCATGGGGCGACCTTACCGGAGAAGCCCGGCGCGACGCCCGCCCGGCGGCGGCTCGTCCGGTCCGGCGTGGGCGCTCTACGCTGCGGCCGTGGCACGTGTCCCCCGGCTGGGCGGCGACGGCGGGGGGACATGAGCGACCTCGACCCTCGGGAGCAGTGGGCCCGCGCCTACGAGGCGGCGCCCAAGCGCGACGTCGCCTTCGAGACGGTCTCCGGCCTCCCCCTGCAACCGGTGTACGGGCCCGAGGATGCCGAGCTCCCCGGCGTCTTCCCGTACACCCGCGGGCCCTACGCCTCCATGTACCGGACGAAGCTCTGGACGATGCGGCTGTTCGCGGGCTACGGCGCTGCGCCGGACACGAACGCCCGCTTTCGCCAGCTCCTCGCCGCCGGCGGCGACGGCCTGTCGACCGCGTTCGACCTCCCCACCCTCATGGGCCGCGACTCCGACGACCCCCGGTCGGAGGGCGAGGTGGGCCGGTGCGGCGTCGCCGTCGACACCCTCGCCGACGTGGAGGACCTCTACGCCGGAATCGACCTGGGCGGGGTGACCACGTCGATGACGATCAACGCCCCCGCCGCGGTGCTCCTCGCCATGTACGTGGCGGCGGCCGAGCGGTCCGGTGTGGCCCGGGACCGGCTCGACGGCACCCTGCAGAACGACATCCTGAAGGAGTACCAGGCCCAGAAGGAGTTCCTCTTCCCGCCCCGGCCGTCCATGCGCCTGGTCACCGACGTAGCCCGGTTCTGCGTGGCGGAGATGCCGCGCTGGTTCCCGCTGTCGGTGTCCGGCTACCACATCCGGGAGGCGGGAGCCACCGCGGTGGACGAGCTGGCCTTCACCCTCGCCAACGGCTTCGCCTACGTGGAGGCGGCCGGAGCCGCCGGCCTCGACGTCGACGACCTCGCTCCCCGCGTCAGCTTCTTCTTCGACGCCGCCATGGACCTCTTCGAGGAGGTCGCCAAGTTCCGCGCCGCTCGCCGCCTCTGGGCCACCTGGCTGCACGACCGCTACGGCGCCCGCCATCCGGCGTCTCTGCGCTGCCGGTTCCACGTGCAGACCTCGGGTGCGTCCCTCACCGCCCAACAGCCCGAGGTGAACCTCGTCCGCACCAGCCTCGAGGCGCTGGCCGCCGTCCTCGGGGGCACCCAGAGCCTCCACACGAACGGCCTCGACGAGGCCCTCGGGCTGCCCAGCGACCGGGCGTCCCGCCTGGCGCTCCGCACCCAGCAGGTGATCGCCCACGAGACCGGCGTGCCGCTGGTGGCCGACCCCCTCGGAGGGTCGTGGTTCGTCGAGGAGCTCACCGACGAGGTGGAGCGCCGGGTCGAGGAGGTGCTCGCCCAGATCGAGGACCTCGGGGACGGGTCGATGCTGGAGGGCGTGTACGCCGGCATCGAGCGGGGGTGGTTCCAGGCGCGCATCGCCCGGTCCGCCTACGCCTTCGAGCGGGACGTGGCCGACGGGCGGCGGGTGGTGGTCGGCGTCAACCGCTTCACCGACGCGGACGACGGCGGCGGGACGGAGCTCGACGCCCACGCCGTCGAAGCCGCTATGGAGGAGCGCCAGGTCAAGCGCCTGGCCGAGGTGAGGGCGAGCCGCAGCGGAGAGGCGGTCGCCTCCGCTCTCGCCCGGCTGAAGGCCGACGCCGGGGACCCTGCGGTGAACCTCATGCCCGCCATCCTCGACGCGGTGCGGGCGTACGCCACGCTCGGCGAGATCGTGGGGGCGCTGGCGGCGGTGTTCGGCCGCTGGAGCGAGGACGCCGTCCTGTGACCCGCTGCTGTCCCTTCTGCGGGGCGGAGTCGGACCTCACCACCGCCCGCTGCCGTGACTGCAAGATGGCGCTCCCCGAGCCGCCGCCCGCCGCCGATGCCGAGGCGGACGTCGACGAGGTCGTCTACGAGCTCGACGACTGGCCCGTCGGGGCGCGTGTGCAGGTGACGTCCACCCTCATCGAACGAGGGATCGGGTGCCGGTGGGAGCCGGGGCTGACCCTCGTGGTGGCGGCGGTCGACGAGGAGGCCACCGAGGACGTCCTCGACGACGTCGAGGACGCAGAGATCGCCGACGAGTGGGAGGAGGTCGACGGCGGTCTCCCCGTCGAGGCGGAGCTCGAGGTCGACGATGGGGACGAGGTCGACGACGACGTCGCCCAGGCAGCCATGGGCGACCTCTTCGTCGCCGCCGACCGCCTGATGCACGAGCCGACCGACGACCTGGTCGCGGCCGAGCTCGGCGCCGCCGCCGCCCTCGTCGACGACAGCCCGCCGCCCTACGGGATCGACCCGGAGATGTGGGAGCGGGTGCGTGAGCTGGCCGCGGCCGTGCTCGCCGACCTCGACGAGGGGGCCGACGAGGACGCGGTGGCCCGCGACGCCCGGGTGCTGCGGGACGTGCTGCGCCCCTGGGTCTGAGCGAGCGCCGTCGGAACCGCCGCCGCCGCGGGCCTTGTATACCGTGCGACGGTGCTGCTGGCCGAGCTGGAGATCCGCCATTCGCGGGCTGTGGCTCCCACGCGCCGGGTGGCGCTCGGCAACCAGTGGCTGCCCACGGACCCCGCTCCCGGCTTCGGGGGGATCCTGCTGGGCGGCATCGTCGCTGGCCACGTCGACGAGATCCCGCCCGAGCTCCGCGAGGAGCTACTCGAGCTCGTCGACGACCTCGAGGCGGGCCGCAAGATCCCCCAGCCCAAGCTCCGCCACCGATTCCAGACCGACGTGGTGGGCCTCGACCGCAGCCGGCACAAGCTCGTGGGCGCCGGCGAGTCGATCTCCTTCGAGTTCGACGGCCACGGCTTGCCGCTGCCCCAGGTGCTCGGGGCGGTGTACGCCGCCGGCCAGATCCACGCCTCGACCCGCCCGGCCGTCTTCCACGCCATCCGCAAGGCGACGCGCTGGGAGGGTCAGGCCGACGCATCGCTCATCGCCCACCTGTCCGACCCCACCAGCGCGCCACCCCGGTCCTGGCGGCTGTTCCCCACCGACGAGCGCTGGGCCCGCCACGTGCTCGGCTTCGGCCCGGACAGCCATCTCGACCCGCTGGAGGTGCAGCGCCGCTTCCGCGCCCTGGTGAGGGAGTCGCACCCCGACCACGGGGCCCGGCCCGAGGGTGCGGGCCAGCGCATCCTCGAGCTGACCGAGGCCCGCCGCATCCTTCTCCCGTGACCGAGCACGGCGAGCCGGGCCGCCGGCTCCTGCCCCTTGCCCGCCCGCAGGGGCCGCCCGCCCCTCAGCGCGAGCCGAGGGCAGGTCACACGACGGATCGGTGACCGACCGGGCGGTCCTCCTGGCGCCCGGCGCCGGCGCCAGCCGCGACCATTCGGCCCTCGTGGCCATCGAGACGGTGCTCGGGCCGGTCGTCACCCGGCGGATGGACTTCCCTTACCGCAAGGCCGGCCGCAAGTCCCCGGACCGCCCCGAGGTGCTGGTGGCGGCGGTGCGGGAGGAGGCGGCAGCGCTGGCCGACCAGACCGGGCTGGCGCCCGAACGGCTGGTTCTCGGCGGCCGCTCGCTGGGCGGGCGGATGTGCTCGATCGCGGTGGCCGAGGGGCTGTCGGCGGGGGGCCTGGCTCTCGTCAGCTACCCGCTGCACCCGCCCGGCCGTCGGGAGAGCATGCGCACCGACCACTTCGGGCGCCTGTACGTCCCTTGCCTGTTCGTGTCGGGGACCCGGGATGCCTTCGCGACGGTCGAGGAGCTCGAGTCGGCCACGACCCTCATCCCCGCTCCGGTCACGACCGTATGGTTGGAACGAGGGGACCACGGGCTTCGCCGGCGTGACGACGAGGTGGCGGCCGCGGTGCGGGACTGGGTCCTGGCCCTGCGCTGACGGCGCTCATGGTGGGGGGCGGTCCTCAGGGTTGAGCTCCTCGAGCTCGCGTCCCGCCGTCTCTGGGTAGCGGGTGAGGACCAACAACGCCACCAGCGCCGGCCCCACCACCAGGACCGCCATGGCCGGGCCGATGCGCCCGAAGTGGTCGGCGAGGACGCCCGCCGACACCAGGCCGACGGCGCTTCCCGACAGCGTGGTCAGCGCCACGATGCCGTTGGCCCGGCCCCGGAGCGACGTCGGGAAGAGCTCGGGCCCGTAGACGCCCAGGGCGGGGATGGAGGCGTCGGCGATGATGTTGCCGAGCGTCGCCCACAGCCACACGGTCCAGCCGGTCGAGAAGAACATCCGCAGGGTGCACAGGGTCCCGGCCAGGAGGGCCAGGGCGCCCACGACCCGGCGCCCCCGTACGTCGGCCAGACGCCCGCCGACCACGATGCCGATGGCGGCCGGCGTCCCGGTGGCGACGGCGAAGATCCCGATGTCGCCCCCGCTGTAACCGAGCTCGTTGCGGAGGAAGCGCCGCCCGAACTGGGACTGGGGGGCGATGAAGAGGTTGGTGAGCAGCCCGGTGACGGCCAGCAGCGAGAGGCGGGCGCCGTGCCCGGCGATGCCCGTCTCGGCGTGGGAGGCGGCGAAGCGCCGGCTCTCGGGGAGGCGGCGCCGGATCCCCGGCAGCAGGGGCAGGGCGAGGATCGGGACGACGTAGAGCAGCCGCCAGCCGCGGGCGCCGATGTCGGCCAGCCGGAGGGCGAGCATGCAGATGCCGGCGCCCAACCCGCCGGCCATGGCGAGGAGGCTGACGCCGTAGGCGCGCGAGCCGGCCGGCATCTCCTCGGCGGCGACGATCGCGACGACCACCAGGAGGGCCGTCGCCAGCCCCCGGGAGAACATCTGGCTGGCGGTGAGCCAGGGGAGCGAGGGCGCCAGGGCGCCGGTGAGGCTCAGCGCGCACCCGGCGGTGGCCGACCAGAGCAGCACCGCCCGCCGGCCCACCCGGTCGGCCCGCCACGCCACGACAACCGCCAGCACCGCCCCCACCCGGACGACGGCCCCCGCCACGCCCTGGGCGCTGTTGCCGGCGCCGAACTCGTCGCCGGCGAAGGCGATCGTCTGGGTGAACAGCGTGTTCAGGTAGCCGATCACCACCGAGAGGAGCCCGAGGGTGCCGAGCACGGAGGCCGCCCTGGCGTCGAGGCGGGCCGGTGGCGCCCACCACGGTGGCGTCGGCCGCGCCGGTCGGGCCAGGGCCCGCTTGAACGGCGGCACGAACAGCCACCAGAAGTAGGGCACGGCGAGGGAGAAATCGACGGTGGAGGTGACGTGGGTGCGTCCGTCGGGAGCGTCCTCCACGGTCACCGTCCGGAGGTAGGACCGCATCGGGCCCTCCTCGGCCTCGAACCGACCGGGCCCGACCTCGCGTTCGAGCACCAGGTCGCGCCGGGGGCGGAGCAGCTCGGCGAGCCCCTCGCCGTCGACCGTCGACCGGGCTACGACGCGGGTCACGGCGGGGAAGGTATCGGGGCGCGCCGGCGTTCTTGGTTACGTGGACGAGCCGGTAGTGTTTGTGCCGCGGCCGGCGCCTCCTCCGGCGCCGCCGGCCGCCCACGGAGGTGACATGGAAGCGCAGCTCCAAGAGGCGATCGAGGCCATCCGCCCGGCCCTGCAGGCCGATGGTGGCGACATCAGCCTGGTCGGCGTCGACCAGTCGACCGGCGTCGTCGAGGTCCAGCTGGTCGGCGCCTGCGGCAGCTGCCCCGCCTCCACCATGACCCTCCAGGCGGGCATCGAGCGCATCCTCATGGACCGCGTGGAGGGCGTCACCGAGGTCCGCGCCGTCGGCCTCGACCCCGTGTTCTGAGGCTGGCGCTTCGAACCCCCAGGACCTCCTGTCTGCCGCGCGCGCCGGTGACCGGAGGGCGCTGGCCCGGCTGCTGACGTCGGTCGAGCGGGGCGGCCACGACGGCCGGGAGGTGGCCGCCGCCGTCTTGCCCCCGCCCGGGCTGGCGTGGGTAGTGGGCCTCACCGGTCCTCCGGGGGCGGGGAAGTCGACGCTTCTCGACCGCCTGGTCCGGCTCCTGCGGGGCGGCGGTGAGCCGGTGGCGGTGCTCGCCGTCGATCCTTCGTCGCCCGTCTCGGGCGGCGCCGTGCTGGGTGACCGGGTGCGCCTCCAGGGCCATGCCGGCGACCCGGACGTCTTCCTGCGGTCGGCGGCGACCCGGGGCGCGCCGGGCGGCCTGGCGGCCGCGCTCCCGGACATGGTGCGGGTGCTCGACGCCGCCGGCGGGTGGCCCTGGGTGCTGGTGGAGACGGTGGGCGTCGGCCAGGGCGAGGTGGACGTGACCATGGTCGCCGACACGACCGTCGTCGTGCTGACCCCGGGGTGGGGCGACGGCGTGCAGGCGGAGAAGGCGGGGGTGCTCGAGGTGGCCGACGTGTTCGCCGTCAACAAGTGCGACCGCCCGGGGGCCGACGAGGCCCGCGCCAACCTCGAACGCATGCTCGACCTGGGGCCCGCCCCCGCCGACGGTGGATGGCGCCCGCCGGTCGTGGCCACGGTGGCGTCCACCGGGGACGGGGTGGCAGAGCTGTGGGACGCGGTGGGCCGCCACCGCGCCTGGCTGGCCGAGGGCGGCCGCCGGGCTCACCGGCGGGCCGCCCGCCTCGCCGCCGAGCTCCGCCGGGCGGTCGAGCACCGCGCCGGCCAGGAAGGTTTACGCCGCTGCGAGGGCCCGCGCTTCGAAGAACTGGCCACCCAAGTGGCGGAAGACAAGCTGCCGCCGAGCGCCGCCGTGGATCAGCTCTTGGGATGAGCGCCGCCGGGAGGGCGTAACCCCGACCGGCCCGACGGCCGCCCCGAGGGGGCAAGGGCCGTCGGAACAGGAGCTGAGCCGCCGCCGAAGGCGGCGTCGATGCCGTTGACGTCGGGGGACGTCCGGGGGGCAGAGCCCCCCGGAGTCGGG
>DATAAF010000047.1:0-6066 GCA_036260255.1 Acidimicrobiales bacterium | reverse complement strand
TCTTGACGCCGGAGATCTCCACCTTCGACGGCCATGCGTGCATCAGGTGGTAGCTGACAAACGTCTGCCCGGTGGCGTCGCGGAGGGCGAGCTCGCAATCCTTGGCTGCTGCAGGGATCTTGCCGGCGCGCACGGCCTCGTGCCATGCCCAGAGCTCCCGCCGCGTCGTGAAGTTCCTCTTGAGGATGACCCTTGCCGGCTTCGCTCGGGACGGCCTCTTCCCGAAGGTCGGCCCCGACTCGCCGCTTTCCATGTACTCGATTGCCTCCACTTCACTGGTGATTCCCGACAGCTGAGTGAACGGCCCGATGTCCTGCCCATCGACGATGAGCGAGAAGACAGACGGTGTGGGCATGTCCTTCCCTGGAGCCCCCGCCTTCTGCCGGCCCGATTGGAACATCGTCATTTCGGCCCTCCCTGCGTGAGTCGTCCAGAAGTCCCGCCGGGGACATCCTCCATCTCCTCAACGGTACGCCAACCGTTGCTGCTCGCCCATAGGGGCGTCGAGGAAACCGGCACCCGGTACCCTCCGGGGGTGCCCGAGTTCCGCTCGCCGCCCGGCACCCACGACGTCCTCCCTCCCGAGTCGGCTCGGTGGCAGGTGCTCCTGGGACGCTTCGCCACGATCGTCGGCCGGGCGGGCTACGGGCTGGTGGTGAGCCCGATGTTCGAGGACGTCGGCGTCTTCCAGCGGGTCGGCGAGGCCACCGACGTGGTGCGCAAGGAGATGTACGACTTCCGGGACAAGGGCGGTCGCCACCTCGCCCTGCGTCCCGAGGGCACCGCGCCGGTGGTGCGGGCGTGGGTGCAGCACCGGCCCTCGCTGCCGTTCAAGTCCTGGTACGCCGCCCCCAACTTCCGCTACGAGCACGCCCAGGCGGGCCGCTACCGCCAGCACCACCAGCTCGGCGTCGAGGTCCTCGGCTCCGAAGACCCTGACCTCGACGTCGAGGTGATCGCCCTGGCGTGGGCGGTGATCGCCGACCTCGGGCTGCAACGGGTGCAGCTGCTGCTCAACTCTCTCGGCGACGGCGTGTGCCGCCCGGGGTACCTCGACGCCCTCGGTCGGTTCCTCGAGGAGCGCCGCGACCAGTTGTGCGACGACCATCGATCCCGTTTCGCCGAGAACCCGCTCCGGGTGCTCGACTGCAAGCGAGAGGCGTGCCGGGCGGCCACCGCCGACGCCCCCCACGTGGTCGACAACCTGTGCGAGCCGTGCCGCGCCCACTTCGACCGGGTGCGCCAGGGGCTCGATGCCCTCGGCGTGCCGTGGCGCCTCGAGCCCCGACTCGTGCGGGGCCTCGACTACTACACCCGCACCGCCTTCGAGCTGGTGGCCGCGTCACTGGAGGCGGCCCAGAACGGGGTCGGGGGCGGCGGCCGGTACGACCGCCTGGCCGAGGACTTGGGCGGGCCGCCGACCGCGGGGATCGGCTTCGGCATCGGCATCGAGCGGCTCCTCTTGACGTGCGACGCCGAGGGCGTCTTCCCGGGGCCGGCCAGGCAGGTCGACGTCTTCGTCGTCGACACCACCGGCGGCACCGAGGCGCTCCTGCTCACCGCCGAGCTTCGGGCCGCCGGCGTGACCTGCGACCGGGCGTTCGACGACCGGTCGATGAAGGCCCAGTTCAAGGCGGCCGACCGGTCGGGCGCGGTGCTCGCCCTGGTGGTGGGCGAGCGGGAGGCGGCCGAGGGCACCGTGACGGTGCGCGACCTGGCCACCGGTGACCAGGAGGTCGTCGGGCGGGGCGACGTCGTCGACCACGTCCGCAAGCGCCTGGCGTGAAGGGCAGGGTGAGCGAGGCCCTGGGCATGCGCACGCACTGGTGCGGCGATCTGCGGCGGGAGCATGCCGGGGCGGAGGTGAGCCTCTGCGGGTGGGTCGACCGGCGGCGGGAGCACGGCGAGCACCTGGCCTTCGTCGATCTGCGCGACCACACCGGCATCGTCCAGTGTGTGGTGGACGGAGCCCACGAGCTGCGCTCCGAGTACGTGCTGCGGGTGACGGGAAAGGTGCGAGCCCGGCCCGAGGGGACGGCCAACCCCGCCCTCGCGACCGGGGACGTCGAGGTCGGGGACTGCAAGGTGGAGATCCTGAACACGGCGGAGCCGCCCCCGTTCCCGATCTCCGACCGCATCGACGCCGACGAGGTCGTCCGCCTGCGCCACCGCTACCTCGACCTGCGCCGGCCGGTCATGCAGCGCCACCTCCGCCTGCGGGCGGTGGTCAACGCCGCCATGCGCCGGTCGCTGGACGAGCAGGGGTTCGTCGAGGTCGAGACCCCGCTCCTCGTCGCGTCCACGCCGGAGGGCGCGCGCGACTTCGTCGTGCCGTCCCGCCTGCAGCCGGGCAACTTCTACGCCCTGCCCCAGAGCCCGCAGCTGTTCAAGCAGCTGCTGATGGTCGGCGGGACGGACCGCTACTACCAGCTGGCCCGGTGCCTGCGCGACGAGGACCTGCGGGCCGACCGCCAGTTCGAGTTCACCCAGGTCGACGTGGAGGCGGCGTTCGTCGGCGCCGAGGAGGTCATCGCCATGGTCTCCCGCGTCGTGACCGCGGGTGTCGCCGCCGCCGCCACGTCCGGGCTGGCCGAGCGGTCGGAGGCGCCCGTCGACCGCATCCCCCGAATCACGTGGCAGGAGGCCCAGGAGCGCTACGGGACCGACAAGCCCGACACCCGGTTCGGGATGGAGCTCACCGAGCTCACGCCGATCTTCGTCACCACCGCCTTCCGGGCCTTCCAGCCGCCGGCGGCGGTGAAGGGGGTGCGCGTCCCCGGCGGAGGTGAGATCACGAGGGCGGCCCTCGACCGGCTCACCGACCGGGCCAAGCAGGCGGGGGCGGCCGGGCTGGTGTGGATGCGGGTCGGAGTGGGCGGCGCCCTCGACTCGCCGGTGGCCAAGTTCCTCTCCGACGAGGAGCGCGCTGCCCTCGTCCAAACCCTCGACGCCGCCGCCGGTGACCTGCTGCTGGTGGTGGCGGGCGAGCGCCCGGTGGTCAACCGGGCCCTGGGCGTGCTGCGCCTGGAGACGGGCCGGCCTTCGGTCGCCGAAGGCGGGCTGCACCTCCTCTGGGTCACCGACTTCCCGCTCTTCGAGGGGCTCGACGCGGAGGGCCGGCCGGTCCCGGCCCACCACCCGTTCACCATGCCGCATCCCGACGACCTCGAGCGCCTCGACGCCGACCCGCTGTCGGTGCGCTCCCAGGCCTACGACCTCGTGCTCAACGGGTGGGAGCTGGGGTCGGGGAGCATCCGTATCCACCGGCCCGACGTGCAGCAGCGCATCTTCGACTTCCTCGGCATCAAGGCCGAGGAGGCCCACGCCCGCTTCGGTTTCCTGCTCGACGCCTTCCACCACGGCGCCCCGCCCCACGGCGGGTTCGCCTTCGGCGTCGACCGCCTGGTGGCGCTCCTGGCGGGGGAGGAGAACATCCGCGAGGTCATCGCCTTCCCCAAGACCCAGTCGGGCGTCGACCCCCTCACCTCCGCTCCCGGCCCCCTCGACCCCGGCCACCTGGCCGACCTCGGCCTTCGCGTCGTGCCCCCGGAGTGACCGCGACCGACGACCTGTTCGGCGCGGCGCTCCAGGACCGCCTGAGCCGCCAGGCGCCGCTGGCCGCCCGGCTGCGGCCCCAGCGCCTCGAGGACATGGTCGGCCAGGAGCACCTGCTCGGCCCCGGCCGCCCGCTACGCGGCCTCATCGAGGCCGACCGGCTGTCGTCGGTGATCCTCTGGGGGCCGCCGGGCACCGGGAAGACCACGCTGGCCCGCCTGATCGCCGGGGTCACGGCCAAGGCCTTCGAGACCCTCTCGGCGGTGAGCGCGGGCGTCAAGGACGTGCGTGAGGTCGGCGTCAGGGCCCGGCGCAACCTGGCCGAGCACGGCCGGGGCACGATCCTCTTCCTCGACGAGGTCCACCGCTTCAACCGGGCCCAGCAGGACGTGCTCCTCCCCTGGGTCGAGGAGGGCCTGCTCGTCCTGATCGGCGCCACCACCGAGAACCCCTACTTCGAGGTCAACGCGCCCCTCCTGTCCCGGTCCACCCTGTTCCGCCTCGAGCCGCTCGGCGCCGATGCCGTGCACACACTCCTCCGACGGGGCCTGGAGGTCGAGGGGGCCACCGCCGAGCCCGACGCCCTCGACCACCTGGTCGACCGGGCCGACGGCGACGGGAGGGTCGCCCTCAACGCCCTCGAGGTGGCGGTGGCGCTGGCCTCGCCCCGGGGGCGGCCCCCGAAGGTCACCCTCGCCGACGCCGAGGCCGCCCTCTCGGCGCGGGCCCTCCGCTACGAGCGGGACGAGCACTACGACGTCGTCTCCGCCTTCATCAAGAGCGTCCGCGGCTCCGACCCCGACGCCGGCCTCTACTGGCTGGCCCGCATGCTCGAGGCCGGGGAGGACGCCCGCTTCATCGCCCGCCGCCTGGTGATCCTCGCCTCCGAGGACGTCGGGATGGCCGACCCGATGAGCCTGGTGGTGGCGGACGCCGCCGCCCGGGCGGTCGAGTTCGTCGGGCTTCCCGAGGCGCAGCTCAACCTGGCCCAGGCGGTCGTCCACCTGGCCACCGCGCCGAAGTCCAACCGCGTCTATGCCGCCCTGCGGCGGGCCCAGGACGACGTGCGCCAGCGGCCGGTGGGAGCGGTGCCCGCCCACCTGCGCGACGCGTCGTACCGCTCGGCACGGTCCCTGGGCCACGGGGTGGGGTACGAGTATCCTCACGACGACCCACGCGGTTGGGTGCCGCAGGAGTACCGCCCACCCGAGGTGGCGGGCCGGGTGTACTACGAGCCCTCCGAGCACGGCGCGGAAGAGGAGGTCGCCGAGCGCATGCGACGGGGAGAGACACCGTGAGCGCAGGCGAGGTGGCGGCGGTGGTGGCGTCGGTCGCCGCCGGCATCCTCGTCGTCGGGCTGCTGTTCGCCCTGGGTGCCGCCATCCGCACGATGAACGTGGTCCGCCACACGGTGGAAGACCTGCGCCGGGAGACGATCCCGCTCCTGGCCGACGTGCACAGCGCGGTGCGGGAGGCCACCGGTCGGCTCGACCAGGTCGAGACCGTCCTCGAGCGCGCCGACTCCATCTCCGGCACCGTCGACTCCGGCACCAGGCTGGCGTACCGCGTCTTCGCCACCCCCGTGATCAAGCTGCTCGCCCTGGCCAACGGCAGCGCCAGGGCGTTCCGCACCCTCCGGGACCGGGCCTAGGCGCCGTGTTCAAGCGCCTGTTCTGGCTGACGGTGGGCATGACCATCGGCTTCGCCACGTCGTTCTGGCTCTACCGCGCGGTTCGGGAGACGGTGGAGCGCTACATGCCCGAGCGCATGGCCCAGGAGGTCTCCTCGGCCCTGCGTTGCCTGCGCGCCCAGCTGGAGAAGGCCCTGTCCGAGGGTCGCGACGCCGCCCGCCTCACCGAGGCCGAGCTGCGAGCCGAGCTGCAGGAGCGCCTGAAGGGCTAGCCGGGCTGGCTCGGTAGGCTGGAGGCCCGACGATGACTGCCAACGAGCTTCGCCGCGCCTTCACCGACTTCTTCACCGAGCGTGGCCATGCCCTTCTGGCGTCGGCCGGGCTGATCCCTCACCACCCGGCCGCGCCGCTCTTCACGAATGCGGGCATGAACCAGTTCCTGCCCTACATCCTGGGCGAGGAAGCCCCTCCGTCCCCGCGTGTGACGACGGTGCAGAAATGCGTGCGCATCCGGGGCAAGCACGACGACATCGCCAACATCGGCGTCACGTGGGGCCACCTCACCTTCTTCGAGATGCTCGGGAACTTCAGCTTCGGGGACTACTTCAAGGAGCAGGCCATCCCCTACGCCTGGGAGCTGCTCACCGAGGTGTGCGGCCTCGACGCCGACCGCCTGTGGGTCACCGTGCACGAGACCGACGACGAGGGCGCCGAGATCTGGCTGGACTCGGTCCGGCTCCCGGCCGACCGCCTGCAGCGCATGACGGACGACAACTTCTGGGAGATGGGCGAGACCGGCCCGTGCGGGCCGTGCTCGGAGATCTACTTCGACAAGGGCGAGGCGTTCGGAGAGGCGGGCGGGGCGGCCCCCGGCGGGGCGG
>DATAAF010000046.1:0-20336 GCA_036260255.1 Acidimicrobiales bacterium | reverse complement strand
GGTTCCCGCTCGGGTCCCAAGGCTGGGGGCACGCTGCCGTCCCGCGGCGTGTCTCGAGCGGGAACCGGTAGGACGATTCCCTGGGGGCGGGTTGCGATCCCAGCCCGCCCTTGGCCGCGACAAGAGCGCGCCTCCGCGAGGTCGTAGGACGCACCGAGGAGAGTGCCGATCCACCGTTCGGACGGGAGAGCGGCGGGAAGCTGGAGCCCGACGCCGGCCTTGAGGAGAAGTGTCACGACGCGCTCGCCTGGTGGGAGGCGATGTGCGGCCACCGGAGGCTCGACCACCTCGGGTGCTCCCGGGGTGGCGGAACCCGGGGCAGGTCGGGTGCCACCACGGGCCGTTGGTACTGCAACGCTTTTACCAAGTCAGCGCGTCGAGCCCTGCGCTCGTCACCTTGAGGTTGACAACGCGGACCGCCCCGGTCGCTGGCCACGCGCCGATCGGGTTTCCCGTGAGATGTCCTCTTTCGATGAGCCTGGTAAGTCCATCGAGGATCTCGTGCTTGGTGAGGTTCGGGACACTCGCCGCTACGCGGTCGTTGTCTGGAGCCTCCCCCTGAGAGCAGAGAAGCGCCGTTGCCTCCAGGAGGGGGAGGTCGATCGTGTTCCAGGACGGCGAATCACTCATGGTTGGGCCCTCACATGACGACCGGGGCTGAAGCATCCGGCGTGAATGCGCCACGTTTGTTCGGCAACCGTCACTCGGTTGAAGGCGCTGCCGAGCACAGGCTCGCGGAGCTTCGGGTGCACAACGATCTCGTCTTCCGGCGTGAGGGGTACCACCGGGCGCAGGCAGCTCGGATCTTCGCAGTAGCGCTCCGGGGTGGTGTCTGTGGGATCCATGGCAGTCCTCCTGTCAACGGCGATGTCAACGCAACGACACCGCACGAGGCTCAACGAGGCCTCACCCACCACGATGACAGAGGGGTACGACACCCACGGTGACCTGCGGGAACACGACGAAACCTCACGTGACCTCTTGACCCATTCCCGACTGGGGGTCAAGAGGTCGCCGGTTCAAATCCGGCCAGCCCGACGGAGGGACACCCGAAGTTCCTCGTTCGCACCCGAGCAGGCGGGCGACGAGGCTCTCTCCCTTCGCCGCCACCAGGCCGTAGCAACGACGGATTGCGATCGCCGTTACGAAGGCGCGTTCGCCAACGTCCCGGAAACCGTGTGGAGCAGCGTCGGGTGGATCATCACCGCGAGACCGAGTACGACGAGCGCCACTCCGACGACACGGCTCAGCGTCAGCGCTCGAGGTGAGTGCTTCTCAACCAGGAAGAGGAGCGACAGTGCGAGCATCCACACGACGTTCATGAGACCGACGACCACCAGGACGAGCATCGCTGCCCAGCAGCAGCCCAGGCAGTCGAGCCCATGCGACCACCCCGTTCGGAAACCGTCGGCTACGCCGGCGCGGCCGCCACGCTGGCTCGCCGCGAAGGGACGACAACAGGCGCGAAGGCACTGCGCTTTGCGGGATGTGAATTGGTAGCTCCCGGCGAGTACGAGGATGCTTCCCGCCAAGGCTGGCAGCGAACGCGAATCGCCGGCCGACGGACTCAGGTCGTGAAACCAGACGAAGGCCCCGAAGTAGAGGACGCCCAGCAGGCACCACACCGCGAAGTACCCCGCCACCAGAGCCGCCGTGGAGCCGAGGCCGCGCTCGTCCGACGTGCGGAGAGAGCGGTGGGCGAGCATCACCGGGGCGATGGTCGGGGCCATCATGGCCACCATCATCACCGCCCACATGCTCATGAAGCTCCAGGAGGGCATAGGCATACGCATGGCGCGACCGATGTGGCCAAGGCCCATCACCATCCCCGACATCGAGTCGGCCTTGCGCATCGTGAAGATCCAGGCGAGGACCGTCACGGTGGCGAGACCCGCGGCGACCGCAACGGTGGAACGGAGGGGCAGCCTCCGGTAGCTCGTCGCCGGTACGTCGGCCTGGTCGTCCACGCCAAGCGCCGGCCTCGAGATCACCCTCTCACCAGTTCCTCGTCGAGGAAGCTCCCGAGCGGACCGCTCAGCAAGGGCCTAGCCGCAGATGCAGCCCGTGCCGTCGGCGCATTCCTGGCAGCAGTAAGTGGCGCCGTCCTTGGCGACCCCTTGCCCGCCGTTGCCTTTCCAGACGCTTCGCTCCATGCCACATCCCGGACAGGTCTGCTGGGAGCTCATCAACGCCTCCTTCCCCACGACCCCGCGGTGGTGACCCCATCACCCGTTGCTCGGCGGCGCCGTCAGGCCCATCGCTCTCGCCGGACGAACAACCGAGACTGGGCTCTAGTGACCTTTCCGCCGACGCCCGTCCGGAAACGCTCGGCTGCCTCGTGGAGACTGCACCATGGCGTGGGCCCGTGAGTGAGCCTCACGACTGCCATACGTTCGAACGCCATCCCCTCGGGGCGTCTCTGTCTTCCCGCGTCGACACCCTGCCTCACCCGTCATCCCTCAGGCCCCAGCCCGCCCTCGGGATGACGGGCACAGTTGAGAGACGGGTGAGCATTGTCGAGATACCTACCGCGCCGGCGCTGCAACTCTCGGGAAGGCGATGGGGGGCGGCCGGGACGCGGGCGGCACCTCGCCTCGCCCACCTTGGCGCTCGGGGACGGCGGGAAATCCGGAGCGTGAGGTGCGGTCCTGCACGGCGCGGATTGTGGGGGCTCGGCTGGGACGGCGAAGGCCACTTGTGGCGTGCCCGATGACAAACAAGGAGACAAAAAGGCAAAATAGGGGGACCGGGCCAACGGATCGTAAGGTGGCTGGGGGATCCCCGCGGATCCGCTGGCCCGGTGCAGCGACTCTGCGCTCGCAACCCTCCCGGAACTAGGGTTGGTTAGGCCGTCATGTCCCGTCCGTGACGTTTGGTCCTGGTGATGCGACTCGCCCAGCGCAGCCCACGGCCGAGCATGATGACTCACAAACCACGTTCGACCCGTCGGGGCGTTGCAGATCGGTCAAAGGCAGATCGGGGCTGCGGGAGAACTGCTCGCAGGGGAAGCAGTGGACGTCGGGATAACGAAGCACTGGTCGGTGCCCGCCTTGCCGAACAGGGCGTTGTCCCGACGATTGTGGCCACCCCTGCCGTCACGGGCTCACTCCGTCGAACAGCATTGTCGTCTCTATGCTAGGTAGAGGTCGCGCGAGCCCAGCATTCGCAACTACGCCACGCGCCTGACCGATTCGCTCTCGCCGTCGTGTGGTCCGAAGCCAATTGTTCGACGGGCACGCCCCCGCTGGGAGCGCTAGGACACGGGGCCTGGCGGCTGCGGGGCCCGCGGCAGGACCTCGGCGTCGATCGAGACGAGGTTGGCGAGGGCGGTGGCCTCGGGGAACCGTGAGTCCCGACCGACCATGAGCATGGCGAACAGTCGGCACTCGGCGGGCGTGTCGGCGACCAGCGTCAAGGTCTGGACGACGGTCTGGTCCGGCTCGACGAGGAAGTCGGTCACCGTGCTCCGTCCGTTGACGCTCGACAGCAGAGTCGCGTGGGCGCCCTCGGTCAGAAGGACGCCGGCCTGGACGTTGAGCTCGATCTCCGCTCTCCCCGGGCCACCGACCAATGGCAGGACGAGGAAAAGAGAGCGGCTGGCGGTGAGCGCGGTGTCGGTCGGGGCGTTGCCCAGCTCGACGGTGACATCGGAGAACGTGATCGTCACCGCCCTCCGGTCGTCCGACACGGCCGCCTGGAAGCTGACGTCGCCCTGGTACGCCGGGATCTCTTCGAACGTGAACACCGCCCCGGAGGCTACGGGGGACGCCGAGCCCCACAGGTACGGGCGAGTCCGACGCGCACGGGGACTCGGTCCGCGCCTTGTCGCGCACGCCCTCGTAGTGGGAGCCATCTCGTCCCCGTCATGCTGGTGAGCGCGCCGGTCCCGTGGCGGGTGAGACGCGTGTCCGACGGCGTGACGGCCTGCGGCCGAAGAGCTCTGGCGTCCCGTCACCGCGCGCCAGACCGTTGTGGTCGACGGCCCCGCCGCCGTCGCCTTCGCCTGCCCGTCGACGCCGTCGGGCGCAATGCCGAAGGCCTCGCTGAAGAGGGCCGACCCGGTGGCTCGGGTGATCGGGGGGTGGACGCCCTCGGCTGAAGCCTCCTTCGCCTCCGTCAGGGAAGGGCGCCGCTGGCGGCTCGGTACAGGCGCCGGAGAGAGCGGGAGGCCCGTGACTCGGAGTGCGTGTCCCAGCGGACGTCGGCGCCGGTGACCCGGGCGAGCTGGCGGGGGTCGGCCACCACGGGGAAGAGCTCCCGGTGGGCGGCACAGACGGGAACGGCACGTAGCCAGGGCGCCGGGATCTGGCCCCACGGTGAGCGCACGCCCGCCACGACCACGGCGGTGCCGGTGCAGTACGAGCACCAGCCGTCGAAGGTGACGGCACGGACACGCTGTCGCTCGGCCCGCAGGCAGGCCCGGTGACGGACGACACGACCCTCGAGCTCCACGCGGAGGACGGCGGTGGTGACCACGCTGGGGGGGAGAGACCAAGGATCGCCGAGGGCGTAGAAGCCGCAGGAGCACTCGGGCTCGATGCGGCGATGTCCGCGCTGGCAGCGGAAGACGTCGTCCGCGCGGTACGGCAGGTCGGACCGGACGGTGCCGGCGAAGCGGACCTCGGGGCTGTCGGGGCGCAGCAGGACCTGGGCCCGCTTCCAGGCGATGACCGGCTCGTCCCGCGTCGGCGCGGGCGGGCCGGGCGTCAAGCCCGGAGAGGCTGGGGCCGGGACGGCGGCTGGGCGGCGGTCCGCTCCGGGTCGTCCGCCGGCACGTCGGCGACCGTGAGCGGCTTCACCTCGACCACCTCGACGATCTCGTCTCTGCGCACGCGCCGATCGTACCCGGGCGGCGGTCGGCGGCGCCGGGACGCGACGACGGGCTCGGCGCCGGCGGCGCCGGCGCGCTGGTCCGGAGAGGCCAGGTCGCGAGCAAGGCGTCATGAGCGTCTCGGCGGCCGGCCACGGCGAAGGGAAGCGGTGACCGTAGAGCAGGTCGATGAGACCGTGGCCGCCGGCCCACACCTCGGCGAAGAGGGACCACGCGTCCCGGCCCTCTGAAGACCGGGGCGCCGGCGTCGAGGCACCGACGGCTCGCATCGACAGCTGGTTGGCGTCGCCCGGCTCGGCGAGGAGCGGCTGGCGAACGACGACCAGTTTCTCGGCGGCCGACGCCGGGGCGGTGTTGCCGAAGGTCACTCGGGCGGGTACACGACGCCGGGGCCGTCCGGGGGCCGGGTGTCGGGCGGCGACTTCTCGGCGTCTGGGCGATGTTGAGCTGCAATAGGAGCCGCGGCGCCCGATGCGATCGCCCAGAGCGCCCATGACGACCAGCGAGCCGGCGACGAGGAAGCCGTAGACGTCCACGATCCAGAGCGGCTGGGCACTGCTCGGGCGCAGGTCGGCGCTCAGGGCGGGCACGGCCAGGTTCAGAACGGTGAGGTCCATGGCGTAGAGGACGCACGGGAGGGCGATGACCGCGAGCCCCGTCCACTCGCGGGCTCCCGCGCTGGGTGTCTCCGCCATGGCGGAGCGATTCTGGCTACGGAGATGTGGCCGTTTCCAACCGGTTTCCTGGCCCGATGCGGGGGAGGGAGGCGGGCCCGCCCCCCGACCCGCTCACGGGAACGAGGGCTTGCCCGGCTGGTAGAGCCAGCGCTGGAAGAGATCGTCGAGCTGGCGGGCCGAGAGCCTCTCGGCCAGGTCGACGAACTGCTGGGTGGTGCCGTGGCCGTGACGGTGCTCGCTGGCCCACTCCCGGAGGACGGAGAAGAACACCCGCCCGCCCACCGTCGCGCGCAGGGCCTGGAGCGTCATCGCGCCCCGGGAGTACACGGCGGGGTGGAAGAGGTTGACCGGGCCGGGGTCGCCCGGGCGCACCTGCCAGTACGGGTCGGACGCCGGGCGGGCGTAGAACGAGTTGAACTGCTGCTGGGCGGTGGCCCCCCCGTTCCGCTCGCTCCACAGCCACTCGGCGTAGGTCGCGAAGCCCTCGTTCAGCCAGATGTCGCGCCACACCGTGGGGGTGACCGAGTCGCCGTACCACTGGTGCGCCAGCTCGTGCACGACCAGGGGGGTGTTCGGGGGCAGCGGGTAGATCGGCTTGGTCTGCGTCTCGAGGGCGTAGCCGACGAAGCGGGCGTTGTCGACGACGCCGCCGGTGACCCAGAAGGGGTAGGGCCCGAAGATCGTGCTCAGCGTCGAGACGATGCTGTACGTCTGCTGAACCGGTCCGCTCGCGGCCGAGCCCACGTTGGGGTCGACGGCGATGTAGTTGACCCCGATGGGCGTCCGGGTGGCGCTGAAGCTGAAGCGGCCCAGCGTGGCGGTGGCCAGGTAGTTGGCCATGGGGTCGGTCGAATCCCAGTGGAAGGTCGTCTGCCCGCCGGCCGAGACGCGGGACACCATGTAGCCGTTGGCCATCACCGTCGTGCCGTCGGGCACGGTGACGCGGAAGGTGTGCGTGGCCTTGTCGGTCAGGTTGTGGTTGCCCGGGAACCACGTCATGGCACCCTGCGGTGCCCCGGCGACGTAGGCGCCGTCGTCGGTGACGATCCACCCGTCGAGCGTGCCGTCGGGGTCGACGACGTGGGCGGGGCTGCCGTCGTAGGCGACCGACACGTCGAAGGACCGCCCGGCGCTCAGCGGGGCGCGCGGCGTCACCACCAGCTCCTGCGCCTGGTGGCTGAAGGCGGCCGGCGCGCCGTCGACCATGACCTCGCGCACGGCGAGGCCCGTGAAGTCCAGGTTGAAGCGGCTCAGCGCCTGGGTGGCGGTGGCGGTGAGACGGGTCGACCCGACCATCCGCCGGGCGGGCGGGTCGTACGCGAAGGTGATGTCGTAGTGCTGGACGTCGTAGCCGCCGTTGCCCTGGAGGGGAAAGTAGGGATCGCCCGTCCCGCTGCTCCCGATGGTCGAGGTCGTCTGCGCCGGAGCGGGAAGGGTGGCCGTCGTGGTGAGGGCGCAGGCTGCAGCGCACATGAGTAGTAAGCGTCTCCTCATGGGCTCATCGTACGGTTCCCACGCGCCGGCGGATGCTCGACCGCGCAGGTCCGGGGCGCGAAGGATGCGCCGCGTACGGCTGGCGACGGTCGTCTGATGCGCGCCGCGCCGGTCGACGGGGCGACCCTGCACTACGAAGTCGTCGGGGAGGGCCCGACCTGCCTCGTGCTCTCCGGGTGGCCAGGCGTCGACCACACCTACCTCCGGCCCGGGGTCGACCGGCTGGCACGGCGGGTGGCGCTGGTGTACTACGACCACCGGTGCCACGGCCGGTCCCCGTGTGCGTCGCCCGACAGCATCACCGTCGAGCAGCTCGCCGACGACGCCGACGCGCTGGCCGCCGCCATCGGGGCGGGCGGCGTCGTCGCCCTGGGACACTTCCACGGCGCCTCGGTTGCCCAGGAGCTCGCCATCCGCCATCCGGGGCGCGTGCGGGGCATGATCCTGGTCGGCGCCACGCCCGGGGAGCTGGGAGCGGACGAGAGCCTGCTCGACGACCTCGACGCGCCGCCCGTGCCCGTGGAGGTCGACGTGCTGCAGCGGGTGCCGCCGGCCACCGACGACGAGCTGGCGGCCACGCTGCGGGCCCTGGCCCCCCATCTCGTGGGCGAGGACGGTGGCACCGACCCCGAGGCGGTGTTCGCCGGGGCGACGTTCGACGCCCGGGCCGCCGGGCGGTGGATGCAGGCGCTGCGCTGGTGGAGCTCGGTCGACCGTCTGGCGGACGTCGATGTGCCCGCCCTCCTTGTCGTGGGCCGCCACGACGTCCTCTGCCCACCGCCCCAGTCCGAGCGGATCCGTCGCCGCCTCGGCCGCGCCGAGCTCGTGGTGGTCGAAGGCGCCGGCCACCTCCCCTGGATCCCCGACGGCGAGGCGTTCGCCGCCGCCGTCGAAGGATGGCTCGACCGTCTCGAGCGCCTCGACCGCGACGGGAGCGGCTAGGCCCCTGCCTCAGCGGCGGCGCCCCGGACGACGTATGCCGTGGCCGACGGCGAGGCGGAGGCCCGACTGGAGGACGAAGCCGCCGCCCGTGGCGATCATGAGCGTCCAGAGCCCCGCAGCCGCGCTCTGGCGGAAGGCCTGGCCGCTGGCGACGAAGACAACGGCCGTCAGCCCGAGCGCCGCCCGCCGCAAGGTGGCGGCGGCCGCCCCCACCCGCCGCTCGAGGTCGCCGAACCAGGCGGACACGCGGTCGGCGTGGAGCTGCCGGATGCCCGCGTCGGCCAAGTAGCTGTCGCCCACGAAGAACAGGAAGTCGCCGTCGGGCTGGACGACAGTGCGGGCGGCGACGGGAAAGGCGTCACCTGCCGCGGCGGGCGGATCGGGCGTGTCGATGGTGGCACCGCCTGCGGTGAGCAGATCGGCCTTGAGGCGCTGGATCTCCCCGAACAGGGCGGCGATGCGCCGTGGCCCGCCGAGGCGCGCGCCCCGCCCCCGTCGACGGGACAGCGCCACGACCGCCTCCTTCCCTCCCTGCCTGGCCGCCGCCACGAGGTTGCCGAGGGTCAGCCACCACCTCGTCGCCCCAAAAAAAAACCCCGGAGCACCGAGGAAAGGAACGTGGCCACCGTCTGGGCGAGGAACTGCCAGTGCTTCAGCGCCGAGGCGACGGCTTCCTGGTGCAGGTCGTGCAGGGGCTTATAGGCGGCGGCCTCACGACCTCGCTGGATGCGGGTGACGATGTCGCCGTCGAGCTGGGCGACGGTCTGCATGACCACCGTCTCGGTGCCGATCTCCCAGATCTTGCGGAGCACGACCATGTCGGTGGACTCGAGCGGGAGCACGAGAGTCCCGGCCCGGTCCCGGTCGACGCCGGCCGTGCCGAGGACCGTCCGAACATGGGGCTTGGTGAGCATCATCTTGACCTGGTCGCAGTTCCGGAAGATGCGGGTGAGGATCACGCCCGTCTCGTCCTCCGGGTACTTCTTCTCCACCGCCACCAGCCGCCGGTAGACGGCCTCCGCCTCGACGGCCCGCTCACGGAGCTGGTCGAAGACGTCCTCGGAGATGACGTCGGGTACCGACTCGGTGCGCAGGGGCTGCGACAGCCGTCCCGTCGCCGGGTCGGTCTGACGGTTCGGGGACTGTGGCTCGGGCGACTCGCTGGACGGGCGCACCTGCACCGCAGGCCTGCCCATCTCGTCCCACACCGGGTTCAACCGGTTGGCGGCCTGGCACAGGTAGGTGTCGTACATCCCGATGACGTCGAGCAGCGCGTGGGGTGGCTCGGGCATCTTCCGGGCCGTCATGCCCGGCTTGATGATGATGTCGATCTCGAGGTTGAGCAGATCGTCGACGATCCGCTGGCCTGTGTCCACGGCAGTCGCCCCTACGACCTCAGGAGGTCGATCAGTTCCTTCCCGAAGTCCACGAGGGTGGCGACGTTGGCGGGAAGCACCGCCATGCTCTTCTCCACCTGCGCCGAGTGGAAGGCGCGGATCGCCTGATCGTCCTTCAAGCTCGGCGCGACGATGTTCGTCACGTCGCCGTCGATGAGGTTGAAGACGGTGACGAGGGCCTGGTCGAGCGGCTTTTCGTCGGTGTCGACGATCGCCTTGCCCCCGCCCGCCTTGGGAAGTGACACCTTGGCGTCGCCGACGACGGTGATGACCCGCACGTGCACCAGCTCGTTGAACATGCGGACGAGACGGTCCTTGATGCCGCCCTCGTCCGTCGCGGCCGGGACAGGTGTCGTCTCGACGGGTGTCACCGCTGCCATGGGCCCCTCCCTCGCCGCCGATATCGAGCGGTTGGGACACTACTGCACCGCTCCGCCGGACGACCTGGGCGCAAACGAGTCGACTTGCCCTGTGGCGGGATCTGGACCTGAATGTTGAGGTGAGACTTCCATGAGCAGCCGCATTCCGCCGCATTCGGTGCGGTGCTCGCTCATGTTCCAGACGTGGAGCACGTTCAGCGCGCTCCATTGGAGGTACGACCCCGCCCTGGTCCAGCCTCTCCTCCCGAACGAGCTGACCGTGGACACCTTCGACGGCGCGGCCTGGGTCAGCCTCACGCCGTTCCTGATGACCGGCGTCCGCCTCCCCGGCGTCCCGCCGGTGCCGCGCGCGTCGACGTTCTGCGAGACCAACGTCCGCACCTACGCGCGCGACGCCGCCGGACGAGACGGGCTGTGGTTCTTCACTCTCGAGGCGAGCCGGCTGGCGTTCGTCGTGGCGGCTCGGGCGGCGTTGGGGGTGCCGTACTCCTGGGCCGCGATGGCCCTCGAGCGCGACGACGGAGCCCTCCGCTACCGGAGCCGACGCCGGGCGCCGGGGCCGACCGACGCCGCCAGCCGGATCGCCGTCGTCCCCGGTGACGTCATCCCGCCCGACGAGCTCGGCGACCTGGACGTGTTCCTGACGGGCCGCTGGCGGGGGTTCGCCCCGACGCCGGTGGGGCTGCGGTTCCTGCCCGTCGAGCACGAAGCCTGGCCTCTGCAGCGCGCCACCCTCGAGGAGCTGGACGAGACCCTGCTGGCCGCCTGCGGGCTGCCGCCGCCCGAAGGCGAGCCCGTCGTCCACTACTCCCCGGGCGTGCACGTCCGGTTCGGGCCGCCGGTGCCGGTCGGGCGACGATGACCGGCGGGGCCACGGGCCCCACGCGGCGGCGGGTCGTCGGTCGGCTGCTGACCCTCGGCGCGACGGTGCTGCTGTCGTGCCGGGACCGGCGCGGCCGGTCCCGCCCGCCCGAGCGCGGGCAGCCGAGCGGCGACGGCGACGAGCTGGCCGACGGACGCCTGGCGGTGCAGCCTCCGGGCGCCCCAGTGGAGCCGGCGCCGCCCGCCGGCCTGCACCCTCTGGGGCTCGGCGACCGGCGCGACGGGCTCCTGTTCCTCCCCGCCGGGTACCGGCCCGAGCAGCCGCTCCCGCTCGTCGTCATGCTCCACGGGGCCGGAGGGGACGCGCCCGGGGCGGTGGCCCCCTTCGTCGCCCGGGCCGAGGAGGCCGGGCTCGTCCTCGTCGCACCCGAGTCCCGGGGGCGTACGTGGGACGCCCTCGAAAGCGGGTACGGCGAGGACGTCGCGTTCATCGGCCGGGCCGTCGACCACGTCACCAGGAGGGTGGCGATCGACCGGCGGCGGGTGGCCGTCGAGGGGTTCTCGGACGGCGCCTCGTACGCGCTGGGGCTGGGCCTCGCCAACGGCGACCTCTTCAGTCGCGTCGTGGCCTTCTCGCCCGGGTTCGTGCCCGGAGTCACACGGGTCGGCCGGCCCCGGGTGTTCGTGTCCCACGGGGTCGACGACCGGGTGCTCCCCATCGACCGTTGCAGCCGTCGCCTCGTCCCCGACCTACGGCGGAAGGGCTACGACGTCCACTACGTCGAGTTCCCCGAGGGCCACGTCGTGCCCCCGTCGATCGCCGACGAGGCCCTGTCCTGGCTGCCGGGCGGTTAGGAGCGTGAGGACGGGTTGCTCGTCTTGTCAGGTACTCCATCGGCCGGTGGCCGCTCCCGCCGCTCCCGCCGCCGCAGGCGGCCCCGCCGGCTGCCGGCCAAGGAGAAACGGCGGAGGGCGATCCCGCCTTGCCGGTCGCCCGGAGCACGTCACAGCTCGCCGAGCAACCTCCGGTTCCGAGGCGAAACCTACCCGGCGATCAGATCGGCGGCGCCGGTGGCGGCGGAGCGGAGCCGGAGCTTGGCCAGGGCCCGGCGCTCCACGTGGCGGGTCCCCTCGGTGCTCAGGCCGCAGACCCGGCCGACCTCGGCGAGCGAGCGGGGTTTGCCCCGGTCGAGGCCGTACCTCAGGCAGACGACCTCTCGCTCCCGCTCGCTCAGCACGCAGAGGAGCTCTTGGATCTGGGTGGGGAGGGAGGCGGCGATGATCTGGTCGATCGCGGGGGCGGCGTCGGGGTCCGAGACCACGTCGGCGAGGGTGATGTCGCGGTCGGCGGCGAGGGGGTCGAAGATCGACATGGGCGGGTGGCCGAGCTGGAGGGCCTCCTCCACCCGGGTCATCGGAAGGTCGGTCTCCTTCGCCAGCTCATCGACCCGCGGCGAGCGGCCCAGCTCGGCCTCGAGGAGCACCTGGGCCCTCTGCACCTTCTTGACCGTTTCGCCGGCGTGGACGGGCAGGCGGATGGTGTTGCCGGTGTTGGCGATGGCCCGGGTCACCGCCTGGCGGATCCACCACGTGGCGTAGGTGGAGAACTTGAAGCCCTTCCGGAAGTCGAACTTCTCGAGGGCGTGCATCAGCCCCATGTTCCCCTCCTGCACGAGGTCCAGGAGGGAGAGCCCGGAGGACTGGTAGCGCTTGGCGATGGAGACGACGAGGCGGAGGTTCGCCTGGACGAACGCCTGCTTGGCCCGCTCTCCGGCGGCCACCTGGGCGGCCAGCTTCTCGCGCTCGGCCTCCGGCAGGTCGCCGCCGCCCTCGAGGGTCCTGGCGGCGCGGCGCCCGGCGTCGATCACCCGGCCGAGCCGCTGTTCCTGCGCCCTGTCCAGGACGTCGTGCTTGCCGATGTCGGCGAGATAGAGCCGCAGCACGTCGGGCTCGGATGCGTCTCGGCGTGGCGCTGGCATGGGTTCTCCCGCTCGTTGACCTCGATCGACGGCCCGAGCCGTCCGTGCCGACGGCTCGTCTTGGCGACAGCATCGTGACAACAGCGGGACGGCGGCGCGTGTTCCGGGTTTTCGCCGATCCGGCGTCTCAGCCCGGCCGCCGCCATTCCACGAGCAGCAGGGTGGCGTCGTCCTTGAGGGTGGACCCCTGGTGCGCCAGCACGGCATGGACGAGGCGCCGCATGGTCTCCGGTGGCGGCGAGGCGTCGGCGGCCGCCCGCACCAGCAGGTCGCCGAGGCGCTCCTTCCCGAACAGCTCGCCGGTCTCCGATCGGGCCTCGACGACGCCGTCGGTGAAGAACAGCACCTGGTCGCCCGGCTCGAGCGAGGTCACCGCCGGTCGGGCGACGGCGTCCCCGAGCCCGAAGGGGAGGGACGGGTCGGTCGACAGCACCCCGACCATCTTGGTGCCCCGCAGGACCAACGGGTGCGGGTGGCCGGCGATCAGCCAGCAGAGCTCGCCGGTGCCGCAGTGCAGCGTGGCCAGCACCCCGGTCACGAACCGCTCGGCGCCGAACTCGTCGGCCACCGCCCGGTCCATCGCCGCGTAGGTCGCCTCGAGGTCGAGCCCCAGGCGGCGGCTGTGCCGGTAGGCGCCGACCGCCAGGTTGGCCATGCGGCTGGCCTCCAGCCCGTGGCCCATGGCGTCGATGACGGCGACGTGGGCCACGTCGCCGTTGAGGGCGTAGTCGAAGGCGTCGCCGGCCACCTCGTAGGCCGGCTCGAGGATGCCGGAGATGGTGATCCGCGGCCCGGTGAACGACAAGGGCGGGAGGAACGCCCAGCGCAGCTCGGCGGCCAGCTCCATCGGCCGCCGCCGCCGGGCGAGCGGCAGGCTGTCCCCGTACTGGGACTTGCTGACGATGAGCTCGGCCACGACGGATGACAGGTGGCGGCAGCGGGTGCGGGACAGGTCGGAGAGGGGATGGGTCGTGAGCGAGATGACGCCCAGGCGCTCGGCGCCGTCCAGCAGCGGCACCCAGACCCGCCGCCGGTCGTCCTCGGGCGCGTCCACCTCGATCAGGGTCTCGGTGCGGAAGGCGCGCCCGGCGATGGTGGCGTCGATGTCCAGCGGCTCGCCCGCGAGCGTCCCCGGCCGCCGGGGCAGCGGGAGCAGCAGGCGCTGGTCGAGGTCGACGAGGTAGATGACCAGGTCGTCGAGGCCCACCTCAGCGGCCAGGTCGGCGACGACCCACGGGACGGCGTCCGGCGGCATGGTGTGAGCGAGCTCGAGGAGCCGGCCGAGGAACGCCTCCCAGGAGGTCAGGGGGTCGTCGTGGACGCTGCCGGCGCCGGTGACCGCCGCCTCCCCGCCGCCGCCGAGGGTGGTCATGAGGGGGCGTCGCCCGGAGCGATCCCTGCCCTGCGCAGGACGTCCTCGGGGACCCCCGCGTTCCGCCACCCCTCGTAGTCGACGCCGTGCCGCCGCCCGTAGTCGGCGGCGGCGGCGACGAAGTCCTCCTCGAGCCGGGCCAGGTTGCCGGCGCTGCCCGGAGTCCAGGCGGCCAGCTCATCCTCCAGCTCGGGACGCTCCTCCTCCTCGGGTGGGTCGAAGCCGGCCAGGGCCCCGGCCGCCTCGTCGGGCTCCGGGAGGGTGTCGGGGGCCGTGCGCCGGGTCTCCATGGCCGCGAGGTACCGGAGCACGGCCGTGTCCTGGCCCTCGGTGCTCGCTTCGGAGTGTTCGGTCATCTGCCGTCTGCGGGCAAGCTACAGCGTCGGTCGCGATGACTGCTCGGCTCACGTGGGTAGGGGGAGGCAATGCCGACAGCACCGGAGGACCGCCAGGGCGCGGCCGCCTCGTCGCCCGGCGCCAGCACGCCGGGCGAGCCCGGCTACGGAGGGCGGACGACCGTCGGCGACGAGGGGGCGGTCGCCGGGCCGGAGTCGTTCCAGGATCCCTTCGGCCGGCCCGAGCCCGACGAGCCCGACGAGCCCGACCCCGGGGCCCCGGCCTGAGCACCCGCCGGGCGCCCGACCGCCGCCGCATCCGCCGCCTGGCCCGCGAGACCTTCGGCTTCGACCGTCTCCGCGCCGGCCAGGAGGAGGCGATCCGCGCCGCCGCCTCGGGGCGCGACACCCTGGCCGTGCTGCCGACGGGCTGGGGCAAGTCGGCCATCTACCAGCTGGCGGCGCTGCTGATCCCGGGGCCCACCGTGGTGGTGTCGCCGCTCATCGCCCTCCAGCGCGACCAGGTCCGCTCGCTGCTGGCCAACGACGTCACCGCCGCCGAGGCGAACTCCCAGATGGGCGCCGCCGACCGCCGCCGGGCTCTCGACCACCTGGCCTCGGGCGACGTCGAGTTCGTGTTCCTCGCTCCCGAGCAGTTGGCCAAGGAGGAGGTGGTGGCGGAGATCTCCGCCGCCCGACCGTCGCTGTTCGTCGTCGACGAGGCCCACTGCATCAGCGCCTGGGGCCACGACTTCCGCCCCGACTACCTCGGGCTGGCGTCGGTGGTGGCCGCCGTCGGGCGACCGCCCGTGCTCGCCCTCACCGCCACTGCCGCCCCGCCGGTGCGGGAGGAGATCGTCGAGCGTCTCGAGCTCCGCGACGCCGTCCTCGTGGTGCGAGGGTTCGACCGTCCCAACATCTCCCTCTCGGTGGAGCGCTTCGTGGACGCCGCCGACAAGCGGGCGGCGGCGGTGGAACGGGCGGCGACGACCCAGGGTGCCGGGATCGTCTACGTCGCCACCCGGCGGTCGGCCGAGGAGGTGGCCGAGGCCCTGCAGTCGCGGCGGGTGGCGGCCGCCCCCTACCACGCCGGCCTCCCGGCGGCCGAGCGCAACGCCACCCAGGCGGCGTTCACCGAGGGCGACGTTCGGGTGATCGTCGCGACCACCGCCTTCGGCATGGGCATCGACAAGCCCGACGTGCGTTTCGTCCACCACCACGACGCGGCCGAGTCCCTGGACGCCTACTACCAGGAGATCGGCCGGGCCGGGCGGGACGGGGATCCCGCCGAGGCGGTGCTGTTCTACCGGCCCGAGGACCTCGGTGTGCGGCGGTTCTTCGCCTCCGGCGGCGACGACGAGACCCGCCGGCGCGTCGAGCGGTCGAGGGTGGAGATGATGCAGGCCTACGCCGAGGCGAGGGCGTGCCGGCGCCGGCTCCTCCTCGGCTACTTCGGTGAGCAGCTCCACGGCCCGTGCGGCAACTGCGACCAGTGCGCCGCGTCCGAGAACGGGGAGGCGGGCTCCTCGCCGGGCCGGGCGCCGTTCGCCGTGAACACGCGGGTGACCCACACGACGTGGGGCGACGGCCAGGTGCTGGGGTACGAGGGTGACGTCGTCACCGTGTTCTTCGACTCGGTGGGCTACAAGACCCTTGACCTCGACCTGGTCGCCGCCGGTGACCTCCTGCGCCCGTCCGGCTGACGCGACGGGCGCGCCGCCACGTCAGGACGCCTGCAGCGCCGACGCCTTGTTGGGCGCCGGCTGGCCGGGGAGGTGGAGCCAGCTCTCGACCCTCTGGACCCCGGGGACGCGCCCCACCGCCTGCTCGACCTTGGTCTTGTCCTCCTCGCTCGGGACCTGGCCCCTGAGGGCGGCGGTGCCCTCGACCACGTCGACGGTGAGGTCGGACGTCGGCACACCGAGCTCCGAGAGGGCCTGCTTCACGGCATGGACCACGTCGACGTCGTCGACGGGTTTGGGCTCGCCTGCACCCCGCGCCTGGGCGGCCTCTCCGGCGGCCACGTTCGCGGTGTGGCGGGACAGCTGCTCGGCCTCGCGGCGGCGGCGGCGCATCATGGCGCCCAGCTGGTCCTTCGCCCGCACCCGGCGCGACCGGCCGTTGTCGGGGTCGGCGAAGTAGGCGACGGCGGCACCGACGGTGGCGGCCGTGACGAACCGGCCCTTGCGCACGAGCTTCCTCAACGTGACCTCCTCTGCCTCGCGAACACGTCTGTTCCTACCCACCCGGCGGTGGCAGCATCAACGCGTGCCCGAGTACGTGAACGAGCTGCGCACGCCGGCGGCCATCCCCCGGCGCGACCGTCAACCCTCCACCGCCGTCCTGCGCGCAGGGATCACCGCCTTCGACCTGCTCGCCACCACGGCGGCGCCGGCCGCCCCGGTGGACCCGGCGATCGTCTCCAGCGCCCACGGCGCGCTCCGCCACCTGCTGTTGTGCTACCCGCCGTACGCCGAGGGCGACTTCACCCTGGAGGGCACCTTCGCCGAGCTCTTCCGCACCCTGCCCTCCGGGTGCGAGCTCACCGTGCTCGTCCACCCCGACGTCGCCGACGACCTCCGGCGGATCGTCGACCGCGAGCGGCGGGAAAACGCCCCGACCGTCATCGAGTCGCCCGACTACCTGTCGTTCTCGGTGTGGGCCGAGGACGGCTACGTCGCGGTGACCGACGTGGGCGCCGAGCCGCCCCGGACCTTCCTCGTGGAGCCCTTCTCCTTCCCGCGCTATGGCGACGGCCTGATCGCCGACCTCGTCGCCGAGGCGACGGACATCCAGGCCACCCAGGCGCCGCTCTACTTCCAGGGCGGCAACGTGCTGGTGGGCGACGACTTCGTCCTCGTCGGAGCCGACTACCTGACCAAGACGCTGGACACCTGGCGGGAGTCGGCACCCGTGCTCATCGGAGACGGGTCACCGGCCACGCGGGCCAACGACCTGTTCGTGCGGACCTTCGACCGCCGGCGCCGGCTCCATTTCCTCGGGTTGGCCCGACCCATACCGGAGGAGCTGCTGGCGCCCCGGCGGTTCCGCCGCGGGGGCGAGTGGTGGACCGAGGACGTCGGTGCGGGGGCCGGCTCCCTGCAGCCGGTCTTCCACATCGACATGTTCCTGAGCCTGGCCGGGCGCAACCCCGCCACCGGCCGCTACCGGGTGCTGGTCGGCTCTCCGGCGTCCGCCGCCGACATCCTCGGCGAGCGGCTTCCCGACCACGCGCTGGCTCTGGCCTTCGACGAGATCGCCCGCCGGCTCAAGCGCCTGGGATTCGACGTGATCCGAACGCCGCTGCCGAGGGTGTACGTCGACTACCCCGGCGAGCGGTTGCGGCAGTGGTACTTCGCCACCTCCAACAACTGCCTGGTCGAGATCACCGAGGGCTCCCGGCGCGTCTGGCTCCCGACCTACGGGCACGGGCCGTGGAAGGCCCTGCGCGCCACCGACGAGGCGAACAAGAGGATCTGGGAGGGGCTGGGCTTCGACGTCGTCCAGCTGGGCGACTACCACTACTTCGCCCAGAACCTGGGTGCCCTCCACTGCATCAAGAAGTACCTGCGGCGGGGCCCGGGCTGAGTCCCGCCGCGCTCCTCCTCAGCTCTCCACCGGCACGAAGCCGGTGAGGCCGGTGATCTCCAGCAGCTTGCGCACGTGGGGGGTGGGCCGGCGCAGGGTCAGCGTGCCGGCGTGGTTGGCGAGGCGCTTCTTCGCCGCCACGATGGCGGCCAGCCCCACCGAGTCGATGAACGACACCTCGGCCATGTCCAGTACGACCTCGCGGTGGCCGGCCCCGATGGCGTCGTCGAGACAGCCGGACAGCGACGGGATGGCGATGGCGTCGATTTCCCCGCGCATGCCGACGACCGCGGTTCCCGCCGCCGCCGACGTCCAGGTGCAGCCGCCGAAGACCGGGCCGGCCGGGACGGTCCGGGCCGGCGCCGATCTCATGAGAGTCACGAGGGCTCCTCTGTCGCGGACAGCCACCTCACCGGCCTGACCGGCCGTGACCGTGGCCTCCGCCGTTGCCCGAGTTGCCCGGCCCCGAGTTGCCGTTGCCGGAGCTGCCGTTGCCCGAGTTGCCCGGCCCCGAGTTGCCGTGGTTCGGGTTGCCCCCGCCGTGGCCCGGGCCGCCCCGGCGACGGTTGGCGTCGAGCGTGGTCTGGTCGTCGTCGATGGTCGTCGTGGTCGTCGGGGAGGCGACGGTTGTGGTCGTGCTCGGCGAGCTGGTGGTCGTCGTCTTGCCGCAGTCGGAGCGGGCGATGGCGGACACCGCCCGGCCGTGGTCGCCGCCGGGGCCGCGCGGTGCGTTGTGGGCGGCCTCGGACACGCACGCGCCGTGGTTGGCGGGCTGGTCGTCGCCCCCGCCCCCGTCCCCGTCGGTGACTCCGTCGACGGGCTCGTCGACCAGAGCACCGGCGTCCTCCCCGGCGTCGGCCACCGCGTCCCGCGGGTCCTCGAGCTCGAATGGCGTCGCCGCGCCCACGACCTCGGCCACCGCGTGCTGGGCGGCGTCGGGGAGGACGCCGGCGGCGCCGGCGCCGGTGACGCTGGCGGCGGCCACGCCGAGGCCGAGGGCGGCTTTGGACGCCGCCCCGAGCCCGGCGAGCTTGGCCATGAGGGCGGCGAGCAGTTCGGTGATCGTCATTGTCTTCCTCCGCTTCGAGACGTCGGCGTGCCGGGCGCCGCCCTGGGGAGCGAGCGCCGCCCGGGTGACGCCGGTGGGCGTCGGGATGCCCTCGGCCAGCAGCCTCGCCATCTCCGCGGTGGGCGCGGGGGCGGGGCCGTCGACCGCGAACCGCACGTCCTCGGCGAACGCGGCAAGGGGGCCCAGCTCTCCGGCGTCGACGGGGCGACCGGACAGCAAGGCCTCCACGGTGGCGTCGTCGAAGGCAGCGGGTCCGGGCATCTCGTCGTTGTGATCGCCCCACCCGCTCACAGGGATACGCCCTCCCGCTCGAGGAGCCGGCGGAGGGCGGCGACCCCCCGGTGCTGGAGGGCCTTGACCGCGATCGTCGTCTTCCCCACCGCCTCGGCCGTCTGCTCGAGCGACATGCCGGCGACCATCCGGAGCAGGATCACGTCCCGCTGGTCGGGGGCGAGCCGCTCGCAGATGCGCCGCACCCGGTCCTCGCTCAGCCGGCGGAGCGCCTCCTCCTCGACGTCGCCGCCGGGCGCCTGCGCCGCCCGTCGCTCCGCCTGCTCACCGCCGTCGGCGAGGGCCGGGCGGCGCCCCCGCCGGCGCCAGTCGTCCACCAGGCGGCGGTGGGCGATGGTGAACACCCAGGAGCGGAACCGGTCCTCGTCGCCCTCGAAGGACCCGAGGCTCGTGAACACGCTGAGGAACACCTCGCTCGTCAGGTCGTCGGGCTCGGGCGCCCCCTGGAGGCGCAGATAGCCGGCCACCACCGGACCGAGGGACTGCCAGAGCCGCTCGAACGCCCAGGGGGCGCCCGTGCGGGCGGCGGCGAGGACGGAGCCGAACGGCTCGCCCAGCGTTCCCGGGCGACCCGGTCCCCGTGCGCGCACGGGCAGTGGATCGGCAGGCGTCCGCAGCTGCTCAAGCAATGGCCCGGAGCCCCCCGGGGGCGTCGGCGGGCGCCTGGGTGGTCGGGGAGAGCATGGAAGGGGCGGGCGCCATGTCCGTCCATGGCACCGGACCGCCGTCGCGTCACTCCCGAGCCGCGCGAAGGTGGGGTCATGTGCCGGAGCATCGTGACCCTGCGCGGTGGCGAGCCGGCCTCCGACGAGGAGGTCCGGGCCGCCGCGCTGCAGTTCGTCCGCAAGGTGAGCGGCTACCGGGCGCCGTCGAGAGCCAACGCCGAGGTGTTCGACCGGGCGGTCGACGAGGTGGCGGGCTCGGTCCGCCGGCTTCTCGACGGCCTGGTCACGCCCAGAGCGGGCGCGTCCGCGCCAAGACCCCCTCACAGGGCTGATGGCGCGAGGGCGGTCGTGCGTAGATGACTGCTGAAGCTCCTATGTCAAGCGGGCTGCACGGCATCCTCGCTGCGTGGGCGTGGCGCCGTCACCTCCCCGTAGAGGTCACGCATCATCCGCCGGTAGACGACGTCCGAGAGGTGGCGCTTGAGAATCCGGCG